>CADEED010000003.1:41552-99321 GCA_902826225.1 uncultured Pseudomonadota bacterium | reverse complement strand
ACTTCTGCGCCGACTTCCAGAACTCGTGCACGGCGAACAGCGTCGTCGTGCCGTCCCTGTCCTCCGCGAGCAGATCGGTGACGCGGAACCACTTCGGCGCGATTGCCACGTTGCCGTGCTCCGCGTGCGCGGTCCCGGTCTGCGTCGTCTCCGCGAAGAACTGCCCGTGATTGATCGGCACCGTGAGGCGCAGCGGCGTCGCGGAGAATTTTCCGCTCGCCGCGTCGCGCTCGACATAGAACAACTTGCCCTCGCCACTCGCGGCGAGATAGCCCTGGCCGAGGGAGGTGATGCCGCCGCCGGCCACCTTCGCGTCGATGTAGTGGCGGTACGCCGTGACGCGCACGGGCATCAGCGCCGTGGGCAGCACGCGGACGACCGTTTCCGGACCCTCGGCGCGCGCCGATATCGACGCGAGCGTCCAACCCGGCGTCTTGCCGACGAACACGCCCACGACGAGCAGCGCCACCGCGAGTCCGGTGGCGACGATCGCGATCTTGCCGATGTGGCGGGCGCCGACGACCAGCGGGATCAGCACGACCAGCATGCCGGCCGCCATCGACTCGATGAGAAATGGCAGCGGGAACGACGGCGCCAGGAACAGTTCGGCGAGCAGTGCGGGTACGTAAGCCGAAGCGGCAACCGCGAGCGCAGCCAGCCAGCGTACGCGGCCCGAATCATCTCGCTGCCGGTCGGCGATCAGGAAGGCGATCGGCGGCGCCACGAACAACACCGCGAGCATCACGCGCGAGACCTGGGCTGCCCACAGCGGCAGGCCCTGGACCAGGTGCGACGGCAACAGCGCGACGAAGATCGTTCCGCAGACCAGCCATACGGCGGCTAGCAACCCCGTCCGGTCGAGCGAGAACAGGGGACCCGGCTGGCCGGCGGCGCTGGAAGCGGTTGTGGTCATCGACATCCCTGACAACGAGGACGTGGAAGGATAAAGGCCGCCCCCGGGCAAGACCACGCGGCGGGCGATGGCAACCGGCCGTCATAGGAACCAGATCACAGACTCACGGCGGCCGCGAAGGATCACGGCCCCGGTGGCGGTGTGTAGCATCCACCCATGCGCCTACTCGCCGCCTTTGCCGTGCCCTCGGGCATCGCCCTCGTCCTCTTCGTACTGGGCCTCATGAGCGCCTGCTGGTGGCGATCGCGGCGCCTGACGCCATGGCTGCTCGGGGCCGCCGGGCTCGTCATGGTGGTCTTCTCCTCGGGCATGACGGCCGCCGCGCTCATGAGCCCTCTCGAGTACCGCTACCCCACGCTCGCGGACCCCCGGCAGCATCCAGAAGCCAGGCACATCGTGGTGCTCACCGGCTGGGCGACCGACGACCCGGAGATGCCACTCACCGGCCGCCTCGGCACTTCCACGACCTATCGCGTCCTGCTCGCGCTCGAGCTCCACCGCGACCGGCCCGACTGCGATGTCGTCGTATCGGGCGATCCGGTCACCGCAAAGGTCATGGGCGAATCGCTCGTGAAGCTCGGCGTGCCCGCCACCCAACTGCGACTCGAGAACGGATCGACGACGACGGCCGAAAGCGCCGCGCATCTGCCGTCGTTCGTCGGGCCGGAGAAATTCTTCCTCGTCACCTCGGCGGGTCACATGCCGCGTACGCTCGCCGTGTTCGCGAAGGCCGGGCTCGCGGCCATCCCGGCGCCCACCGATCACCAGATGCCGAAGGACTGGCGCAAGGCGGAAATCATGCCTTCGCCCAACCTGCTCGAGATCTCCGACCTGGCGGTCCACGAATACCTGGGCACGCTTCTCTACCGGATGCGCGACGGGGCCTGACCCAGTTGAGACTTCCGTCGCGATCCCCCCGCCACGGCGGGCGCGAAGCCTGCCGGGCGCGGGCCCGACCGGTTAGAGTGCCGCCCCGAATGAGCGCCTCCCTTTCCACCCGGACATCGCGATGAGCGGCGTCGCCCGCCTCACGCGCAGCATCGCCTCGAACTGGCTGCACCTGGCGCTGAACATCGGCGTCTCGTTCTTCCTTTCGCCATTCGTCGTCAACAAGCTCGGCAGCGTCTACTACGGCATCTGGGCCGTGACGATGCAGTTCACGGGTTATCTCTACCTGCTCGACTTCGGCGTGCGCGAATCGGTCGTGCGGTACACGGCGAAGTACTGCGCGCGCAACCAGAACCGCCAGCTCAACGACGTGCTGACGACGGCATTCGCCGTCTACGTGCCGATCACGGCCATCTGCATCCTGTTGACGATCCTGTGTGCCTGGGGAATCCCGCGCTGGTTCAACATCGACGCCGCGCACGCGGCCGAGGCGCGCTGGGCCGTGATCTTCACCGGCCTCACGATCGCGCAGACATTCTTCTTCAACGTATTCACCGGCGTGCTGCAGGGTCTGCACCGCTTCGACGTCATGAACATGGTCGGGATGGCGACCACGGTGCTGCGCACCGTGCTCATCGTCGTCCTGCTGGGCCGGGGCTACGGGCTCGTGGCCCTCGCGGCGATCCAGTTCGGCGTCGCGGTCCTCGCGGGCCTCATCAACGCCTCGTTCGCGCTCAAGCAGCTGCGCGCGGCGGGAATGGCATTCCGCCCGGTCTGGCTCACGCGCCGCCGCCTGCTCGCGCTGGGCCAGCGGATCTTCGGGTACGGCTTCTACGTGCTCGTCAACAACGTCGCGCAGAAGATCAACTTCGCCTCCGACGCCGTCGTCGTCGGCATCTTCATGCCGATCAGCGCCGTCACCTACTACGCGATCGCCGGCAGCCTCGTCGAATACCTCCGCCAGCTGATCACGTCCACCGCGCAGGTGTTCAGCCCGATGTCGAGCCAGCTGCACGCGCTGCGCCAGCACGACGCGCTCGGCAACCTGCTGATCAAGGGCGCGAAGCTCACCGTGGTCGTGACGATGCCCATCGCCATCACGTACACGCTGCTCGGCAGTGAGTTCATCGGCCTGTGGATGGGCGAGGAATTCAAGGACCGCGCGGGCCCGGTGCTCGCGATCCTGGGGTTCACGCAGATCCTCGCGGCGCCTCACTACGTGATTTCGAGCGTGCTCTACGGCATGAGCCAGCACCGCTCCATCGCGCTGCTGCGCGTCGCCGAGGCCACGGCGAAACTCACGTTGAGCGTCGTGCTCATCAAGAAGCTCGGCATCGTCGGCGTGGCGCTCGGCAGCGCGGTCTCGCACGCGGCGCTCGTGCTGTTCATCCTGCCCGTCATGATCTGCCGCAAGCTGTCACTCGGCCTGTGGAAATACTTCGTGGGCGTGTACCGCGGGCCGCTGCTCGCGTCGGTGCCGTTCCTGGCCGGCGCCTGGCTGCTGCAGCGGTACCTGCCGGCCGGCAACCTGGCGATCTTCTTCGTGCAGATCGCCGCACTGAGCGCGATCTACCTGCCGTGCGTCTATCTGCTCGCGCTGGGCGCCGAGGAGAAGCAGATGGTCCGCGGCATCCTCGGGAAGCTCGGGCTCAGGATCCCCGCGCGCGGCGGCTGAGCCGCGCCCGCCTCAGGCGGGCGTGCGGGACTTGATCAGCTGGTCGAAGTACTCGATGGTCTTGGTGAGCCCTTCGCGCAGCTGGACTTCCGGTTGCCAGCCGAGGATCTGCTTCGCCTTCGTGATGTCCGGACGGCGCTGCTTCGGGTCGTCCTGCGGCAGCGGCCGACGTTCGATCTTCGACTTCGAACCGGTGATGTCGATGACCATGTTCGCGAGCTCGAGCATCGTGAATTCACCCGGGTTGCCGCAGTTGATCGGGCCCGTGACCTCGTCACCCGTCGCCATCAGCGCGAGGAAACCACGGATGAGGTCGTCCACGTAGCAGAACGCGCGCGTCTGCGAGCCGTCGCCGTAGATCGTGATCGGCTGGCCGAGGAGCGCCTGCATCACGAAGTTGGACACCACGCGCCCGTCGTTCGGATGCATGCGCGGGCCGTACGTGTTGAAGATGCGGATGACCTTGATGCGCAGCTTGTGCTGGCGGTGATAGTCGAAGAACAGCGTCTCGGCGCAGCGTTTGCCCTCGTCGTAGCACGAGCGCGGACCGATCGGGTTCACGTTGCCCCAGTACTCCTCGGGCTGCGGATGCATCGACGGATCGCCGTACACCTCGGAGGTCGACGCCTGGAAGATCTTGGCGCGCACGCGCTTGGCGAGGCCCAGCATGTTGATGGCACCGTGCACGCTCGTCTTCGTCGTCTGCACCGGGTCGTGCTGGTAGTGGATCGGGGACGCGGGACACGCGAGATTGAAGATCTCGTCGACCTCGATGTACAGCGGGAACGTCACGTCGTGGCGGATCAGCTCGAAACGCGGGTGATCGAGCAGGTGCTCGATGTTCTCGCGCGTGCTCGTGAAGAAGTTGTCGACGCACACGACTTCGTTGCCGGCATCGATGAGCCGGTCGCAGAGGTGCGAGCCCAGGAAGCCCGCGCCGCCGGTGACGAGGACACGCTTGCGCTTGTAGTTGTTCATAGTTCCCATTCGTTTGTCAGGCAGCGCGTTGCGCGAGGATCTGCGCGTACACGTCCATCGTCTTGTCGAGATTCTTCTGCAGGCCGAAATGCTCCAGGAGCCGCTGACGGCCCTTGCGGCCCATCTCGGCCGCGCGCTCGCGGTTCGACAGCAGGTCGATGAGCGCGTCGGCCAGCAATTCGGGTTTGCCGGCTTCGACGAGCAGGCCCGTTTCGCCGCTGATGACGACCTCGGCGGGGCCGCCGATCGTGGTCGAGATGAGCGGCTTCGAGCGCGACATCGCCTCGAGCGTCACGATGCCGAACGGCTCCGGATGCACCGAGGTGTGCGTGACGACGTCCATGAGCTCCATGTAGTCGATCGCATTCCGCTGGAAGCCCGCGAAGATCAGGTTTTCGGTGGTGCCGGAGTCGCGCGCGAGACCCTCGAGCTTCGCGCGATACGCACGGTCGTTCTCCGTGGTGTCGCCCACGAGCAGGCAGCGCACGTCCGGGAATTTCTGTTTGACCAGCGGCAGCGCACGCACGAGCGTCTCCTGCCCCTTCCAGAAGCGGACGTTGCCGACCACGCCGATGATCGGCGCCTTGGAATCGAGGTTGTACTTCTGGCGCAGCATCGAAGGCGTTTCGAGGATCTGGTAGCGCTCGATGTCGATGCCGCAGTGGATGACGACGACGTTCGGGAGGTCCACGCCGTCCTTCTTCATCGCGTCGTGGATCGCGTGCGAGAGGCTGATGACCTTCTTCAGGCGCTTGCCGAAGTACCGCGACATCCAGTCGTAGTGCTCGTTGATGCCCATCTCGTGCGTGACGCAGGGAATGTCGGCGCGCAGCGCCGCGAGCATCCAGGGATGGTTGCGCGTGATCGAATTGTTGAGGTTCACGAGATCGATCCCGCGCTCACGCAGGAATTTCTCGTGCTCGCGCGCCGGGTCCAGCAGCCGGCGCTTGATGTTCATGAGGCGCTTCACGGGCGACAGCGCGGTGTTCAGGAACGATGCGCCGAACACGAATGGCTCCGGCTCCGGGAAGACGATGACTTCGATCCCGTCGCCACGCAGCTTCTCGACCAGGAAGTTGTCGCGGTGGAAGCCCACGATGGGCGTGTACTTCGAGCGGTCGAGGCCCTTGACGAGGTCGTACATGAGCCAGTACGAGCCGCCCACGGTGCCGTCGGTATTGCCTTCCAGGAACAGGATCTTCTTGGTCATATTCGGGCCGGGATGATGACAGGCCGGGAGCATAGGGGGCGCCGCAGGCCAAGTCGTCACCTTGTGAGGGGCCGGTTACCGAATTGTGAGGAACCACAAAAAACGAAAACCGCGCGCGCAATCCCTTGCGCGCGCGGTCCCGAATTGCATGACTGCGCTGGACTGACCGATCAGGGCGGCAGGTCGGCCTCGGTCGCCGCGATCGCGAAATCGTCCCACAGGGTGGTCGAATCGCCGTTCTGGCCGTTGACCGTGGTCGGCATGCGCATGATGCGGTGGCCGTTGCGTTCCGCGGCCGTGGTCGGCCAGGTGAAGCCGGCCGGGAACACGCCACCCCGATAGTCGGCGAACTTCGTCCACGCCGTGGTGCCGCGCTCGCGCACCCAGGCTTCCCAACTACCCTGCGGGCCCGCCAGGTTGAAGTGCATCTTGAACTGGTACCAGCGGCCGTTCTGGAAGCGCATGTGGTTCAGGTTCTGGTTCAGCTTGTGCGCGTTCCAGGGGCCTTCGTAGGCGTTCGGGTCGTTCGCGGACTCGGTGACCACGCCCAGGTGCCACTGGCCGATCGGCGCGAGCTGCGCGTCGTTGCCATAGGGCTCGTTCACCTGGCGGCCCATGATGAGCAGCCACGACATGTTGCCCACGGTACACGCGTAGTTCGTGCGGCAGGGATAGATCATCTTGTCGCCGGGGCCCACGCGGCTGTCCGGCGTCGTCTGCACCCAGAACTGGAACCAGACATCCGGGGGGATGACGAACGGGCCGGTCTCATTGCCGTACTGCAGATACATGTCCGTCTGGGAATACGACCAGCCGGCCGGCGGGGTAGCCGCCGTCGGGTGCGCTTCCATCGCCAGCACGCGCGAGCCGCGCGCGGCATCGGTCTGCGTGAAGATGTAACCGTGCGCACCGTTGCCGTTGTTGTTCGTCGCCTTCATGCCGGCCCAGCCTCGCTGCTGGAACATCGACGTCGTGTTCGACGTACGCGCGGCGTTGATCTCGAAGTCGTCGAAGAAGATCGGCTGACCGCGGGGCGGCAGCGCCGTTCCGCCATCGACGGTGACGGGATTCGTATTGCTAGGCGTCTGCGCCTGGGCGACCGACACGCACGCCACCAATGCAAGCGCGGCGACGAATCGATGCCGGAAAATCGAAAGATCCATAAGCGACTTCTCCATGAGCTTAATGCGCCGCAAGCAAGCGTGATCGCGACAGTGCGCGGGAGGATAACGACATCTTTCCCATACCGAAATTGTCTAAAAAGCCCGACATCCGCGCGTGCCGCAGGGTGAACGCCTACCGGGCCCGCGCATTGCAAGTTTTACCGGTCGGCAGGCCTCCATAGCGGAGAAATATGCACGCGCTGGCAACGCGACATTCACCCTGGGAGTGGCACAGTGAGACTTGCGTCACGTTAGCCCCGTGCGGGCACGCACAGCGCGTGTTTCGAGTTCACAGGTCGGCGGACCGGCCGCGAGCCGTCGCGTGGAGGCGTCACCCCGTTGGGCTATATTCGCGCCCGCTTCGGACAGGGGTCCGGACTCCTCGGCAACACGGATGGAAGAATGAGCAAGTCATCGGGCGATGTCGGATCGTCGCCGGCGCTGCGCGTGGGCCTCATCGGCTCCGGCAAGATGGGCATCAATCACCTCAAGGCGATCAGGATGATCCCGAACGCGGAGGTCGTCGGCATCGCCGATCCCGCCGCCAACGAGGAAACGCTGCGCCCGTTGATCCCGGCGGGCGCGCGCATCGTGAAGAGCGCGGCCGAGCTGCTCGAGCAGATCAAGCCCGACGTCGTCCACATCGTCACGCCGCAGTTCACGCACACCGAACTCGCGCTGCAGGCGCTGCGCGCCGGCTGCCACGTCTACGTCGAGAAGCCCTTCACGCCGACGCGCGCGGACGCCGAGCGCATCGTCGCGCTCGCGCAGGAGCGCGGCCTCAAGGTCGTCGCGGGCCACCAGGTGCTGTTCGAGCTGCCGAACCAGATCGCGCACGAGAAGCTGCCCGAGATCGGCGACGTCGTGCACGTCGAGAGTTTCTTCTCGTTCCGAATGGTTCGCCGCACGATCACGCGCGTCGAGCAGTGCAAGGACATCCTGCCGCACGCCGTCTACCCGCTCGTCGATCACCTGCGACGCGCGAGCGGCGACCGCGAATCGCCGATCACGCTCACCGCCGTCGATGCAAGCGCCGCCGGCGACGTCTACGCGCTGCTGCGCCTCGGCAAGGTGACGGGTCTCGTCACCGTCACGTTGAGCGGCCGTCCGGTCGAGCAGTTCCAGAACATCATCGGCACGAACGGTTCAATCCGCGCCGACTACATCATCGGCGGGGTCGTCCACCTGAGCGGCCCCGGCGACAGCGTCGGCGTGCTCTTCACGCCCTACCGCCGCTCCTCGCAGACCGTCGCCGGCGCGAACCGCGGCATCTTCAATCTGTTCACGAGCAAGGTCGGTTCGTATCGCGGGCTCAAGGTGCTCACCGAGTCGTTCTACCAGTCGATCCGCGACCGCACGCCCGCACCGATGAGCCCCTCCCACATCGTCGACACGGTCGACATCTGCGAGCGCATCGGCCAGGCGCTGGACGCATCCGAGGCAATCGTCGAATCCGCCGCCGAACAACGCGTCGTCGCGCTCGAGCGCGCCCTGCCGCCGGCCGACCGCGAACGCGGCGTCGTGCTCGTCACGGGCGGCACCGGCATGCTGGGCAAACCAGTCGTCACCGAACTGCGCCACGCGGGCTTTCCGGTGCGCGTGCTCTCCCGCCGCGTGCCGAAACCTTCGCAGCGGGTCGCAGGCGTCGAATACCTGCCGTGCGATCTCGGCGGCGGCGTCGACGCGACGCTGCTCGACGGCGTCTCGCTCGTCGTCCACTGCGCGGCGGAAACCGCTGGCGGCAAGGACGAGCACATCCGCAATTCCATCACCGCCACGAAGAATCTCATCGAGGCCGCGGCGCGCGCGGGCACGAAGCGATTCATCCACGTGAGCAGCGTCGCGGTGCTGAAACCCGGCCGCCAGGTGCGCGGCCCGATCGACGAACAGACGCCGGTCGACGCCGACAATCTCGGACGCGGGCCGTACGTGTGGGGCAAGGCCGAGTCGGAAGTGCTCGTGCAGAAGCTGGGCCGCGATCTGGGTGTCGACGTGAAGGTAGTTCGGCCCGGCCCCCTCGTGGACTACGCCGATTTCCATGCCGCGGGTCGACTCGGCCGCGAGCTCGGGCCGTGGTACGTGGCGATCGGCGGCCGTCATTCGCCGCTCAGCGTCTGCGACGTCTGGACCGGGGCGCGCGTGATCCGCTCCTATGCCACGTCGTTCGACCAGGCGCCGCCCGTGCTCAACATGCTCGAAGGCAAGTCGCCGACGCGCAAGGAGCTCGTCACGCGAATGCTCGAGCACCGTCCGGACCTCAAGGTGATCTGGTTCCCCGGCTGGCTGCTGCGACTCGCCAACGGACCCGCGATGCTCGCGCAGCGCTTCCTGCTCGGCATGAAGAAGCCGATGGACGTCTACGGCGCCTTCGCGAGCGAGCGGTACCGTACCGATCTCGCGAACACGACGATCGAGCGCGCGGGTCCGAGCGTCATCGTCCGGCGTTAGAAGCGGCGCGCGAGCTGCGCCGCCGTGAACCTCGTGAGTTCCGCGTAGGCCGCGGGAGTCAGGTGGCTGCCGTCTTCCTGCGTGAATTCGCCGCGCCGGTAGCCATCGCCCGCATCGAGAGCCTTTTCGAAGTCGAACACGGTGATTCCCGCCTTGCCCGCCTGGGCACGCAGCACGGCATTCGCCTCGCGTACGTGCCGGTTCACCCAGGCCCGATAGGACTCCTTCCCACGCAGGTCGTTGATGAACGTCGAGAGACGGTCGCCCCAGGAGCTGGGCGGTCCCATGATGACCTCCGTCGCGACGATCACCTCGACGCCCTGAGCCCGCGCCTCGGCGATCATGGCCGCGTAGTCACTCTCGGCACGCTTCTTGGCGGCCTCGACCCCACCCTCGGGGGCCCGGGAGATATTGTTCACCAGGCCCCAGATCAGCACGACCGCCGGCCGGGTGGCCTCCAGGTCCGCGCGGAAGCGAGCCTGCACCTGGTTCGTCTCCTGTCCGCCGATGCCCTTGTTGAGCGTCCGGAAGCCCGGCAGCGTGGGTTGCTGCCAATCGGCCGCATAGGACGCTCCCGTGATGAGCAGGACGGGCGCTTGCGGCTCCGTCGGTGTCACAGCGCCGCCCGACGCGGCAGTTGTGTAGGACGAGAGCAACAACAGCGGCACGGACATGCGCCGGAATACGAGAATGAACATAGCTCTGTGCGCACCTGGAGAAGCCGGGCAGAAACGGGAGCGCGCAGGATACCTGACGCGTGAGAATACCGCGGCGCCCCGGATTTCCGGCCGGATGTGTAAGGTGATTCGACAGCGACGCGCCGACGAATTTCCAACATTGTGCGCGTGTTCGCGCTAATGACTTTCCACGTGCCCTGAATGCGTTCTCATCGCATCCGGCTGTGTCTACAATCGACCGGAGTTTGGTGCTCCAGAACTCGAACTACACTGTCCACCACGGAATGCTCCTTTTGACATCAGCCAGATCCGTCGCGACGGCGCACGGCCTCCGGGTCGATTGCGTCGACGAACGCGTTGCGTTCGAGCGCATGTCTACCGAGTGGGACGAATTGCTCGAGGACAGCGACCAGCAGGTCTACTTCCTGCGCCATCACTGGAACGTGTTGTGGTGGCGCGAATGCGCGCCGCCCGACAGCCGCCTGCACGTCCTGCGCTGCCTCGACGAGTCCGGCCGCCTGGTCGGCATCGCCCCGCTCTACTGGCACCAGCACCAGATCTTCGGCATCCCGTATGCGCGCGAACTCGCGTTCATCGGCATGGGCATCGAGCTCAAGTCGAGCGAGTACATGGACATCTTCGCGCGGCGCGGTTTCGAGCAGCGCGTGGGAAGCGCGTTGGCCGAACACCTGCGACAGAGCGGCAACTGGGAGCGCGTCTGCCTGCAGCAGGTGCCGTCGGATTCGAAACTCCTGTCGAAGTTCATGCACGACCTGAGCCCGTTCGCGACACCGCACGAAACGGATCGCGCGCCCTACATCGACACGTCGGTCGAGTGGTCCACCTACAAGCAGCAGCTCGGCAAGTCGATGCGCCGCAACGTGGAGTACTACGCCCGCAGGCTGTTCAAGAACTACGCGTGCGCGTTCCAGCGAGTCAGCGCGCCGCACGAGGTGGACGAGGCCGTCGCCGCACTCATTGAGCTCCATCAGCAGCGCTGGCGCGCGACCGGCGAGCCCGGCGCGTTCAGCGACGCCGGACTCGCCTCGCTCCTCACCGGCGCGGCCCATGACGGCATCCGAAACGGCCGTACCCGCCTGTGGACCCTGCGCATCGATGGCCGCATCGAGGCGGTGCTCCTGGGCTTCCTCGACAACGGCGTTCTGCATTACTTCCAGAAGGGCTTCAATCCCGCGTTCGCCAAGGACGACCTCGGCACCGCGATCCTCAGCCTCTCGATTCGCGATTGCTTCGCGGATCCCGCGATCCGCGTGTTCGATTTCATGGGCGGCGGCGCCGCCTACAAGGATCTCTGGGCCCGTCACTCGCGCACGACGCTGTCGTATGCCGTCACGCGGGAGAATCTCCGCAGCCGCGTATACGCCGCGCGCGAACAGCTCCTCCAGGCGAGCAAGGTGGCCCTCCGCGCCCTGACGCCCGCCTCGCTGCGTGAGGCACGGCGCGAGTACCTGAAGTCGCGGCGAATGAAGCGGATCGCCAATGGCGGCCGCGAGCGACTGCTGCCGTTCCTCGTGCCCGCCACCTGCGCACTGGTCGAGGTGATGATGCCGCTCATCCACTCGGCCCTCCATCACTCTCCAATCCTCGCCTGACCTCACAGTCCGGGCATTCGGCCCGACTAAGTCACATCCCGGGGGTTTCCGGAGCGGCTATCATCGCGCCGCCTCAAAAACCCACGTGTCGACGATGAATCCCTGGCTCAAACGCCTCTACGACCTGACACCCGCCCCCGTGCAGAGCGCGCTCGTCAGCGCGTTCAGCGCCCGCCTCGAACGGAGCCGTTACGGCGGCCGGTTCCAGGAGTACCGGGCCCTGCTGCAAGAGTCGCAGTGGTGGGACGCGGCGAAGATGGGCGACTGGCAGGACGCCCGTCTGCGCGAGATCGTCACGTACGCCAATGAGCACGTGCCTTACTACCGCGAGCTGTTCGCCCGCCACGGCGTGGAGCCGGCGAAGTTTCGCGGCCGCGAGGACTTGCCGAAGATTCCCGTGCTCACGCGCGACACGGTGAAGAGCCGGGTCGAGGATCTCAAGACCCGCCGCAAGGAGGATCTCGCGCCGGGTCACGGACACACGAGCGGAACCACCGGTTCGCCGCTCAACGTCTGGTACAGCCCCGACTCCATCACGATGAATTACGCCGTCATGGATCGCGTGTACGAGTGGGCGCACGCGAAGCTCGGGCATGACGGCGACAAGGTCGCGGTCGTGCGCGGCAACGTCATCGTGCCGCTGTCGCAGAAGCGACCGCCGTTCTGGCGGCACAACCGCAACCAGAACCAGCTGATCATGTCGAGCTTCCACATGACGCCCGACAATCTCGTGGCGTACTTCGAGGCGCTGCGCGACTTCCAGCCCCGCGTCGTCGACGGATACCCGTCCTCCCTCTACGTGCTCGCCAAGGTGCTGCTGAACCGCGGCGAGAAGATGCCGCTGCACGCGGCCGTCACGTCGTCGGAAACGCTCTACGACTTCCAGCGCGAGGCGATCGAGGAAGCGTTCCAGTGCCGCGTGTTCGACTACTACGCGGCGGCCGAGCGCGTCATCTGGTCGACCGAGTGCGACAAGCACGAAGGTCATCACCTCTGCGAGGAATACGGCGTCACGGAGATCGTCGACGACGAATTCCGCGCGGTGCCGGCGGGCGCCGAGGGCTTCATGGTGGGCACGTCGCTGCACAACCGCGGCATGCCGATGATCCGATACCTCACCACCGATCGCTCGGCGCTGAAGACCCGGACCTGCTCGTGCGGCCGCGTGTCGCCGATGATGGAAGACGTGACCACGAAGGCCGAGGACCTGTTGCGGCTCAAGGATGGCCGACTGATCCCGCCGTCCGTGCTCACGCATCCTTTCAAGCCGCTCAACTGCATCGAAGCCTCGCAGCTCGTGCAGACCGACCTCGATCGCCTCCTCATCCGGCTCATCCCGCGGCCGGAGTACACCGAGAAGGACGGGCAGAATCTCGTGCGCGATCTCAAGGAGCGCCTGGGCCAGGACATGCGCATCGACATCGAGCTGGTGCAGTCCATGCCGCGCACCGCGCGCGGCAAATTCAAGTGGGTCATCTCCGAAGTCAAACTGGGTCTATAAAGAAGTGTGCGGAATAGTCGGTCTCTACGTTAAGGATGCGGGCTGCGACGAGCAGCAACTGACCCGCATGCGCGACCTGCTCGTGCACCGCGGACCCGACGACGCGGGCAACTTCGTCGACGGCCCGGTAGGCCTGGCGCAGCGGCGCCTCAGCATCATCGACCTTTCGAGCGGCGGCCATCAGCCGATGAAGACCGAGGACGAGCGCTTCGTGCTCGTCTACAACGGCGAGCTCTACAACTACAAGGAGTTGCGCAGGGACCTGGAAGCCAAGGGCGTTCGCTTCCGCTCGAACTCGGACACCGAAGTCATCCTGCGTCTGCACGTGCACGAGGGCGACACGGCCGTTGCGAAGCTCAACGGCATCTTCGCCTACGCGCTTTGGGACAAGCACGCCCAGCGCATGCTGCTCGCGCGCGACCGAGCCGGGATCAAGCCCCTGTACATCGCGAGCGGCCCGAGAGGCGTCGCCTTCGCCTCCGAGATCAAGGCGCTGTTCGCCTCCGGTGTGGTCGAACCGCGCATCAATGCGGGCGCGGTGGCGGAATACCTGCTGTTCCGCCAGGTTGCCGGCCCTCACAACCTCTTCGCCGATGTCGACGTGCTGATGCCCGGCCACACGATGGAAATCGTGAATGGCCGCGCCTCGGCACCCAAGGCTTACTGGACCGCCAATGGCAGCATCCCCGCGCCGTTCGCAGGCAGCTACGACGATGCCGTGAACGAGCTCGACGCCGTGCTGAATCGCTGCGTTCAGCGCCAGCTCATGGCCGACGTGCCGCTCGGCACGTTCTGCTCGCGCGGCATCGACTCGTCCCTGACCAGCGCGATCGCCGCGCGCCACGCCTCGCAGAGGATCAATACGTTCTCCGTCGGCTTCCACGAGGCGGACTTCGACGAAAGTGTCTACGCGCGCATGGCCGCGGCCGCGTGCAACTCGAACCATCACGAACTGCGCATCGACGAGTCCGAGTACGTCTCCATGCTGCCCAGGCTCGTGTGGCACTCCGACCTGCCGCTGAACTTCGCGAACTCCGTGCACATCTTCGCGCTGAGCAAGCTCGCCCGTGAGCACGTGACGGTCGTGCTCACCGGTGAAGGCGCCGACGAGCTGTTCGGCGGATACCCGCGGTACTACATCCCCCGCCTGCTCGCGCCATTCCAGAGCGTGCCGGGCGCCGTCCGGAAGTCGTTGCTCGGCCTCATGACCAAGGCGCCGGATCATCGGCTGCGCAAGCTCGGCAAGTTCGCCGGCCAGTCGGCCGACGACACCCTGCTCTACAACTGCACGGGTCTCGACCGCGACACCATCCTGCGCGCGACCCGTCGAGGCGCGACGCTCGATACCGACTTCCGGATGTCGTGCATCCGCGAGGCGCGCGCGCGCGGTCTCGACGAGGTGAGTGTGCTCGCCCAGCTCGACTTCCGGACGTATCTCGTCTCGATCCTCAACCGCCAGGACAAGATGAGCATGGCGACGAGCCTCGAGGCGCGCGTGCCGTTCCTCGACAACGAGATCATCGATTTCGCGCGCAGCCTGCCGCTGGCGTACAAGCAGACCCTGCGGAAACGCAAACGCGTGCTGCAGAGCGTGGCGCTGCGCTACCTGCCGGCCGATATCGTGCATCGACGCAAGTCGGGCTTCGGCGTGCCGCTCAAGCCATGGTTCGCGTCGCAGGGACCGATGTCGAAGCTGCTCGACGCGACGCTGGCGGACAACGGCATCGCGGAGGTGGTGGACGTGGCGGGCGTGAAAACGCTGCAGGCCGAACATCGTGCCGGCGCGGCCGATCACAGCGAGCTGCTGTGGGGCGTGCTGAACCTCGGGATCTGGCGGCAGACATTCATCCGATAGACGCCGATCGACCGGCAGTGGCCATGTACCCTATGGCTTCACTAATCTCGAGCGCAACACCATGCTGACCCGACAGCAAGCCGACCTGGTCGTCACCGAGTGGCTCGATCGACACGAGATCGCCACGATCGACTTCGAATCGCCGCTGCCCCGTCACGATGAGCAGCACATCCAGAAGCTCGTCGTCGTTCGCGTCGATGAACACGATTTCGGCTGGGTCTATTTCTACGACGGCTCGGCTCACGTGAAGACGGGAAAGCCGAGCGATGCGATCGCGGGAAACGCGCCGCTGATCGTGGCCAGGACGGACGGCAGGCTCTACATCACGGGTACGGCCCATCCGATCGAGTACTACCTCGACGAATTTCGCCGCGGGAACCGCACGAGCGCCTGACCGGCCGACGGATCGCCTAGGCGCGGCGATATTCCAGGATGTCCCCCGGCTGACAATCCAGCGCCTGGCAGATCGCCTCGAGCGTGGAGAACCGGATCGCCCTGGCTTTCCCGTTCTTCAGGATGGACAGATTGGCCATCGTGATGCCGATCCGGTCCGAGAGCTCGGTCACGCTCATCTTCCGCTTCGCCATCATCACGTCGAGATTCACGATCATCGCCACGGGCCGCACCTCATACCGTCAGATCGTTTTCCGACTTCATGTCCACGGCGTTCTGCAGGGTCCGTTCGAGCACGGACATGGCCGTGGCCACCACGATCGCGGCGAACGCGATGAACACCCCCATCATCACGCCCCCCGCCCGATCATCGTCGTCGATCGACAGGATCCAGGCCTCCGCGCCGGCGACGAAGACGATGAGCGCGATCGCGCAGTGCTTCGTGATCCGCACGGATCTCACGGCCGACGGCGAGATCTGCCGGTCCTCTCCGGCAAAGCTCAAGACCTTGAACGCGTGGTACAGGCCGACGAAGAACGGGACCGAAGCCACGTAGAGGTATGCGAGGAAGGGGTCCTCGAAGTAGACCTCGAAGGCTGTCGCGTTCGCGTTGCGCCCCTCGAAGTGCGGCTGCACGAGGAGCATGGCCAGCGCGGCGATGCCGATGAGCACCAGCACTGCCCGCAAGAAAATCGTCGCACCCGATTTCATGTGACGTCCTCACCCGTCGATGGGCGGACACTGCGTATAAATTTATCGTTTGTCAATAAACATTTGCTGTTTACCGACAAAAACGTCAATCCAGCGTGAAGGCGTTCTCGTAGCGCTGCTTCAGCGCGGCGTCCTGCTCCGCTTTCTCCAGAAAGCAGTTCTCGACGGCCAGCACTTCGATCTCCGTGCCCATGAAGCAACGGAAGCTGTCCTCGGGCGAGCACACGATGGGCTCGCCGCGCACGTTGAAACTGGTGTTCACGATCACCGGGCAGCCCGTGAGTTCGTGGAACCGCTTGATGAGCGCGTGGTACCGCGGGTTGGTGTCCGCATGCACGGTCTGCACGCGCGCCGAGTAGTCCACGTGCGTCACGGCCGGGATCGACGAGCGCGGCACGTTGAGCTTCTCGATGCCGAACAGCTTCTGCTGCTCCTCGTTCATCGCGATGCGACGATGCTTCTGCACGTCGGCGACGAGCAGCATGTACGGACTGTCGCCGTCGATCTCGAACCACTCCTCGACGTGCTCTCTCAGCACCGACGGTGCGAACGGCCGGAACGATTCCCGGTACTTCACCTTGAGGTTGAGCAGCTTCTGCATCACCGGTGAGCGCGCATCGCCCAGGATCGAGCGTCCGCCGAGCGCGCGCGGGCCGAACTCCATGCGGCCCTGGTGCCAGCCCACGGCCTTGCCGGCCGCGAGCGCCTGCGCGCAACGCTCGATGGTCTCGCCATCGTCGAGCACGTGGAACCGGGCGCCGGTGGCGCTCAGCTTCCTTTCGACGTCGGGCTGCTTGTCGCGCGGCCCGAGGTAGCTGCCGCGCATCGCGTCGCCGACGACGCTGACCTTGCGCGGCTGCTTCTTGTACAGGTAGTTGGCCGCGAGCGCCGCGCCGAGCGCGCCGCCGGCATCGCCGGCCGCGGGCTGCAACCAGATGTTGTCGAACACCTTTTCGCGCAGCAGTTTGCCATTCGCGACGCAATTGAGCGCGACGCCGCCCGCGAGGCACAGGTTGCGTTCGCCAGTCTCTTTCTGGATACCCTTCGCGAGCTTGATGACGATCTCTTCCGTCACCACCTGCACGCTTGCCGCGAGATCCATCTCGCGCTGGCCGAGCTGGGATTCGGACTCACGCGCGGGCCCGCCGAACAGCTCGGCGAACCTCTCGTTCGTCATCCGCAGGCCGGTGCAGTAGTCGAAGTAGTCGAGGTTGAGCCGGAACGTGCCGTCGTCCTTGATGTCGACCAGGTGTTTCCTGATCAGGTCGACGTACTTCGGTTCGCCGTACGGCGCGAGCCCCATCACCTTGTACTCGCCGGAATTCACCTTGAAGCCGGTGTAGTACGTGAACGCCGAGTACAGCAGTCCCAGCGAGTGCGGGAAATGGATCTCCCGCACCACCTTGAGATCGCTGCCGTTGCCGATCGCGAGCGACGTCGTGGTCCACTCCCCGACGCCGTCCATCGTGAGCACGGCTGCGCGCTCGAACGGCGATGGATAGAACGCGCTCGCGGCGTGGCTCAGGTGATGCTCGGAGAACAGCAGCTTCTGGTACCAGCCCTCGTCCTTCGACAGGTGCGTCTCGAGCGCCTTGACGATCTCGTCCTTCTGGAAGAGCTTGTCCTTGATCCAGACCGGCAGCGCCTTGCGGAACGAGCTGAAGCCGCGCGGCGCGAACGCGAGGTACGTCTCGAGCAACCGTTCGAACTTCAGGAACGGCTTGTCGTAGAACGCCACGTGATCGAGGTCCGAGTACTTCAGGCCCGCCTCGTCGAGGCAGTAGCGCACCGCGTTGACCGGGAATTCGGGGTCGTGCTTGTTGCGCGTGAAGCGCTCTTCCTGCGCCGCCGCCACGATCTGGCCGTCGACGACGAGCGCGGCCGCCGCGTCGTGGTAGTACGCCGAAATTCCCAGGATCTTCATGCGAACCGGCGCTCCGTCAAAACAGCGTGTAGATGAACGGCGCGAGCGCCGAACCCTGCGCGAACACCAGCAGGCCGCCGATGAGCAGCGTCACGAGGATGATCGGGACGAGCCAGAATTTTTTCCGGGCGCGAAGGAATGCCCACAACTCTCGAACCAGACTCATGTGTCCTGACTCCCCTAGAACTGTTGCGGAAAGCTCTCGGCCTCCGGGCCGGGAGGCGTGCGATGTAGCCAGTAGCTGGTTGACGCACGATCGAACTTGCGGTGGAGCGCGTCGCGGCGGATCAGGCGGAACCACAGTGCGACGGGCGTGAAGACGAGGAAGAAGATGACGCCCAGGATCACCGGACTCACGATCATGTTGAGCAGGCGGCCGAACTGCATCCACACCACGTTGAGCGGGTGCAGGATCTTCGGGATCACGGCCGCGACGAGCGCGAATGCCGCCCCTGCACCGAGAAAGTGCAGGCCGTACCGGCTCTTCTTCCACCACAGCCACGCGCCGACGAGACCGAAAACCACCGCGAAAGTGAATCCGAAGTTCCGATCGGTCGGAATCTTGATCTTTTGTCTGGACACTGCCTCTCCCTCCGACTCCCCGGGGCACTGTAAATCAGCCCCTATCTGCTCCGGCCACGCGCGCCGGCACATTTCTCCCAATGCCGGAACTGCGTCTAACTTTTTCGGCCCTCCCTCAGCCGGTGGTGCCCTTCACGTAGTCGTTCCAGGCCCGGACCTCGAAGGGTTTCGCCCGGCGGGCCTTCAGGGCCGCCACGAGAGCCCGCGAAAGCTGCAGGTCGGTGAACAACGGGATGCCGCCCTCGACGGCCCTGCGGCGGATGGCGAAGCCGTCGGGTCGCCCCTGGCTGTCATATTCACGGGGCACGTTGATCACGAGATCGACCAGCCCCTGGTCCAGGAGCCGCACGCCGCTATCCACTTCACCCTTTTCGACGGGCGTGCAGGCGATGTCCATTTCCCGCAGCACGGCGGCGGTGCCCGGCGTCGCGAAGATCGGCAGGCGCAGTTCGTCGACGATCGTGCGGGCCTCCTCCATGAACGAATACTTGTCGGCGTGCGGGCCCAGCGAGAGCAGGACTCCCTTCACGGGCATGCGGAAACCGGTGGCGGTCAGGGACTGCAGCAAGGCCTCGTGCACGTCCATGCCGATGCAGCCCACCTCGCCCGTACTCGCCATCTCGACCCCGAGCATCGGATCGACGCCGTACAGCCGGCCGAACGAGAACATGGGTGACTTCACGCCCACGTAGTCGAGATCCACGCTCTCGAGGTCGACAGCCCGGGCGACGCCCAGCATGCGCCGCATGGCTTCTTCCGCGAAGTTGTGGCCGAGAACCTTCGAGACGAACGGGAAGCTGCGCGACGCGCGCAGGTTGCACTCGATAACCTTCACCGCGTTGTTCTTCGCGAGGAACTGCATGTTGAACGGCCCGGTGATCTCGAGCGCCGCCGCGACGCGCGCGGCGATGCGCCGCATCGAGCGCATCGTCGACACGTACATGTTCTGCGGCGGCAGCACGAGCGTGGCGTCGCCCGAGTGCACGCCCGCGTTCTCGATGTGCTCGCTGATCGCCCAGACGACGAGCTTGCCCTTGTCCGCCACCGCGTCGATCTCGAACTCGCGCGCATGGGTCTCGAACTTGGACACGACCACCGGGTGGTCGGGCGACACGCGCTTGGCGCGCCCGAGAATCGAGCGCAACTCGACGGGTTCGTGCGCGACGCTCATGGCGGCGCCGGACAGGACGTAGCTCGGCCGCACCAGGACGGGAAATCCGCCGATGGCCCGGACGGCCTCGTCCGCCCGGTCGAGGTCCGTGATGTGCGTCCAGCGAGGCTGATCGATGTCGAGTTCGTCGAGCAGCTTGCTGAACTTGTGCCGGTCCTCGGCGCGATCGATCTGTGACGGCGCCGTGCCGAACACGCGCACACCGGCCTGCGCGAGCCGGAACGCGAGATTGTTGGGCACCTGGCCACCCATGCTGACGACCACGCCGTCCGGTTGCTCCCGTTCGCACAGCTCGAGCACGGTCTCGAAGCTGATCTCGTCGAAGACGAGCTGGTCGCAGATATCGTAATCCGTACTGACCGTCTCGGGGTTGTAGTTGACCATGATGGTCTGGTAGCCGAGCTTCGAGGCGGCGCGCGCCGCGCTCACGCAGCACCAGTCGAACTCGACGCTGGACCCGATGCGATAGACGCCGGACCCGAGTATCACGATCTTCCTGCGCTCGGCCACGGGTATGTCCGACCGGGAAGCGTTGTACGTGAGGTAGAGGTAGTTGGTCTCGGCCGGGAACTCGGCCGCCGTCGTGTCGATCTGCGCGAGCGCCGGGCGAATGCCGTGCGCGTGGCGGTGCGTGCGCGTCGTGCCGCGCGCGACGCCGGTGATGTCGTCGATCGCCTGGTCGGAGAAACCGAGCCGCTTCGCGGCGAGCAGCGTATCGCGATCCCGCGCTAAATCCGTGTTCGGCAGCACGGCGCGCAGCTGCAGCGCGTCGAGCAGGCAATGCAGGAACCAGCGGTCGATCCGCGTGAGCGAATGGACTTCGTCGACGCTCATGCCGTCCTGCAGCGCCCGTGCCACCGCGAACACGCGGCGCGGCGTCGCGTTGCGCAGCTCCGCGCGCAGGTCGTCGAACTCGAAGGCGTGCGGATCGAGACCATGCACGCCGATGTCGAGCATGCGCAGCGCCTTCTGCAGGCTCTCCGCGAAGTTGCGGCCGATGGCCATCACCTCGCCGACGCTCTTCATCTCGCTGCCGATCTGCTTCACCGCGCCGTGGAACTTGTTGAGATCCCAGCGCGGCACCTTGCAGACGATGTAGTCGAGCGACGGCTCGAACAGCGCCGTCGTACGGCAGGTGATGCCATTGGGGATGTCGGGCAGCGAGTATCCGAGCGCCAGCTTGGCGGCGACATACGCGAGTGGATAGCCCGTCGCCTTGCTGGCGAGCGCGCTCGAGCGCGACAGGCGCGCATTGACCTCGATGACCCGGTAATCACGGCTGAGCGGGTCGAGCGCGTACTGGATGTTGCACTCGCCCACGATGCCGAGATGGCGGATCGTGCGGATCGCGACGCTGCGCAGCAGCTGATACTCCGCGTCGTCGAGCGTCTGCGACGGCGCGACGACGATCGACTCGCCGGTGTGGATGCCGAGCGGGTCGAAGTTCTCCATGTTGCAGACGGTGATGCAGTTGTCCGCGCTGTCGCGGACCACTTCGTACTCGATCTCCTTCCAGCCGCGCAGGCACTCCTCCACGAGCACCTGGGGCGCGCCGCCGGAGAAGGCGCGATGCAGGGCGGCGGCCAAAGCGGCCTCGTCCTCGACGATGCCGCTGCCCTTGCCGCCGAGCGCGAAACCCGCGCGCAGCATCACGGGGAAACCGATTTCCCGTGCCGCCGCCATCGCGCTCGCCGCGTCACGGCAGGCGCGGCTCCTGGCCGTGAGCACGTCGATCTCGCGCAGGCGCCGCGCGAACAGGTCGCGGTCCTCGGTGTCGCGGATCGATTCGATCGGGGTGCCGAGCACGCTGACCTTGTAACGCTCGAGCACCCCCGAGTCGTGCAGCGCGAGACCGCAGTTGAGTGCGGTCTGACCGCCGAACGACAGCAGCAGGCCGTCGACGCCTTCCTTCGCGATGATGTCGGTGACGACTTCCGGCGTGACCGGGCAGAGATAGACGCGGTCGGCGACACCCTCGTCGGTCTGCACCGTGGCGATGTTGGCGTTGACCAGGATGGTGTAGATGCCCTCCTCGCGCAGCGCCTTGAGCGCCTGCGAACCCGAGTAGTCGAACTCGCCGGCCTGGCCGATCTGCAGTGCGCCCGAACCGAGCACCAGCACGCGCCTGGGTTTGCGCGGTAGATAGCGTCCGTACATCGTCAGTTCCGCGCCGCGAGTGAATCCGCGAGCGCGACGAACTCGTCGAACAGGTGGCCGGTGTCCTGCGGACCCGGTGCCGCCTCGGGATGGAACTGCACGCTGAAGTGCGGACGCGTCCGCGAGCGAATGCCCTCGTTCGTGCCGTCGTTGAGATTCACGAACCACGGTTGCCACGACGTGGGCAGGCTGTCGTCGGCCACCGCGTAGCCGTGATTCTGGCTGGTGACGAAGCAGCGGCGCGTCAGCAGATCCTGCACGGGCTGATTCACGCCGCGATGGCCGTAGTCGAGCTTGTAAGTCCGGGCGCCCGCGGCCAGCGCCAGGATCTGGTGACCGAGGCAGACGCCGAAGATCGGGCCCGCGAACTCCTGCATGAGCGCGCCCACCTGCTGCGAGAGCGATTTGAGCTCCTGCGGGTCGCCGGGACCGTTGCCGATGAGAATGCCGTCGACGTTGCCCGCGTGGACGCGCAGGTCTGCGTTCCATGGCACGCGCACGACCGTGACGCCGCGGCTCAGCATCGAGCGCACGATCTGGTCCTTGGCCCCGCAGTCCACGAGCATGATGCGCGTGCGGCCGCCGGCGTACGTCACCGCCTTGGGCGGCGCGACGTCCGCGAACACCTGCCGCGACATCTCGATCTCGTGCGCCTCGTTCCTGGCCTGCTCGAGTCCGACGGACTCGGGAAAGAGCCACCCGCGCATCGTGCCGTGCTGGCGCAGCAGGCGCGTGAGTTCACGCGTGTTCACGCCGGTGATTCCCGGCACGCCTTCTGCCTGCAGCCAGTCGCCGAGCGAGCGGCTCGCGGCCATGTGGCTGTAGTGAGGTGAGTAGCTCTGCACGACGAGCGCCTGCGGCTGGATCCGGCCGGACTCGTACGGGCCATCGATGGATTCCGCGGCGCGCGGTGCCGGCACGCCGTAGTTGCCGACGAGTGGATAGGTGAGCACGAGGATCTGCCCGCGGTACGACGGGTCGGTCAGCGATTCGACGTACCCCGTCATGCCGGTGTTGAACACCACCTCGCCGCCGACGACGGCCGACGCGCCGAATCCCTCGCCGACAAACGCCGTACCGTCCTCGAGCACGAGGCGGACGCGTTTGCCCGCGCCGTTCATCGCGCGATCGTCTCCGGCGACGGGCGGTGCAGCGGCACCGGTGTCACGGTCGTTTCGGCATCCGCCGGCGGCAGGTATTGCTGGATGAGGTACAGCGGGCGCTGCTTGGTTTCATCGAACATGCGCCCGAGGTACTCGCCGATGATGCCGAGACCCATGAGCTGTACGCCGCCCAGGAACAGCATCACGACCATCAGCGAGGGATAGCCGGCGACGTCGCTGCCGTGCACCAGGGTCTTGTAGACGATGTACAGGCCGTACACCATCGAACTCAGGGCGACGAAGAACCCGAGATAGGTGCCGAGCTTGAGCGGCGCCGTGGTGAACGAGGTGAGCCCCTCGATCGCGAAGTTCCACAGTTTCCAGTAGTTGAAGCTCGTCGTGCCTGCGTGGCGCGCGTCGCGCTGGTAGCGCACCGCCTTCGCCTTGTAGCCGATCCACGCGAACAATCCCTTCATGAAGCGGTGCTGCTCGCGCAGGCGCTTCAGCGCCTCGACGGCACGGCGGCTCATCAGGCGGAAGTCGCCGGTATCCACCGGGATGCGCACGCGGCTCACGCTCTGGATCAGACGATAGAACAGGAACGCCGTCGCCTTCTTGAGCGCCGTCTCGCCCTGGCGAGTGATGCGCTGGCCATAGACGACGTCGTACCCGGCGCGCCATTCGCGCACGAACTCCGGGATCAGCTCCGGGGGATCCTGCAAGTCGGCGTCGATGATGACCACGGCATCACCGCGCGCGAGATCGAAGCCCGCGGTCATCGCGAGTTCCTTGCCGAAATTGCGACTCAGGTCGATGAGGCCGACCCGCGCGTCCTGGTCGCGCAGCTCCTGCAGCTTGTCGATCGACGCGTCCGAACTTCCGTCGTTGACGTAGACGACTTCGCAGCGCAGGTCGAGCTTGTCGAACACGGCCGCGAGGCGCGCGTGAAATTCCTGGATGCCGTCCGCCTCGTTGTACACGGGGACGATGACCGACAGGAGTTGCTGCTTCGGTGCTTGCATGAGTTAGTCCGCGCGCGGCGAGTCGAGGAAGACCCAGAAGCGCGACATCAGGTAGTTCCAGGCGACGACGATGCCGCAGCCGGCCAGCAGGACGACGGTCGGTGCCTGCGGGAGCAGTGGCGCGCCCAATGACACGACGGTGAGGTTGATGAGCATGCCGCCCGTCGCGGTCACGATGAAGCGCGGTATCGAGCTCACGTGCGGCCGCGACGATTCGAACGTCCAGTAGTAGTGCAGCACGTAGTTCATGATGACGACGACGATGAAGGCGATCGATGCGGCAGCCGTCATGGTCAGGCCCGCATGCTCGCGCAGCAGGTGCACGCACAGCAGGTACACGCCCGTCGCGGAGATACCGACGACGGCATAGCGCACGAGCTGCCAGCGTTCCGCGCGCGTGCGCGGCCACAGCACCCTGAGCACCTCGGCCGGGGTCATCATCGCGCGTCCTCGCCCGCCGGGAGCTCGCTGCGCCGCTCGTCGGTGTCGATGACTTCGAGGTTGAGGCCCATGCCGGCGAAGGCGAACGCGATCGACGCCTCGTTGAACGCTTCGCCGGGTTGCGGCGGCGCCACGATTTTCGCGCCGTGCGCCGCGAGATCCTGTACGGCCGCATCGACCGAGCCCGTCCGGAATGCGAGGTGATGCAGACCGCCGCCGCTGCGCTTGATGAACTCGACGAGGGGCGACTCGAGCGAGCTCGGCTCGATGAGCTTGATGTCGATCGATCCGGGTTTGCTCATGAACTGCACGATGACCTGCTGGCGCGTGTTCTCGACCGGCGCCGTCCGCGGCGTGTAGCCCAGCACCTTCTCGAGCATCGCGCGCGCGGGACCGAGCTTGCGGACCGCGAGGCAGACATGATCCAGGCGGTAGTCGGGACGGGACGGCTCCACGGTCAGGCGCCTTCGAGAGAGGCGATCCAGCTGCGGCTCACGTCCACCATCTCGCGCTGCCACTCGGGGAACGACAACACGTGGTTCGCATTCTCGACGACGTGCTCGCGCAGCTGCGGCGCGAACGGCGCGAGCTGGGCGGCGTACGGCGTTGCGAACTTCTCGACGTACTCGGCCTGCAGCCGGTCCTTGCCGCTGAACAGCATGAGCGCGCGGCCGCCGCGCTGCAGGAACGAGAAGAACGCCGGCGGGAACAACGGGTTCGCATTGCCGCGCTGCTCGAGCGGCGCGTCCGCCGCGACCGGCTGCGCCGGCGCCTGGGGCCTCTTGCGCGCGACCATGTTCTTGAACGAGTACCAGATGACCGTGTAGTCGCTGCGGAAGGTGAGCAGGCGCAACCACGATCCCGGTCGCAGCAACTTGCGGATGTAGCCCTGGCGCATGGAGTCGAGCTGGTGGCTCGTCATGAACTTCGCGGGGGCCGCCGCGTTGCTGGCGAGCGTGACCGTCATCCCGAGTGACAGCAGGCCGGTGACGCGTTCCTCGCGCTGCGCGGTGAGCAGCGCCGTGATCGCGCCGCCGCACAGGCCGCCCAGGACGAATTTATCGAAACCATGCGCCTCGCGCAGCCAGCGCAGCGCACTCGTCGTGTCGCTGACGTAGCGGCCCACTTCGATGTTGTTGTAGACGTCGGCGAGCATGCTTTCCTGCAGCTCTCCCTCGGAGTCGCCGAGGCCGAAGAAGTCGAAGCGCAGCACCGTGTACCCTTTCGCGTTGAGCATCTCGGTGAGCGGCACGTAGAGGCGCCCGGGCCCCACGCGCATCTTCACGCCCGGCGAGAGCAGCACGATCGCGGGCGCGCCCGCGCGCGGATTCGCCGGACGATGCAGCGTGCCGAACAGCCGCTCCCGCGATTCGTTGGCGAAGGCGACGGCTTCGACGCGGGCTTTCTCAGCCATGCGCCTGCTCCAGCCAGTCGAGCGACGATTTCTGCAGGTCGCTCGCGCGTCCGTAGAACGGTTTGATCTCGCGCCAGAAAGGTTGTTCGGTGCAGCGCTGGAACGTGCCGCGCGGATATGCGCTGGCGATGCCCTGCAGATCCTCGCGCAGTTTGGCCGTCGCGCCCGCCGCGATCTGCGTGACGAGCACCGGGCCCGAGTGCGAATGCCCAGCCGACGCGAGGTTGATTTTCGAGCCGTCCTCGAACAGCGCGCGACCGATGTCGTAGCCATCGACGTTGACGGTCGCGCCGGAGCGGATCTTGTCGCTCAATGTGTCGCGATTCTCGATGACCTTTCCGTACACCGCGAGCTGCGTGCTGAGATTCGAACGCAGCAATTCCTGGAAGTAGGCATCGCCGTCGACGACCGGGTCCCACAGCACGAGCGGCGCCTGCGCGATTCGCGCGTCACCCGCCATACGCTCGGCGAAGAGCGCCGCGACAGTGGCCCCGAAGCGCAGGCCGATGAGGCCGACGCGCTGCGCCGCTGGCTGGCGATCGCGCAGCCATGCGTACGCCCCGCCGAGATCGGCCAGGTGGGTCTCGAGGCTGGTGTCGGCAGTGGAGCCGGTACTGTCCCCGGCGCCCAGGTAGTCGAATCGCAGCACGGCATGGCCGCGGCGCGCGAGCTCACGCGCGAAGCTCACGAACACGCGATGGCTCCAGAGCTTCTCTTCGCCGAACGGATGGCTCATGAGGAACGCGGTGTCGGAGGCCTTGACCGGCTCGTGAACGATGCCGAAAAGCTGCGCGTCGCCCCGTTCGAAGAAGAACGGAGTCTCCGTCGACTCGATGCCGACGCGCGTACCCGGACCCGCGTGTTCGCCGCGTTCGTCCGGCGAAACCCGGCTAGTCGCCGATCTCACGGATCCATCCCATTATGAAAACTTCCAAGTTCGCACCGAGTGGTGACCGTACATCGCCGAGTGGGCGTAACCCCCCGACTTTGCCGGAATTCTCTTCGTCTTATGCCTCGCGACGAATATACGTTCGCTGCTAGCATCCCTCCACTCGATGAATGAGCAATCTTCAAAAAGTGAGGCTTCCGTCCATGCCGGGGTCGGGGCCCCGGGGTCCCGGGTTGCAGCCTGCGAAAAGGCAGGGATTGCCGCCGCGGCAGCCGCCTACATGGCCGGCTTCCACCACACCCTGCCACACGGCGACGCCCTGCGCGTGGTCCGCCAGATCGACGCCTCGGAGCTCATCTGGAACCCCAACCATCTCCTGTTCGATCCACTGGGCTATGGCGCGTATCGCCTGTTCACGGCCCTGGGCACCGGGCTCACCGCGCTCGAATCATTCCAGATCCTGAGCGCGGTAACGGCGCTCGTCTCGCTACTGCTGTTCCATTCGGTGCTGGTCCGCGCAGGCGTGAGCGGCACCGTATCGCGCCTCACGGGCGTGCTCGGATTGTTCGCCACCACGTGCTTCCTCGCGCTCGCCGGTGGCCAGTATTTCATGATGATCCAGATGCCGTTCCTCGTGGGCGCGCTGTACCTGTACGTCGATTTCGCCGACTGCAGCGACGCGAAGCGCGCGCGCCGCGACCTGGTGGGGATCGGCGTGCTGCTCGCGATCGCCGCCGCCATCATGTTCAGCAACGTGCTGCTCGCCGGCGCCGTCGGTCTGGCCGTGGGGTTCGCCCGGCGCTCGTGGACTTTCATCTGGCGCAACACGCTGACATTGTGGATCGCCGCCGCCGTGGTGGGATTTCCGCTGTTCGTCGGCGGATACCTGCTGGGCGACGCCCAGTCTTCATTCCCGAGCTGGCTGCTCTCCTACCAGGGTGAATCCGACAGCAATCTGAACAACGTCTATGGACTGAAATTGACTCTGTCGTCGATCGTGGAGGCGACCGCGATGGTGGGTTACAACTTCGCCATCGGAAACATGGTGGAGCCCGCGGGTCTGGCCACGGTCATCTCGGAGACCGCGAAGGGCCGCGACCTGGAGTTCATACCGCAGTGGCCGCAGATTGCCCTCGCACTGGTGGTCGTGCCGCTGGTGCTTGCCTTCCACGTGATGGTCGTCGTCCAGGTACTGCGCAAGGTCTGGACCGAGCCCGCAGTGCGCTTCCTGGTCGCGTGGCTCGCCGCGATCCTGCTGTTCGCCTTCCTGTGGAAACAGGGCGACGAGATCTTCTGGGTGCAGCTCGTGCCCGCCACCTGGCTCCTTTTCTACATGTCGCGGGGGCTCACCCCGCGCCTGGTGCTCGACGCCCCTCCCGTCGCGCCCGGCTCGAAGCGAGGCGCGTGGCTCGTCGCGGCGTGCGTCCTCGCACTGTTCGCGGTCAACACGCGCACCACGGTCATGCCGCTCGCATCGCGCGGCTACGAGGCGCGTCAGGCCGAGCACAGCGCGATGGTGCGCGCGGGTGATCTCGAGCTCATTCCGGGCTGGGATACGAAGAAGTGGACCATCATCCCGGACGGCATGAACGCCCGGCAGCTCTTGTTCATGAACATGGCGGTCGCGCGCCCCGGCAGCGAGAACGCGCTCGATCGTCTGCCCGCTGCCGTCGCGGCACACCTCGACGCGGGTGGCCGGGTGATCGTCGGACGGCTCTACGACAAGGACGACGACCTGATGCCGTGGTACGGCATGGCGGCGCTCGGCTGGCCCCGCGCGAAGATCCAAGCGCTGCTGGCCGGTTACTGCACGCGCCCGGTCGCGACGATCGCCGGAACGACGTTCCGCGAGCTCTACCGCTGCGCCGCGGGCGAGACGCCCACGAGCTGATCGTCCATCGGCTCGCCTAGCAACCGGGCATCGGTGGCGGCTGCTTGATGAAGCCGCGTTCGGCGAGACGGTTGCGCACGTAGGTGCGCAGCTGCTGCACGACGAGCGCCGGCGGGAACTTGTACGCATTGCGCAGGAAATACCGGTGCGATTTCGCGCGCGACTTCGCGTGTTCCTCGTGCGCCGCCACGTTGTACTGCTCCATCGTCTCGACCTCCGCGGGATTCGCGCAGAGGTGTTGCAGGCGATCCGAGAGAGCCCCGATCCGCGCGAGCAGCGCCTTGCCCGCCTCGCCCGCGAGCACCTGCGGCTGGTAGTCGTCGTTGATGCGCACCGGCAGCAACTCGAAATCGCGCACGCCTTCCGCCGTGAGGCGGCACTGGACGATCGCGGTTTCGCGCAGCGGGCTGTCCCAGATCATGTCGCAGACGAAATTTCCCAGGCTGTAGACGATGTAGCCACGGCCGTATTTCTCCACGCCGCGCAGCACGTGCGGGTGATGGCCGATGATGAGGTCGGCGCCCGCGTCCATGACGGCGTGCGCGGTCGCGATCTCGTCGGGCGACGGGCGGTCGATGAACTCGTCTCCCCAGTGCATGGAGACGACGAGCGTGTCGCACTGCGCGCGCGCGCGGCGCGCGTCTTCGACGATGCGATCGCGCTCGCCTTCGGCGTACAGCGGCTCCTCGGTGAAGTACTGGCGCGGACGCAGCGAATAGCCGAGGAATCCGATCTTCAGCCCGTTCTTCTCGACGAACACTTCGCGGCAATGCCGGTAGTCGCCGTTGTTGACGCCGGCGGCTTCGATGCCCGCACCCTTCAGGATGTCGACCGTCTCGCGGAACGGAGTGCGGCCATGCTGCAACGAATGGTTGTTGGCGAGATTCATGACGTCGAAGCCCGCCTGCGTGAGGCCGTCGAGATAGGCCTCGTGGCCGCGCATCTGGATCGAGTTGTAATCGCCGGCCTTCATGCCGGTCTGCGAGAGCGTGCACTCGAGATTGCCGAACAGCACCTCGGCGCGGTCGAAATGCTTGGTGACGTGCTCGAAGGGGAACGACGGCGCGCGCTTGCGATGACGGCTGTGCGTGCCGAATCCGGCGCACAAGGGATGGTCGCCGAGCGCGATGTCGCCCACGCCCTGGAACAGCACCGTTCTGTCGTTCATTTCTTCTTTGCCTCGACCAAGCTCTTGAAGATTTCCTGCATGCGACGGCCCACGACGCTCCAGGAGAAATTCTGTTCGACGAACGTCCGGCCGTTCGTGGCGATCGACTGGCGCAGGTCCGCGTCCTGCACGAGACGGCGGATCTGCCGCACGAACTGATCGGGCGTGTCGGCCGTCAGCACGTCGCGCTCCGGCTGCACGTGGATGCCTTCGACCGCCATCGTCGTGGAGACGATCGGGACACCCATGGACAGCGCGTCCAGGATCTTGAGGCGGGTGCCGCCGCCGTCCCGCATCGGGCACAAGTATACCTGCGCCTTCTCCATGTACGGCCGCACGTCGTCCACGAAACCGGTGACGGTGAGACGTGGGTCGCGCGCCGCGAGATCCAGGACCTGCTGCGGCGGGCTGGCGCCCACGATCGTGAGCTTGAGATCGGGCATTTCCTGCGTGAGCCGCGGCCAGATCTGCTCGACCATGTACAACACGGCATCCCGATTCGGAAACCAGTTCATGCCACTGACCATGATGAGATGGCCGGGCTCGCGCGCGTCACCGCCTTCCTTCCCCGATTGAAAGTAGCCGACGTCCACGCCGTTCGCGACGACCTCGCAGCGCGCCGGCGGCGAGATCTCGCGCAACCGCTGCGAATCGAGTTCCGAGCAGGTGAGGTTCGCGTCGAACTGCGCGAGGCACTCCTCCTCGAACGCGCGCAGCTTCTTCGCCTCCATGCCGAGATACCAGCGCTTGAGCGGGTGGCTCTCGCGCGGCACGCGCCGTTCGAACAGGTGCGATTCGACATTGTGATGGTTGAGCACGCGCGCCGTATCGCCCGCGACCTTGCGGTACTCGGCGAGACTGATGGTGTCGAAGTAGATGACGTCGTACTGTCCATTCGCGACCGTGGAGCGCAGCGTGTCGCGCAGGCCCGCCGACTGCGCCCAGTTCGAGGTGAACGGATGGCGCGTGAACACGCTCTTGAAGAGGATCCAGAGCAGCGTCAGCTTCGAGGTCTCGGCCGGCAGCTCGACGACGGTCACCCGCGAACAGAGCTTCTTGAGCTCCCGCTCGGCCGTGCCGGCGTCGTAATTCGGCAGGATGTCCTTCTTGAGGATGGCGACCAGGTGCACCTCGGCGAACCGGGAGGCCTCGCGGATGAGGTTGTAATTCCGTTGCAGGACGCCCGTCTTGGGCGGAAACGGGAGGTTTTGTGAAATCCAGAGGATCTTCATGGCGGCGCTTTATACCTGCATTCGGACGCCCGCGCGGCCCTGCACCGCACCGGTTTCACGAAATTGCGAGCCGGGTCATCCGGAGCGCCCATCGGCATTGAACATTCGCCGCTAGAATGCCGCCGCCGATGAACATCACCGCACAATCAATGGACAACGTGCACGCCGCCCCGCCCCTCGACCTGGAAGTCGGCGAAGAGAGCGATGGCAAAGCCTGGGACGCGTTCCTCGCGACCCAGCCGCAGGCGTCCTTCTATCAACTGTCCGGCTGGCGGACCATCAACCACGAATCGCTCGGGCATCGCTGCTTCCAGCTCGCGGCGCGCGCGGACGGAAGAATCGTGGGGGCGTTGCCGCTGGTGCTCGTGAGCTCGCCGCTCTTCGGCCGCATCCTGTGCTCCATGCCGTTCGTGAACTATGGCGGCCCCGTCACGCAGGAAGTGCGCGTCTCGCAGGCGCTCGTCGCAGCCGCGCGCGCGAAGGCCGACGAACTCGAGGTCGACTACCTCGAACTGCGCTGCAATGCCGCGCTCGAAACGGACCTGCCGGTGTCGTTGCGCAAGATCAGCATGACGCTGAGCCTGGCGCCGGATCCCGAGACGCTGTGGAACGCGTTCACATCCAAGCATCGCAACAACATCAAGCGCGCCTACAAGAACGATCTCGCGGTCAAGGCGGGCGGGCTCGAGCTGCTGCCCGAATTCTACGCGCTCATGCAGCAGGCCTGGCGCCACCTCGGCACGCCGCTGTATTCGCGCAAGTACTTCGAATCGGTGCTGCGCACATTCCCCGACAACACGCGCATCTTCATCTGCCACCAGAAAGGCACGCCGATCTCGGCCGCGTTCAACGGATTCTTCAGCGGCGTCGAGGAAGGCATGTGGGCCGCCGGCGGACCGCTGGCACGCAAGCTCGACGCCAACCTGGTGCTCTACTGGGAGATGATCCGCGACGCCTGCCTGCGCGGCGGCACGAGCTACCACCTCGGCCGCTCGACCGCGAATTCCGGGGGCGAGGAATTCAAGCGCAAGTGGAACACGGAAACGAAGCAGCTCTACTGGTATTTCCACCGGCCGAAGGGCGGCGAAATGCCGACTCTCAACGTCGACAATCCGAAGTACAAGCTCGCGATCGCCACGTGGAAGAAGCTGCCGATCCCGGTGCTCGGCCTCATCGGCCCGCCGATCGCGCGGCTCATTCCCTGACGCCATGAGCTACATCGCGCCCGCCGGAACTCCGCTGCGCTTCGCGGACCTGGCCGCGGGGTTGAGTGCGGGATTGTTCGAACGCAGTTCGGACGACGAACTGTGCGCGCTGCTCGCGCGGCACAGCGGCCAGCCCCGCGCGTGGACCATGGCCTCGGGACGCGCCGCCATGTCGGTGATCCTGCGCGCAATGAAGACGGCCGCGATGCCGGGCCGCGATGAAGTCATCGTCCCGGGCTACACCTGCTACTCCGTGCCGAACTCGATCGAGCGCGCCGGGCTCAAGGTCCGGCTCTGCGACGTGGACCCGCGCACGCTGAGCTTCGATCTCGACCAGCTGCGCGCGATGCAGTCCGACCGCGTGCTCGCGATCGTCACGGCGAATCTCTACGGAATCCCCAACGACCTCGCGGCCATCGAGGCGCTGGCGGCCGAGCGCGGCATCTTCATGCTCGACGACGCGGCCCAGGCGCTCGGCGCGCGCTGCGGCACGCGCGCCGTCGGTGGCTTCGGCGACGCCGGCCTCTACAGCTTCGACAAGGGCAAGAACATCACGACCATCCAGGGCGGCGCGATCGTCGCGCGCAGCTCGCTGGGCGCGGCCATCGAGGCGGAGCATCGAGCACTGCCGGCGGCGACGCCGGCCGAAGGCCTCGCACTCGCGCTCAAGGCCGGCATCTATGGCGCAATGCTCCGTCCTTCGATGTACGGGGTCGTCACGCGGCTGCCCGGCCTCGGCCTGGGCCGCACGACGTATGAGACCCCGACGCCGATGACGCGCTTCAGTCCGCTGCTGGCAGGGCTCGCCCTGCGACTCGCGCGCAAACTCGAGACCATCAACGGCGCGCGCATCGAGAACGCGCGGCGTTACGCACGGGCGCTCGCGGATGCACCCGGCCTGCGCCTGCCGCAGGTCGCGGCGGACGCCGCGCCGGTGTTCACGCGCTACCCGGTGTTCGTCACGGATCCCGCGCGCCGCGCGCCGTTCGTCGCCGCGCTCGACGCGGCCGGCATCGGCGCGACGCTCTCGTACCCCGAGGCCCTCGCCAACGTGCCCGAAGTCCGCCGGCTGCTCGCGGCGGAAGCACCGCAACCCGGCGCCATCGAGATCTCGCGCAGCGTGGTCACGCTGCCGACGCATGCGTATGCTCCGGCCGACCTGGCCTCACGGGTTCGCGTGATCGCGGACCGGGTGCTCGCCTGACAACCATGCTCAACGCGGTCAAAACCGGCATCAAGCAACTCGTCGCCGCCACGCTCTGGTACACCGGCGTGCTGCGGATCGCGACCGCCCTGCTACCGCGGCGGCGCGCGGTCGTGCTGATGTATCACCGCGTGCTGCCGGCGCTGCCGGCCGATGACGTTTTCTCGTCGGACGCGATCGTCGTTTCCGCCGCGACTTTCGACCGGCACCTGCGCCTGCTGCGCCGCCTGTTCCGCCCGGCGACGGCCGAGCAACTGCGCGCGATGCTCGCCGGCGAAACCCCCTGGGTGCCCCGAACCTGCGTCGTCACGTTCGACGACGGCTGGTTCGACAACGTCGAGCACGCACTGCCTGCGCTCGAGAGGTACGGCGTGCCCGCGACCATCTTCGTGGCGACCGACTTCGTCGGCACGCCGCATACGTTCTGGCAGGAACGTCTCGCGCGCCGGCTGCTCGCCGCGTGGCGGCTGGGCGCGAAGGCCGCGCCCGTGTTCACGGGTCTGCAGGCCACGGGCGTGCTGGCGCTCGACGAGCGCGCGGCACGCGCCGCGATTCGCGGCGTGGTCACGCAGTTCAAGGCGCGGCCGCGCGCCGAGATCGACGAGATCATCGCGCGCGTGGAGGAATTCCTCTCGGCCAGCGGCAGTTCCGCCTCGGGCGTGGGCGACGACCGGTTCATGACGTGGCCGCAGGTGGACGCGCTGCGCAGGAGCCGGGTCATCGCCGTCGAGTCGCACGCGCACTCGCATCGTCCACTGACGTCGCTGGATGCGTCGGGCGTCGCGCGCGAGCTTTCGGAGTCGAAGCGCGCGTTGCGCGAGCGGTTGTCGAGCGAGTCGCGATTTCTCGCCTACCCGAACGGCGACCACGACGACACGGTCGTCGGCGCGGCGCGCGATGCCGGGTTTGCGCTGGCGTTCACGACCGTGCCCGGGTTCGTTTCGCCCGGTGACGATCCGCTGCGCCTGCGGCGCATCAACTTCGCCGAACAGGGCACGCAGACAAACGGGGGATTCCTGTGCCGCCTGCTCGCGTGGTTCTGACGTGACGTCGCCGGCCGGCAATCCGACGCGCGCCGACGCGGGCTGGCCCAGCGCCGTCATCGCGGGCGCGTTCCAGACCGGCGTGCTCGGCGTGCGCAGCCTGCAGCGCCGCGGCGTGCGCGCGGTCATGTTCGACTGCACGGGCGGCATGCCGGGCTTTCGTTCGATCTACGGCCCGGCGCGGCTCTGTCCCGACCCGGACTACAAGCCGGCCGAATGGCTGGCCTTCATGCTCGATCTGTCGCGCGAGCTCGGGGGCAAACCCATCCTCATCGCGAGCTCCGACCGCTTCGTGACGGCGATCTATCGTCACAGGGACGTGCTCGCCGCCCACTTCACGCTCTCGCCCGGCGTCACGCTGCAGGGCCTGTTCGCCGAGAAGCAGTCGCAGTACGAACTCGCCGAGAAGCACGGCATGCCGATGCCGCTCACGCGCTTCGTCGCGGGCGAGGCGCAGGTCGTCGAGTTCGGACGCACCGCGATGTATCCCTGCCTCATCAAGCCGGGACACTTCCGCGAGTGGGAGAAATTCCCCGCCGGCCACCCGCTGCTGCGGCAAAAGGTGTCCATCTGCGGTTCCGCCGCCGAGCTGCTGGCCAACTACCGGCTCGCGGCCGCGCTCACGCCCAGCGTCATCCTGCAGGAGATCATCGAGGGGCCCGACACGGCGAAGCGCGTCTATCTATCCGTGTACGATTCGAACAGCCGGCGCATCGCGAACGCGCTGTTCCTCGAGTGGCGCTGCGATCCCTTCGGCTTCGGTCCCGCGACGGTCACCGTGCCCGTGGTCGATCCGGAGGCGGATGCCGTCTGCGATGCGTGGTTGCGGTCCGTCGGATACGCGGGCATCTGCGAGATCGAAGTGAAGCGCGACACGCGCGACGGCAAGGTGAAGCTGATCGAGGCCAATCCGCGCCTGTCGGGCGGTGGCGATGCCGCGCCTCACAACGGCGTGGACCTCTGCTGGCTGCACTACTGCGACATGGCCGGCCGGCGCGTCGAGCCCGTGGGTCCCGACGGCCGCTACTTCAAGCACATCGTCCTGCGGGCCGAAGGCGCGGCGATCCCGAATTACTGGCGGGCCGGCCTCATCGGCTGGCGCGACCTCTTCACGACCTACCAGCCGCGGGTCGCGTTCTTCGACCTCGACTGGCGGGACATCCGGTACTCGCTCGAAACGCTCTACGTGACCGCCCGCATGCTGTTTTCGGGCATCTGGCGGAACCTCCGCTCGCGCAAATAGCCCCTGCCGACCGGGCAAGTCTCCGCCGCGTTATGTTCTGCCCGGGCTGGCGCGGCCGATCTGGGAACCAGTTCCCAAACGACCACGGTGGCCGCCCGCCTGCGCGTATTTGTCATTGGCCGCCGGATACACTGCGCTCCGCGTCGCCCGCGCGACCGCCCCCCAATAATCTTATAAATCAGCCAGTTGACCGCCAGCACGATGTCCAGCCCGCAGCCCGAAACGACGGTCCTGATCCGCGCGATGAACGAGGAGCGCTGGCTGCCCGAGGTCTTCCAGGCCCTGCACAAGCAACGCTACCGTGACTTCGAAGTGCTGTTGGTGGACTCCGGCTCCGTCGACGCCACGCGCGACATCGCGGCGGCCAACGGCGCGCGGGTCATCCGGCTGCGCTCCGAGGATTTCACGTTCGGGCACTCGCTCAACTTCGGCATCCAGGAGTCGCGCGGCCAGTACGTCGCGATGCTCTCGGCGCATGCGATCCCGTCCGATGAATTCTGGCTCGAGAAACTGATCGCGCCGCTGAAGCGGCACGAGGTCGCGATGACCTACGGCGGACAGCGCGGGCACGCGGTGTCCAAGTTCTCCGAGTCGCGCGATTTCGAACGCGTGTTCCCGAACCGGGAACGTCTCATCGACGCCGACGACCCGTTCGCCAACAACGCGAACTCCGCGGTGAAGCGCCAGCTGAGTCTCGAGTACCCGTTCGACGAAGGCCTGCCCGGCCTCGAGGACATCGACTGGGCGAAGCACTGGCTCGAACTCGACCGCGCGGTCGTGTACGCGCCGGAAGCCTGCATCATCCACGTCCACACGGAGACCTGGCCGCAGGTCCGCCGCCGCTACTACCGCGAGGCCATCGCGGCACGCTGGGTCGGCATCCGCATCTTCCGCCACATTCCGGGCGAGGTGGTCCGCGAGCTGACGTGGTGCGTGCACGATCTGTGGCTCGCGGCACGGGCCGGGAAATTCTTCGGCCTCGCCGGCGAGATCCTGCGCTTTCGCTGGGAGAAGACCGCCGGCACGCTCAAGGGGATCTTCGACAGCAAGTTCCTCACGAACCCGGCGCGCCGCGCCGAGATCGTGATGCGCGAGGAGTTCCTGGAGCGCAAGGAATTCCAGGCCCTCGTGGTGCGCGGCCCGAACAAGGTGCAGCTCGAGGACCGCGCCGTCCCGAGCCTCAAGCCCGGCGAGATCCTCGTACGCGTCTCGCACGTCGGCATCTGTGCCAGCGACCTGCAGATCATCGACGGCAAGCCCGGCACGACGCGCCGCAACGCGCCTATCTACCCCATCGTTCCCGGCCAGGCGTCCTCTGGCACCTTCGTCTCGCTCGGCCCCCGCGTCACCGACTTCAGCGAGGGCGATCGGGTCGTCGTCGAGCACATCCAGGGCTGCGGCGAGTGCGACGAGTGCAAGCGCGACGAGGTGTTCCGCTGCCGCGACTGGCGTGAAGTCGGCGTCGTGGGCGAAGACGGCGCCTGCGCCGGCTATTTCGTCACGCGCGCGCGCTACGCGCACCGCGTGCCGGCCGACGTGCCGCTCGCCAAGGCCGCGCTCACGGGGCCACTGGCCGCCGTCCTCAAGGGATTGCGCCGCCTCGGGCAATCGCATCGCCCCATGCGCTGCGCCGTGATCGGCGCGGGCACCACGGGTCATCTCGCCGCGCTGGTGCTCGCCGCGCGCGGGCACAAGGTGACGGCGTTCGACCCCGAGCCTGCACACCTCGAGGCGCTCAACGGCGCCGTCGCGACTTCGCAGCAATGGCAGGATCTCGGGCAGTTCGAGTGGTTCATCGAGACCACGGGCGACGCCACGACGATCGCGAGCCTGTTGCAGGACGCGCCGCCGGGCGCCGCCGTGCTGCTGCTCGGCCAGCCGCCAGTCGACCAGGTATTCGGCGTCGCCTCGCTGCTCGCGCACGACCGCTCCATCGTGGGTTCGCTCGGCAGCACCCGCCGCGATTTCGACGATGCGCTCGCGCTGCTGCCGTCGATCGACGCCCGCCCCTTCCTGCGCTCCGCCTACCCGCTCGAGCAGTTCGAGCAGGCCTTTGAGACGGCGCGTTCCCGCGTCGCACTGAAGGTCATGCTGACGGCGGACGCTTCCGCGACATGAGCGACCTGTCGCTCGTCGATGCGGCGCAGCGCGCGCCCGCCACGGCCGGCCGGCGCCGCATCAACGTCATGATGGCGATCGAAGGCCTGGGCATCGGCGGCGCCGAGGTCGTGATCCAGCGCATCGCGGAGACCATCGACCGCGAACGATTCGACATCACCGTCTGCTGTCTCAAGACCCTGGGCGGCATCGGCGAGGACCTGCGGCGCAAGGGCGTCGACGTCCGCGTCCTGCGCGATCCCGCACAGACGAAGCCCGACTACTTCACGTTTCTCAAGATGCGCCGGATCATCCGCGAGAAGCGCATCGACATCGTGCACTCCCACACCGCCGATGCGCTGGCCGACGCCGCGGTGTGCAAGCTGCTGACCCCCGGCCTCAGGTTCATCCACACCTACCACTTCGGCAATTACCCGCACCGCGCGCCCGGCGATCTGCGCATGGAGAAACTGTTCTCGCGCTTCGCGACGCGCCTCTACGCGGTGGGCGAAGTGCAGCGTCGCGCCATCCAGGACGTCCTGCACCTGAGCGATGTGCGCCTCGGCAAGGTGTGGAACGGCGTCGCGTTCGCCGCGTTCCGCGAAGCCGCGAAGCATCGCAAGCCCGCGGTGAAGGCGCCCGGCGAACCCGTCGTCATCGCGACGCTGGCCACGTTCATCGAGCAGAAGGGGTTGTTCGACCTGCTCGCGGTCGCGAAGAAACTGCGCGCGGAGCGCGACAACGTGCGCTTCGTGATCATCGGCGACGGCAAGCTGCGGCCGCGCCTCGAAGCCGCGATCCGCGAGCTCGGCCTCGAGGACACCGTACAGCTCCCGGGCTGGGTGCAGGACGCCGCTCACAATGCGCTGCCCGCCGCGGACATCTTCTTCCAGCCGTCGCTGTGGGAAGCGATGTCGATCGCCCTGCTCGAGGGCATGGCTGCCGGCAAGGCCGTCGTCGCCACCCGTGTCGGAGAGAACCCGCACGTCGTCGAGGACGGCAAGGACGGATTGATCGTCGAGAAGCAGGACATCGACGGCATGACGGCGGCGCTGCGCCGCCTCGTCGACGACGCCGACCTGCGCGCGCGCCTCGGCGCCGCGGCCTACGCCAAGGTCGAGAACCGTTTCACCGTGGAGCACATGACCCGCGAATACGAGGGGATCTACGCCGGTCTCGTGAAGCGGTAGTCAGTCGACGAATCCGGAAATCCGGCTGGCGCGGCCCGCGCCAATAGTCCATCTTTGACCTTGCTTGTTTGAACCAATCCGAGGGGTGGCGATGGAGCCTGCGCCCGAAAAGCGGCTCTTGCACGATCTGGTCGATCTGGCTCCCGCGCATGCGCGCGGGTCGGCGGCACTGCGCTTCAAGGGCCAGGATTTCACGTATGCCGAGCTGCGCGCGGCCAGCGAACGCGCCGCCGCCGGCCTCGCCGCGCTCGGCGTGGGTGCGGGCGACCGGGTCGCGCTCTATCTAGGCAACCGGCCCGAGGTCATCGAGCTCGCGCTCGCCTGCTCGCGGCTGGGCGCCCTCTTCATCCCGCTGTCGCCGTTGCTGCGGGCCCGCCAGCTCGAACACGTGCTCGCCGACAGCGGCGCGCGAATGCTGGTCACCAGCGAAAACCTGCTGCCGCATGCGCTGCAGGCGGCCGCCGGCCGTCACGCGTTGCGCACGCTGCTGGTCACAGACGAGGTCGACACGGCCGCCGCGCCGGCCGGCATCACGCTGCTGCGGCATGCGGACCTGCATGCGCATGGCGTGGCGCCGCGCGTACCGCTGCACGACGACGCGCCCGCCGCCATCCTCTACACCTCCGGCAGCACGGGCCGATCGAAGGGCGTGGTGCTCTCGCATAGCAACCTCGTGAGCGGCGCCGCCATCGTCGCGGGCTATCTCGGCAACACCGCCGACGACCGCCTGCTGGCCGCGCTGCCGCTGAGCTTCGACTACGGGCTGAGCCAGGTCACCACGGCATTCCACGTCGGCGCTTGCGCGGTGCTCACCAATTTCTCGCTCGCGGCGACGGCGCTGCAGGAACTCGCCGCGGAGAAGATCACCGGGCTGGCCGGCGTCCCCACCATGTGGGCGCACCTCGTCGGCGCGGAATGGCCGCGTGAGGTCGCCACGCACCTGCGCTACGTCACCAATTCGGGCGGCGCATTCCACGCGACGCTGATCCGCCACCTGCGGGCGCGCCTCCCGCAGACCCGGCTGTTCAGCATGTACGGCCTGACCGAGGCTTTCCGGTCTACCTACCTCGACCCGGCGCAACTCGAGCATCGGCCGGGCTCGATCGGCAAGGCGATCCCGGAACAGGAAATACTGGTGCTGCGCCCCGACGGCAGCCGCTGCGCGGTCGACGAACCCGGCGAACTCGTGCACTGCGGGTCGCTGGTGACGCTCGGTTACTGGGGCGATGCAGCCGCGACGGCGCAGCGCTTCCGGCCGCTGCCCACCGCCGCGGGCAGCGCGCGCGCCGGCGAGCTGGCCGTGTGGTCGGGCGACGTCGTACGCGCCGACGCCGAGGGATTTCTCTACTTCGTCGCGCGCGCGGATCAGCTCATCAAGACATCGGGTTACCGCGTGAGTCCGTCGGAGATCGAAGACGTGGTCGCGGAAGTCGATGGCGTGCGCGAGAGCGCCGCCGTGGGGCTGCCCGATCTCGTGCTGGGCCAACGCGTCGGCCTCGCGGTGGCGGGCGCACAGCGCGACGACACACTCGTCGAACGCATCCGCAAGCACTGCCGCATGCACCTGCCGCTGTACATGGTGCCCGCGGAAATCCACGTGGTGGACCAGATGCCCTACAACGCGAACGGCAAGCCCGATCGCGCGGCGCTCCGGCAACGCCTGGCGCGCGAAGGCTGATGCGTCAGGTCGACGGCGCGGGCCTGCGCCGGCGCGCGCCCGACCCCTTCGGCCAGGCCTGTTCCAGCGGTATTCCCGCCGCCTGCAGCGCGAACGAGCGCGCCGCCACCAGCATTCCCGCCAGCACGTAGACGTGCGGGTAGTAAGCCGCCGACAGGAATGCGCCGGCGACCGCGAACCCGATGACGGCCGCCGCCGTGAACAGCAGCATGCGCAGCGCCGCGCGCACCGCCGGGGGCGGATCGGGTCCGGCGCGGGTCTTCACCAGCTTGCGGATCTTCATGTTGCCCGAGATGTTGCTGATGACCAGCAACAGCAGCACGATGATGCCCGGGTATCCGAGCTCACCGAACACGAGAAAGTAGCTCGAATGCGCAGTCATCCAGAAACCTTGCTGGATGCCCGCGGGGTGATACTTCTTGGAGCCGAACTTCGACGGGAACTGCCCCGCCCCGACGCCGAGCAGCGGGCTGTCGTTCGCCATGCGCGTCGCGGCCTTCCAGGCCTCGATGCGCGCGGAGGCCGAGCCCTCGTTCTCGTAGTCCGTCATCGTGCCCATGCGGCTGAAGTACGCAGGCGGCGCGTACAACAGAACGACGCCGACGACGAGCAGCACGCCGAGCAGCGACATCCCCTTGCGCGGGCTGAACAGCCACAGGAAGAGGAGGACCGCGCCCAGGCCGATCGTCGCACCGCGCGACTGCGAGGCCACGATCGCGAACAGCAGCAGCACCACCCCGAACCAGGCGAGTATCTTGCGGAACCGGCTCTTCGTCGCGAGCGCGACCTCGAACGTCAGCGGCAACAGGATGCACAGCGACAGAGAGAAATCGTTGCCGTCGCCCAGGAACGTGGCGCCGATGATGTAGTTGCGCACGTCCGGATTCAGCAGCACCTGCGGATTCATCGCGAGCAGGAAGAGGTGCGCGAACAGCAACGTGATGAACACGCCGCGCAGCCGGTCCGGGGTCGTCGCGATGCGCGCGATCAGCAGGAACAGGATGCACTGGCCGAGCACGAGCTTCGTCTGGTTCCAGGCATAGAACGTGACGTCCGCGTGGCCCATCGACAGGATCATGAGCCCGAGGAAGATCGGCACCCACTTGGCGATCGGGTCCGCGAAGATGTCCTTCATCGGCCGCATGCCGCGCGCCATGAACAGCGTCACGGCGAACAGCGCGAGCGGCAGGATGCTGTAGAGGAACGGGATCCGCAGTGGCGGGATGTAGCTGGCGGGCCGCGCGTACTCGCAGAACAGCGCGGCCAGCAGCCAGTAGTAGTAAGGGCGCGTCGCGACCTCGTCGGCCGCGGCGTCGACCACCTTCACGCGCCGGTTCATCGCGAACCCCCGACCAGATCCTCGTACAGCCGCTCGAGTTTGCGCGTGCGCGCGTCGAACGAGAATTGATCCCGGACGCGCGCATGCGCGCGCTCGCCCATCGCGGCGAACTCGGCCGGCGCGCGCAGGAAGCGGCGGATTCCCTCCACCAACGCGTCCACCGAGCCCGGCGGCATCAGCCAGGCCGACGACCCGTGCTCGACCACCTCGGCGGTGCCGCCGACGGCGGTCGCGACGATGGGCACGCGCAGGTACGCGGCCTCGAGGATGACGTTCGGAAGACCTTCCGTGAGCGAACTCTGCACGACCAGATCGTGGCGCGCATACAGCGGCGGCATGTCGGCGACGAAGCCGATGAAGTGCACGCGCTCCGCGATCCCGAGCGACTGCGCGAGCGCGCGCAGCGCGGGCTCGAGCGGACCGATGCCGGCGAAGGTGAGCTCGAGCGCCGGGAACTCCCTCGAGAGCGCCGCGACGGCGCGCAGCAACAGGTCCTGGCCTTTCTCGGGCGAGAGCCGGCCGATATTGATGAGCGACGCGCCACGCGAGAGTTCGCGCACCGGCCGCGCGGCATTCACGACGTCCGCGCCGTACGAATCGAGCATGAGCCCATTGTGCAGCACCTCGACGCGCGCTGCCGGCAGCCACCAGCCGGGCACGAGGCTGCGGGTCTTGTGGGACACGAAGACGACGCGATCGAACGAGCGCAGCAGCGCCTTGTCGGCCAGCCGGTACACGCGGCCCTTGCCGTCGTTGGCGATCCAGCCGTGTACGGTGGTCGCGCGTTTCACGTGCCGCCGGCGGCCCGCCAGGAAAGACAGGACGTTCGAGCGGAATTCACTGCTGTGGAGCACGTCGATCTGCAGCTGCTCCATGAGATTCACGATGTCGGCGATCACGGCCTTGTCGATGCCCGGGCGATCCTGCAGCGGGTGCACGGGCAGACCGCGCTTCCTCAGGGCATCGGCGAGCTCGTGTTTCCCGCCGGCGTCTCCCGCGAGCACGCCGACGTGATACTCGACGCGGCGGCGGTCGATGTGCGCGGCGGTCTCGAGGATGGTGCGCGCCGGACCGTCCACCCACGGCGAATCGCGCAGGTGGAGCACGCGGATGGGGCGATTCGTCACTTCGGTCTCTGCGTCGGCTGCCAGACTTCGAGCCGCTCGCCCCCGAGCCACAGCAGCAGCGCCTTCAACGATGCCGCGTTCACGAGCACGAAGAAGGCGGCCAGGCGGACGACGCCGATCCGCGCCGCGGCGGGCCACAGCATCCCGAGCACGGCCGCCGAGTAGGCGGCGAGCTGGGCGACGAACAGCCACGCGTACAACGGCTGCCCGCGCAGCAGGAACGAGGCGACGAGGCAGCCGATCATCGGCAGCGGCACGAACCAGCGCAGGAACTTGTGCGACCACATGACGAGCGCGTATTCGGGATAGCGCAACGGGTTCATCAGCCCGACGTTGCCGAACAACGCCGTCACGCCGCGCAGGATGGTGCGCACCTTGCGCGTGAACTCCGCGCGCTGGCTCGACGTCGCGGTCATGGAGCCGCGTGCCGCGGGCTCGGCGATCGCGCGCTTGCCGGCGCGCACCGTCACGAGCACCGAGAGGAAATCTGGAGCCATCCCCGCGACGAACGGCGTGCAGATGTCGCGGCGCTTGCCATAAAAACAGCCGCTCGCGCCCGCGATGGAGTGCAGGCGCGCCTCTTCGCGGCGCAGCGTGAGCTCGATGCGGCCATACAGACCCTCGGTGTCGTTGCCCTCGATGTAATCCTCGCCCGAGACGCAGCCGATGTGCGGGTCGTGGAAATGCGCGACGAGTTTCCCGAGCGAATCGCGGTCGAGGATGATGCCCGCGTCCGTGAACACGAGGATCTCGCCCGTCGCGAGCCCGAGGCCGGCATTGAGCGCGGCGGCCTTGCCCGCGCGTTCCGGCAGCGCATGGATTGCGACGCGACCCTCGCCGGCGGCGGCCGCGCGCTCGAGCGAGTCGTCCGTGCAGCCGTCGCCGATCACGAGGAGCTGCAGTTTCTCCGCGGGATAATCGAGCGCGAGCAGGTTGCGCACCTTCGCGGGCACGCGGCCGGCCTCGTTGTGCACCGGCAGCAGGATCGTCACCGTCGGCTGGTAGCCCTCACGGGCGACGTGCGGCTTGCGCCCGAGCAGACGGTTGAGCAGCACGAGGACGAGCGGATAGATCGCGTACGAGTACACGATCAGCGCGAGGCAGATCCAGAAAAACGCTTCCACGCGGGTGTCCCAGCCGGCCAGCGGCCGTGGCTCAGAGCTTGATCTCCGCGACGCCCTCGACGAGCACCGGCTTCAGGTGCATGTAGCGCGTCGCCTTGCGCTTCGCTTCGATGTCGCGGAACACGTTCTTCGCCTGGCTCTCGGTGATGCCGATGGCGTCCGCGAGCGCGCTGGCCTCGTAACCATTGTTGAGCGCGTACAGCGCGAGGTCCATCTGCGCATAGGGCAGCGCAAAGTAGAACTCGTCCTGTCCCTGCGCGAGGCTGTACGTATCCGTGGTCGGCGTCGCTTCGCAGATCTCCTTCGGCAGCTTGAGGTGGCGCGCGAGGGCGTACACCTGGCTCTTGTAGAGATGCGCGATCGGCTTGACGTCGGCACTGCCGTCCCCGTTCTTCACGAAGAAGCCCTGGTCGTATTCGAGGCGGTTCGGCGTGCCGACCACCGCGTAGTTCAGGCGATCCGCGTGGTAGTACTCCACCGTCTTGCGGATGCGCTGCTTGTGGTTCGTGGCCGCGACGATCTGCAGGTACTCCGGCAGCGGCAGGCGTTTCGTCTGTAGCTCGCCCTGCGGCGTCTGCACGACGAGTTCGAAGTGGTTGATGCGCCCTTCGAGGCCGCCCTTGATGACGATCTTGTTCTTCCAGCCCTCCCCGTATTCCGGGAATACGCGACGGATGGCCTCGTCGCGCTGCTCGTAGCAGCCGATGCCTTCCAGCGCCTTCGCGATGTCGAACACCTCGTAGCGGATGCCATGGTGCTCGGCGAGCTGGCGGCCGCGCGCGGTGCTGAAACCCGACGAATCGCGTTCCGGCAGCATGATGCCGTACACCTTGTTCTTGCCGAGCGCGCGCACGGCGAGCGCGGAGCTCACCGAGCTGTCGATGCCGCCCGACATCGCGACGACGAGGCCGCGGCGCATGAGATCTTTCGTGAGGATCTCGCGCAGGCGCGCGCAGGCATGGTCGACGACCTTGTCGTAGTCCATGTCGAGTACGGAGGCATCCAGTTTCTTCGCGTTCATGAGAGTTCTCGTGCTTTCCAGTGTCTGAATCAGGTGAGTTGCAGGCGCCGCACCTTGCCCGTCATGGTCCGGGGCAATTCGGCGACGAATTCTACGATCTTCGGAATCTTGTATTGGGCGAGCGCGTGCCGGCAGTGCGCCTTGACGGCGAGCGTGTCGAGCTTGGCGCCCTCGCGCAGCACGATGACGGCCTTGACGGCCTGGCCAAGCACTTCGTCCGGCGTCGCGGCGACGGCGACTTCGGCGACCTCCTCGAGCTGCGCGATCGCCTCCTCGACTTCGTACGGGCTCACGCGGAATGCGCCGACCTTGATCATCTCGATGGCGCGGCCGTCGATGTACAGGAATCCCTCGGCGTCGACGTGCCCGAGGTCGCCCGTGCACAGCCAGCCGTCGCGCACGGCCTCGCGCGTCGCCTCGGCATCCTGCCAGTAGCCGAGCATGATGCCGGGGCCGCGCACGCGGATCTCCCCGGTCATGCCGGCGGCCAGCGGCCGGCCTTCCAGGTCGCAGATCGCGATCGTCGTGTCGGCGATCGCACGGCCCACCGAACCCACGCGCCTGTCCAGCTCCTCGGGCGGTAGATAGGAGATGCGCGCCGTGGCCTCGGTCTGCCCGTACATGACGAAGATCTTCACGGCGGGGAGCTCGGCGCGCAGGCGCTCGATCGACGCGCGCGTCATCGCGCCGCCGGCCTGCGTGACGTAGCGCAGCGACGCCAGGTCGTAGTCGCGCAGGCGCGCGCGGGTCAGCAGCAGCGTGAACGTGGACGGAACGCCGGCGAAGCCGGTGCAGCGCAACTCCGCCATGCGCTGCAGGGACCGCAGCGGGTACGCGAGGTTGTCCTCGATCACGAGCTCCGCGCCGACCGTGAGGTGGCTCGTGAGCACGGAGTTGCCATATGAGAAATGGAACGGCAGCACCGAGAACCCGCGGTCCGCCGCGGTGAGCCCGAGATAGGCGGCGATGGCGTCGGCATTCGAGGCGAGGTTGGCGTGACTCAGCATCACGGCCTTTGGCCGGCCCGTCGTTCCCGAGGTATAGATGAGGAGCGCGAGGTCGTCCGATCCGCAGGCGACCGGCGAACTCGCGGGCGCGGCGCCGAGCTCCGCCCGGATGCGGACCAGCGCGTCGGACCCGTCGTGCGTCGAGAGGGTGACGATGGCGACGCCGCGGTCGCGCAATGCGTCACGCAGCTGCGCGTACTCGAGGTGCGCGGGATCGACGATGACCAAGCTCGCCCCGCTGTGCACGATCTGGCGCGCGAGCACCTCGGAGCGCTCGAGCGCGTTGAGCGCGACGGCCGCCCCGCCTGCGGCGAGCGTGCCGCAGAACGCCGCGACGTATTGCACGGAGTTCCGCAGCAGCAGCGCGACGCGCCCGCCGCGCGGCAAGCCCCGCGTGGACAACGTGTCGCGCACGGCGCCCGCGGCGGCATCGAGGTCCGAGTAGCTCCACCGCGCCTGGTTCCAGGCGAGCGCGACCGCCGCGGGGGTATCCCGCGCGTGCGTGCTCAGCCTGTCGACCAGGTGCTGCAACTCAGGCGGCCTTGCGGCGCGACTCGACGAAAGCCGCGATGCGGTTCACCGAGTCGAGGTTGTCGGGGATCATCTCCTCGTCTTTCACCTTCACGCCGAGCTGCTCTTCGATGAAGAAGATGATCTCGAGCATGCCGGTGCTGTCGACGATGCCGCGGCCGAGCAGCGAGTCGTCGAGACCCAGCGCCGACACGTCGGCGGTGAAGAGATAGTTCTCGAGGATGAAGCCCCGAACCTGGTCGCGTAATGCGTCTGACATGTCGATTCCTTTGTGGAGAAAAAAATTCAGTTCACGGTCTGGCCCGCGACGAACTGCGCGTGCCAGAGCTGGGTCGAGAGGACGCCGACGAAGGCCATGTTGTCGCGCGCGTTCGGCACCTTCGCCCGCTGGAGCTTGGTGACGAGCCGCGCCACCTTCTCCGGGTCGAAGTAACCGTAATCAGAGATGGCCTTGCGGTCCATGAGGTCGGTCACGTACGCGGGAGCCCCGGGGGCCAGGAAGGCCGCCGCGTCCGGGGCCCGGTAGGGCTGTTTGTGCCGGGCGGCGATGCTGGCCGGCAGGCGGTCGCGCATCGCTTCCTTGAGGAGGTGCTTCTCGCGCAGCACATGCATCTTGTACGACGGGTGCAGCGCATTGGCGAAGCCGATGAGCCGGTGGTCGAGGAACGGGAAGCGGCCCTCGACCGAGCTCGCCATGAGCATGCGGTCACCCTGCGAAGACAGCAGGTAGTTGGGCAGCAGTGTGCGGGCCTCCATGTACTCGCCACGGTTGAACGGGTGCCACGACCCGATTTCCGCCGGCAGCGCGCCGCGCAGCCGTTCGATGGCGCCGCCGCTGACGCGCCGGCGGAAGTCGTCCGCCCAGAAGAGTTTGCACTGCGCGGTCGTGGCCCAGCGCGGCAGGTGTGAGAACACCGGGTCCGACGGGTTGTCGAGACCGATGCCGAAGAATTCTTTCAGGTAAGCGGCACTCTGCGCCGACGTCAGATCGAGATAGGGATACAGGCGCTTGAGCAGCGCGGGTCGCCAGGTCGAGTCGGGCTGCTGCGCCCAGAACTGCCGCACCTTCGATTCCTTGAAGATGTCGTAGCCGCCGAGCACCTCGTCGGCGCCCTCGCCGGTCAGCACGACTTTCACGTTCGATCGCCGGACGAGCGCGGAGAGCTGCCGCATCGGCGCGGGCGCCGTGCGCAGGATCGGGCTCTCGCTGTGACGCACGGTCGTGGGGAAGCCGCCCGAGATGTCCGCGAGCGTGCACTGCACGTGGTGGTGGTTGGTGTCGAGGAACCTGGACACGGCGCGCTGGTGTTCGGACTCGTCGAGCCGCGGATCGTCGAAGCCGATCGAGAACGTCTGCAGCGTGTCGGGCACTCGCTCCTTGAGCAGCGCGACCAGCGACGAGGAGTCGAGGCCACCCGATAGATAGGCACCCACCGGCACGTCCGCGCGCAGCCGGATCTGGGTGGCGTCGGCGAGCGTGTCGCGCAGCTCCTGCTGGAGCGCGCCGACGTCGCCCTTGCGGTGCGCCCCCTGTGCCGGGAAGTCCCAGCGCCAGTACGGCCGCGACTGACGCACGCCGCTCTCGATGATCATGAGGTGCCCTGGCTCGAGCTGCTGGACGCCGCGGAACACCGTGCGCGGCGCGACCGGCGCCCAGAACGTCATGAGTTCGTCGAGCCCGTCCGGATCGAGCTCCGCTTTCACGAGGCCGCTCGCGAGCAGCGACTTCACCTCCGACGCGAACACGACGGTCTGGTCCGGGAGCACGGAGTAGTAGAGAGGCAGGATGCCCGCGCGATCGCGCGCGAGCACGAGCCGGCGCCGCTTGCGGTCCCAGATCGCGAAGGCGAATTGCCCGTTGAGCTCCTCGACGAAGCGGTCGCCCAGCTCCTCGTAGAGATGGACGATGACCTCGGTGTCGGAGTGCGTGTAGAAACGATGGCCGCGCGATTCGAGCATCCGGCGCAGCTCGATGTAGTTGAACACTTCGCCGTTGTAGGTGATCCACACGGTCTCGTCTTCGTTGTGTATCGGCTGCGCGCCGCCGCCGAGATCGATGATGCTGAGGCGCGCGTGGCCGAAGCCGACGCCCGGCTCGCGGTGGTAACCCATGCCGTCCGGCCCCCGGTGCTGGAGCGCGCGCGTCATGCGTTCGAGCAGCGCCGGATCGGACTGGCGCGTCGCGTCGGCGAAGACGATGCCGGCTATGCCGCACATGACTGCAGCTCCTCGCGCACTTTCCTCAGCCGTGCACTGCGTCGCGACCCGGCGCCGGCGACGAGCCGCGTGAGCCGGCGACGCACGACGCCCGCGCCGTCGAGCGCGAGCGACCAGAAGCCCGCGAGCGAGCGCGAGTAGATCACGATGTTCTCGAGCGGGCGCTCCGCCGTCGCGTACGGCAGCTGCCATTCCTCGCGGCTGCCCAGGAATTCGTGCGTGCCGATGCCACGCGCGACGTCGTCCTCGAGGCAATGCCAGGTGAGCAACAGGCCGGGCGACCAGCGCGCCCAGCGCTCGTCGTAGCCGATCTTGAGGTCGTAGCAGCGGTCGCCGATGACGAGGCTCACGTTGGTCGCCGCGTACTCGCCGCCCACGCGCAGGCCGCGGATCAGCAACTGTCCCTCGGCCGCGAAGCGACGGCCGATCTCGCGGAAGAATTCGAGGTGAGCGGGCCGCAACGCGACCGCGCTGCCGGCCGCGCGCTTCCAGCTGCGGGCTTCGACGGCGAAGGCGTCGTCCAGCGCCGCGGCCGAGGTGGCCGGCGTTGGGGTCTCGGCGAAGGTCTGCACGGGGTTGGCACGCTCCAGCTGACTGCGCTGGCGGCGCAGCGCCGCGCGGCGTTTCGGCGGCACCCGGCCGGCATACCGGCCGAAATCACCGCCGAGTTCGGCCCGCAGGCAGCTCGCGCCCGGCACCACCACGCTGACGGCACGGCGGCGGCGCGCGGCCGCACGAAACTCACTGCTCCACACCCCGCGATCGAGACACTGCAGGAAGACGGGGCGGCCCAGGTCGAGGATCGCACGCACCAGCGCGCGGCGCGCATCGGCGCCGTCGGCGAGCAGCCGCACCGCCTCGCCCAGGTGACGCGCGCCAAGCACCTCGAGCCACTGCACGCCGTGACGCGTCGCCTCGACGAGCGGCGCGAGGGCGACCAGCGTTCCCTTGCGACGCACGGTCACGATCGCGAGCGACGCGCCCGGGTGCAGCGTGCGCGCCGCCGCCAGCGACCACGCAGGTGACTGCATCGGGTCGGCGTCCGCGCCCGCGAGACGCGTCCACGCATCGGCCAGCGCTTCGAGGCCCTCGATCGTCGTGACGACGTCGGCCACGAGCGCACCGTCGGCGGCGCCGCCGAACCCGTCGGTGGACAGGGCGGAGGTGACGTCGCTCATGGCCCGGCCGTCTCCGCGCCGGTCGGCGGCCGCAGGGCCCGCGCGTCGCTGAACTCGATGCGCCGGACGCGCTCGCCGCGCAGGCGATCGCGCAGGGCCGACAGCAGCCACAGCGCACGGCCGCGCAGGCCGCGATTGAACACGAGCAGCGATCGGTGCCAGCGCGCCCGGTCGGTCCACTGGGTTTCCCATTCGTACGGTTCCGCCGGAAAATCCATCTCGCGCACGCCGCGCGCGATGAGTTCTTCGATGAGCCGCGCGCGGCCGACGGTCGCGACGCCGAGCTCGCGTTGCGCCTGGCGGTAGCTCGTCTTCAGGTAGTAGTAACGGCCTGACACGATGACGCCCAGGTTGTAGGCCACAGCCAGGCCGTCGAGGCGCAGGAAACTCAGGTGCAACGTGCCGGATTCGCGCGCGGCCGCGCACAGGTCGCGATAGAACCCCGCCTGGTGCGCGACGGCGCTGATCGCGGTGCCGTGCGCATGCTTCCAGCTGTCGCGTTCGATCGCGAGCATCTCGTCGAATGCCGAGTCGTCGGCGATCGCCCCCGCCACCACGAATTCCACGCGCCCGGCCGCGTGCAGTTTCTTCTCCACGCGCTTCAGATAGTTCCGGAACTTCCCGCTGCGCGCGGCCAGGTAGTCCGCGAAACTCGCCGGCAGCGGCAGGTGGAACGATGGCTGCTCGAGTCGCACGCGGTGCGGCGCGCCGCGGCGGCGCAATTCCGTCTCGAGCGCGGCGAGCAACGGCGAATCCTCGAGGAGCCGCGACATGTGGAGCATGTCCCACGGGCGCTCGAGCCGGTACAGCTCGTCGATCCAAGCGCCGACGAGTTCCTGCTCCTCGCCCATCAGCAGGTCGCTGTGCGTGTTGTTCTTCTCGGCGAACGGCTGCAGCGTCAGCACTTCCCGGCCGAACAGCTTCTCGCGCACGGTGAGCATCGGCACGATGGCGCGGACGTCACCGTCCCGACGCAACAGCATCGTGAACCAGTCGCCGCGGCCCGCGAGATGGTTGCGCATGATCGCGCGCGACCATCCGAACGACACCGAGGGTTCGCGCGCACGCTCGCCGTAGAGACGCTCCCACGCGTCGCGCAAGAGGTCGAGCCCCGAGGACGCCGGCAATACTTCCGCCGTGATCATGAGGACAGCGCCGCGTGCGGACCGGTGATCCGATTCCACAGGTCCTGCAGCCGGAAGAACACGCGCTTGCCGGCCGTCGGCAGATAGGTCACGAGCCGCAGCAGCCGCGCGGGCGCGCCGTGCCGCGCGCCGAATCGCAGGTACTGGCGCGCGCGGCGCGGGAAATACTTGCGGCGGTGGCGGTCCGCGCCGCCATAGGCCATGAGCGGCACCGCGGCCGCGCGGCACAGCCGCGCGATGTGCGCGTCGACGCGCGCGCGATTGGCGCGGTAGTAAGCCGCGTCGCCGAGTGCGTGGCGGCGCGCCACGCGCAGCAGCCCGCGCTGCAGCTTGGCCGCATTGAGATCGCGGCGCGCGCCCGCGATCGCGCTCACCTGCCCCGGGTGGTAACGCAGCTTGTAGGTCGGGACGTCGAGGAAGGCAACGGTGCCCGTCCGGCACAGGCGCAGCGCGAACTCCAGGTCGTGGAAATGGCCGAAGTACGGATCCTGCGGACTCACGCGCTGCAGCAGCTCGCGCCGGAACATCATGCTGTTCGTGAACACGACCGTGTCGAACAGATACTTCTCGTAGATGTCGCCGCGCCATGCGCCACGCTCGCGCCAGTGCGGGTACGCATCGAGTGCGGCGCTGCCGAGCGGCAGACGTTCGCTGAAGATCTCGTCGTAGCGGCGTTTGCCCGCGGGACGGTAGGCGGATGCGTGGTACTTACGCAGGTGGAACTCGTCCCAGAACCCGTCGGTATCGAACGCGGAGAACTCCGTGTACACCATCACCGTGTCGGGATGCGCGTCGAGGTGCTCCACCTGCAGCGCAAGCTTGTGCGGGTAGTAGAGGTCGTCCGAGTCGAGGATGCAGACGTACTCGCCGCGCGCCGCCGCGAACCCGGCGTTTCGCGCTCGCGCCGGGCCGCCGTGATCCGCGCGCAGCACGCGCACCCGATCGCCATAGGCGGCGAGGCGCGCGAGCGTGTCGTCGGTCGAACCGTCATCGACGATCACGATCTCGAAATCCTGGAACGACTGCGCGAGCACGCTGTCGACCGCCTCGCAGAGCAGCGCGGCGCGGTTGAACGTCGGGATCAGGACGCTGACGCGCGGCGCGCCGTTCATGACATCTCCGAGCTCGTCGACGCCGCGGCCGCGACGCTGGTCGCCGCCTGCGTCGCGAGCAGGTTGCGCACGAAACGCTGCGTGCGCCCCGCCACGTCGCGCATCCCGCCCACCGCGCGCGCGATGCCGTAGCCCACGCGTCCGTGGTAGGCGCCGAAGTTGAGGTTGAGCCGCTCGCTGGTCGCGAAACGCTTCTTGAAGGATTCGTCGCCGACCGTGAAATCGAACTCGCGGCGCCCGCGGCGCAGCCCGTCCTCGATGAGGTAACGCGTGAGCAGCAAGCCCGGCGAGTGTTCGGCGAAGCGCACGTCGAAGGACGGCTTGTACCAGGTGAGGCAATCCGAATAGTCGAAGCCGAAGTGGAACGCGAGCGGTTCGTCGTTGAACTCGACGACGGAGAACTGCAGCCAGCCGCGCTGCGCCATCCTGGTCGCGAGCGAGCCGTAGAAACGCATCTGCATCATCTGCGTGAACTGGCTGCGTTTGCCGAGCGCTTTCCAGCGGCGGCGGTGCTGCTCGTAGAACGACGGCAGCAGCACCTCGATTTCCCGCGGATCCTTCACGTGCCGGAACTTGAGCCGGCCATGCTTGCTGAACCAGTTGAGCGGGCGGCGCAGGCTGTACTTGCGGATGAGCTTTTGCGCGAACTCGGGGTTGGCGCTCAGCGCGAGCGTCGGACAGATCACGCGCGCCTCGTCGACGAAATGCAGGCCGTCGCGGCGCGCGCCGGCGGCGCCCGCGTCGAGCCCGGCGCGCGTCGACGAGTGCGCCGGGATGTTGACGAGCGCGAGGCGGTCCCAGCGGCGCCAGCTGGCGCGCAGGAACCCGGAGATGGCCGCGAGGGCACGCGGCTTCTGCTCCGGCAGGACGAAGTCGAGGTAGTCGGCATTGCCCGAACCGATGAACGCGAGTTCGCGCCAGCCGAACGTGCCGCGCCGGCGCATGAGCGGCGCGAAGCCGATGATGCGATCACCGTCGCGCACGATCAGCAGGAACAGGTTCCGCGGGCGACCGAACGTGTGCCACCAGGCGTCGAACCACTCGTAGGTCTGGAAGACGGTATTCGTCTCGTTGCGAGCGACAAGCGCGTTCCACTGCTCCGCGGTGAGTGGCACCGCGGATCGATTTTCGATCAGCTCGACGGACAGATCACCGGCGGCACTCATGCAGCGTCGAGGTGTGGCCGCAGCAGGTTCTGCATGGTCGTGAAGCGGAAGTCACCCAACAGGCTGCGCAGGCGACGCTCGCACACGTCCAGGTTGTTGTAGTGACGGAAGCGCGACAGCAGGCTCGCTGGCACGCGCGGCTGCTGCGGGTCGATCTCCCACGGATGCAGGTAGAACGCGAAGGACTGCTGGTCGGCGTTGAGTGAGCGCAGCGCCCAGCGCGTGAACCAGTACGGCATGAGGCGGAAGTAGCCGCCGCCGGACACCGGGATGCGCATGCCGAGCAACGGCTTCGTCGACAAGGGGAATTCCACGATGTGGCTGCCGTTCGGCGTGCGGAGCCTGCCGGGCCTGGTCGAGGCGCCCGGGATGCCGTAGCGGTCGTGCGCGATCGGGAAGATGCTGGAGTCGTACGTGAATCCGAGCTCGCAGAGGATGTCGAGCGCCCACAGCGACTCGGCGGTGATCGAATAGCTGGCCGCCCGGTATCCCAGGACGGGCGCGCCGATCGCATCCTCGAGCAGCGCCTTCGACTCCGCGGTCTCGCGGCGGAAGAGATCGGGCGTCTGGTTGTACACGAGCTCGTGCGTGAGGCCGTGGCAGGCGATCTCGTGGCCGGCGGCATGGATGCGCCGCACGAGCGCCGGGGACTTCTTCGTCACCCAGCCGAGGACGAAGAAGGTCGACTTCATGCCGAACTCGTCGAACATCGCGAGCAGACGATCGGTGCTGGCCTCGGCGCGATACTCCATCGACGCCCAGTCATCACGCCGGATCGACTCCGCCAGCGCCGACACGTGGAAGTAGTCCTCGACGTCGACCGTCATCGCGTTGAGCACGCCGGTTTTCACCGTGTCCTTCATCGCGCTCGACCGCCCGTCGGATCGCCGCCGCTCCAGATCAGCCGCAGCATCACGCGGTTCTCGGTGTAGTCGCCGAGTCCGACGTTGACGTCGCGGTCGGAGCGCAGCAGCGAGAGATTCAGCGTCGTCGACTGGCCGAGACGCCAGTCGGCCGTGGCGCCGAGGTCGAGCAGCCTGGTCTGCTGTCCGTTCAGGTCGAATTTCTCGTCGGTGTAGTTGCCGGTGAGGCCGATGTTGAGACGGCTCGACGTCTGCCGGCCGACCGAAACGCTCCAGACGGTGCGGCGGCGATCGAGGAACGTCGCCGTCTCGTATTCGTCGTCGTTCAAAGAGCCGCCGATCGACAGCGACGTGCGGCGCTTGTTGAAGTTCCAGTACAGCGAGACCGACCGGTTGCGGAAGGGATCGGACGTCGCGTTGATGCCGCCGCCCGCGCCGCCCGGCGGTCCCGTGAACAGCGTCGAGCGCAAGGCGTCGCTCGAATCGGTGAGCTGCGTGCCCAAGTTCAAGACGAGCATCGACGAATCGGTGAGATCGCGCTCGACTTCGAGGGAGATGCGCGGATCGCCGCTCTTGTCCGCCGCGCCCTCGAGCTCGAGCCACGAGTACCCGGCTTCGGCGGAGATGCGCGTGCGTGAGCCGCTCAGCCGGTAGCTGACATACACGCTGTCGCGATCGAAATCGGTGTTGATGTCGTCGTCGAACTTCACCTGCTCGGTCACGGCGTTGATGCCGAGACCGCGGCCTTCGAGTCCGCGCGGACCGAACGACACGCCGCCCACGAGGCGCTCGCTGTCGAGCGGGCTGTTCTCGTAGTCGGTCAGCGAATACGTCGCGAAGATGCGCGCGGCGCGCGTGCCGATGGGGAACTGGAGCGTCGGGCCCGTCGTGAAGTAGTTGACGTTCTCGCGCGTGTCGGGCGTCTGCGGCGCGAACGGATCCGTCGCCTGCTGGCCGAACGAGTCCTGGAAGATCCAGCTCAGGCGCTCCGGGAGCAGCGCGAAATCGAGAGTGCCGTTCAAGCCGCCGATCACTTCGGCCTCGTACGTATCGTCGAGATACTTCACGTAGTCGGCGTCGGCGCTGATGTCGGCGCGCAGGCGCGGACGCGTCTCGTGCCACTCGAGATTCACGCCCGCGGTCGCGAGCGTCTCCGAGACCTCGTCGTCGGCGACGCGGGTGATGTTGTCGGAGCGGCCCGCACCGGCCTCGACTCCATAGGTGAGCTCGGCGGACGCGGGTCCACCGCATGCCGCCGCTAACGTGCCCGTGAGCAACGCGATTGTCGAACGCCGTCCCATCCCTTGCCTCTCTTCTTCCTGGCGCATCGTCGCGCCGCGATCAGCCCGCCTTGGCGCCCTCGGCTTGATGACCGTAGTAGTTGTAGTAACCCTGCTGGGACCCTTCGTCGCATTGGTTCAGAACCAGGCTGATGTTCTTGCCATCGCCGAGCAGGTCCAGCGCATCGAATACCGCCTTCTGCGGCGTCTTGCCCGCGCCGATGACCAGCACTATCTGGCCGGCCGACGCGGCCAGTGCGCGCGACTCGGTGGTGAGCAGCAGCGGCGGAGAATCGACGAGCACGATCCGCTGCGGATCCGCGGCGGCCAGGCGCGCGGTGACGTCGGCCATGCGCCCGCTGGCGAGCAGCTCCGTCGCGGTCTCCGAATGACGTCCCGCAGGCAGGATCGACAGGTTCGGCACGTCCGTATCGAGGATCACCGACTCCACGTCCATTTGTTCCGAGCGCAGCACGTCGAGCAGGCCGGGCTCGTCCTGCACGCCGAACGTGCGACTGATGTGCGGCTTCGCGACGTCGGCGTCGACGAGCAGGATGCGCACGTCCTTCTCGAGCGCCATCGAGAGCGCAAGATTCACGGACGTGAACGTCTTGCCGTCGCCGGGCAGCGCGCTCGCCAGCATGATGATGTGGCCGTTCGGCAGCGCAGGCCTGCCACGACCCATCGCATTGTCGACGAGTGGACGCTTGATCTGGCGGAACTCCTGCACGATGCGGCGCTCCTCCGACGTGGACGGCAGCATGTGCGAGGCGCGCATCGCCGGCCGGTCCACGGGGACGACGCGGCCGTTGCGCACCACCGCCGGACGCGCGGGCTCGGGCGCCCGGACGGCCGTGGTGCGTGTTTCGGGCTGCGGCGCGACACCGCCGCGCGAGGCCTGCAGCTTCTTCAATGCCTGTTCGACCAGACTCATCGTTGTTTCAACCTTTGAGGATCCGGTGAATGGCCGCCGCGGCCGGCGCCTGCACGGCGAGCGTTACTCCGAACAGGACGATCAGCAGTCCAGCCGCCACGACGTAGCGTCTGAGTCCCGCGCGCAGCGCTTCGCGTTCGCGCTCGAGCCAGCCGTTCATCACGGTGCCGAGCACCGGCAGTCCGGTCGCGTCGGCGAGCGAGCGCGAGTCCGCGAACACGGGCTTGAGCTTGTGCATGAGGAAGGCGACGCCGCCGCCGATCCCGAGGCCCGCGAGCAGCACGACGGCGATGAACAGCGGACGGTTCGGGAACATCGGCGCGAACGCCGCCGACGGCGGATCGACGATGTTGAACTTCACCGTGCCCGTCTCGTCGGCGTCCTTGGAGATGCGCGCTTTCTCGAGGCGTTCGAGCAGCGAGTTGTACTGCGTCTTCTGCACGTCGTAGTCGCGCGTGAGACGCGCGTACTCCGCTTCGACCTCGGGCACGGTGTCGATGACCTTGCGCAGGTCGGTGACGTTGTGTTCGCGCTCCGCGAGTTGCGAACGCAGGGCAGCGATCTCGACTTCGACCTGGTTCATCTGCAGCTGGATGTTCTGGTGCACCGGGTTCGCCTGCGCGTTCGCGACGGCAGCCGCGCCCGCATCGCCGCGCTTGAGCGCGGCGAGTTCCGCCTTCTGGCGAACGCGCAGCGCCTCGAGCGTCTCGCGGGTCGCGATCACGTCGGGGTGTTTGTCCGTGAAGCGCAGCAGCAAATCGTCCAGGCGCGTCTGCGCTTCCTGGATGCGGCTCGCAGTGTCGTTGGCGGTGCCCGCGCCGCCGTTGCGGACGGAGACGGCGTCGAGCGGCACGAACGGTGATTCACCGCGCAATTGACGCTGCAGCTCCGCGCGGCGGCTCGTCGCGACCGCGAGCTGCGCCTTGAGGTCCGTGGCCGCCGTGATCTGGTTCGTGAGGCGGTTGAAATAGTCGCCCTGCTCGCCCGGCACGAGACCGAAGTTCTTCTTCTTGAAGTCCGCGAGCACGGCTTCCGAGTCCGCGAGG
>CADEED010000003.1:0-41542 GCA_902826225.1 uncultured Pseudomonadota bacterium | reverse complement strand
TTCGGCGATCTGCTCGGTGAGGAACTTCTGCGCGGTGACGGTACCGGTGCGATCGGAGCGCATGGAGTCTTCGACGAACGAGTTCAGCAGCACGTCGACGGTCTTGAGCGCCTGCGCACGGCTGTTGTCGCGCACGCCGATGCGGTAGAGCGTGTTCGGGATGCGCGGGTCGCGATTGACGGCCGGTTCGAGGGCGATCTCGATGCGCTGCGTGAGCGACGTGATGAACCCTTCGCGCTGCGCCGGCGTCATCGCGGCGAAGTCCACGCCGGTCTCGTTGGCGACGCGCTCGAGGTTGCTGCGGCCAAGCAGCGACTGGCGGATCAGGTTGAGCTGCGATTCGTAGTCCTGCTGGATCACCTGGTTCTGCAGCACCTGCGACAGCGCCGTACGCGTGTCGACGTTGACGCGCGCCTGCGCTTCGTAGATGTCCGACAGCAGCAGGACCACGGCCCAGCCGGTGAGACAGACGATCCAGGCCGCGACGAGCGCATAGCGACGGAAGCGCCACGCACCCTTGAGCTCGCCCATGACCTTGTCGACGGAGTCCTGCATCAGAATCTCGATTCCGGGATCACGAGTACGTCGCCGGGACGCAGCTCGAGGTTGTGTTTCATGGCGCCCTTGTTCACGAGGTCGCCGACGCGGACCTTGAGTTCGACGTTCTTGCCGTCTTCCTGCTTGCGCACGATCTTCGCGCGGTTGCCGGCGGCGAATTCGCCGAGACCGCCGCTCGCGAGGACGGCGTCGAGCACGCGCATGCCTTCGCGGTACGGCAGCGATTGCGGCGTGCGCACCTCACCGATGACCTTGACCTGGCTGAACGCGCTCACCGGGATCGCGACGATCACGTTGACCTGCGGCGAGCGGATGTACTCGGCGAGCACGATCTCGATGTCGCGCGCGAGCTGCGACGGCGTCTTGCCGACGGCGACCATGTCCTGGACGAGCGGCGTCGTGATCTTGCCGTCGGGACGCACGGGCACGGTGGTGGTCAGCTCGGGATTGCGCCACACGAAGATCTGCAGCGAGTCGCCGGGTCCGACGATGTAATTCGGGCCCACGGTCTGCGACAGCGGCGCGGTCGTCGTCGTCGTCGTGGCGGGTGCTGCAGCGGGCGCCGGGGTTCCCGGGGCAGCCGCCGGCGGCGTCTCCTGGGCGAGGCCGACGGAAGTCCAGGCGAGCACGGCGAAGGAGAGCGCGAATTTCATGGAGTTATGGTGGCCCAAGCGACCCAAGCGCCCGAAAGCGCAGGAAAAAAACCGGTCGCAAGCGTAACAGAGTCCCCTCCGGACCCGGGGCGCCATCGCCGCCCCCCACCGGCAAAAGCGTGATGCGGTCGACCTTTGATCAGCCCCCGGCCGGAGCGCCGTTCGCGAGCTGGCGGAGCAGGGTTTCCGCCTCGGATCGGGCTCCGAAATCGGGCGCCCGCAGGAGGCTTTCCAGACTCCGCCGGGCCTCCTGGGTCGCCCCGGTGCGGGCCAGCGCCACGGCATGGTGGAAGCGGATATCCGGGGTGGCATCGGGCGCGGCCGCGGCGACCGCGAGGAAAGGCAGGCCCTCGGCGGGCGCCCCGCCCTCGACGAGCATCCAGCCCAGCGTGTCGTTGATCGCGGTGGACTTGGGCGCGAGCTTCACGGCCTCGCGCGCGAGCGGCAGCGCGCGCGGGTCACCGGTCTGCTGATAGACCCAGGCGAGGTTGTTCATCGTGACGACGTCGTTCGGTCGCGACGCGAGCAGCGCACGGTATTGGGCCGCGGCCTTCGCGAAGTCCTTGCGGCGCAGCGCCGCGTCGGCGAGCGCGCTGCGCGCTTCGAGATCGTCCGGATGCGCGGCGCTCCAGCGCTCGAGCAGTTGCACGGCATTCGGCAGGTTGCCGGTCGTCCGCACGCGGAAGTCCTTGAGCGCGATCGCGACCTGCGGCGCGAGCTCGTAGGCCTTGCCGTATGCCGTCGTGGCGTCCGCGTATCGCTGCACGGCGCCGTAAACGTCGCCTTCGAGCACGCGGGCGGCCGCGTTGTTCGGATCGGCCTTCTGCAGCGCCGCGACGCGCGCCAGCGCCTGGTCCGGCTGGTGCGCCTCGATGTCGAGCGCCACCAGGCCCGCAACGGCGGGCAACCAGTTCGGATCCTTCGCCAGCGATTTCTGCAGCGAGTCACGCGCGGCACCCGCCTGGCCGAGCGTGCGCTGCGTGCGCGCGAGGTTGAACCAGCCGATCGGCGATTCCGCGTCGAGTTCGACGGCGGCGCGAAACATCTCGAGTGCACGATCCGGGCGGCCGTAGTTGAGATTGAGGATGCCTGCCTGGTTGCGGATCGCCGCGTTTTTCGGGGCCACCTTCAACGCCTCGTCGATGATGGCGTCTGCCGACTTGGCGTCGGACTGGGCGAGCGCCACCTGCGCGAGTTTCAGGCGAGTGTCCAGCGATTCGGGCCGCGCCTTGCGCACCGCCTCGAAGTGGCCGCGCGCGGCCGGCAGGTCGTTGCCGGCGAGAGCCACCTCGCCCGCCGCCGTGTGGCCGGCGGTGTTGCCCGGATCGCGTTCGAGCAGCTGGGCGAGCGCGCTGGCGGCGGCGGCGCGGTTGCGCGCCGCCCATTCCACCTGGGCGAGTGCGAGCAGCAGGACCTTGGGATCGCCACCCCTGGCGAGCGCGTTCGTGAGCGTGCGACGCGCGGCGCCCGAATCGCGCTGCCGCAGGTAGAAGGTGGCGGCGAGCTGCGCCAACTGAGTGTCGCCGGGATGCGCGGCGATCAACGCGTCGACCTGCGAGCGCGCCGCTGGCGAGCCCTGCGTGGCGCCGATCGCGCTCACGAGCACCGCGGCGCGGCGCGCGTCGGGCGAATCGCCACCCTTGCGCAGCAACTCCACCGCCTTCGCCGGCGTGCCGGCCTGTAGATAGGCCGCCGCGAGCTGGGTGCGCACGGAGTCGTTGGCGGGTTCCTTGTCGAGCATCTGCTCGAGCAGCGACACGGATTGCGCGGCGCCCAATTGCGAACGCGCGGCGTCGATGAGCGCGTTGACCTCGGGCGCGCTGCCGCCGCCGAGCGTGGGCACGAGCATGCGCAGGGCGCCATCCGGATCGTCGAGTCGCATGCGCACCTGCGCGAGCAGCTGCCGCGCCTGCACGTTGTCCGGCGCGCGGCCGACGAGCTCCGTGAGCTCACGGCTCGCCTGCTCGAGATTTCCCTGCGCGACGAACGCCATGCCGAGCATGAGCCGCGCCTGCTGCAGGTCCGGCGAGGATTTCAGGATCTTGCGCAGCTGGTCAACGGCGGCGGTGTAGTCGTTGCTCGCCATCGCGATGCGCGCCGCCACGTAACGCGAGCCGAGCGCGTCGGGCGCGAGTCTCGCCAGCGACTGCTGGGTGGCGCGGGCCGCGTCGAGCTTGCTCTCGAGCAGCTGCGTCTCGGCGAGCATCGCGAGCAGCGTCGCGCGCTGCAGGTAGTCGAGCTGCGTCGCGGCGTGCCTGTCGGCCTGCGCGAGGGCCTCGGAGGCGCCCGGGATGTCGCCCGACGTGACACGCAGGAGACCCAGCGAAAACCACGCCGATGCGGACGCGGGTTCGTCCCGCGTGAGCCGCTCGAGCCCCGCGAGCGCGCCGGGTTCGTCGCCTCCCAGCGCGCGCGCATCGAAGACGCCGGCGCGTGCCGCGGAGAGTTTGCCGTCGGCGGCGGCCGCGGCCTCGAACGATCGCTGCGCGTCGGTCGCCTGGCCGAGTCGCAGGTAGGCACGGCCCAGCTCGAGCTCGCGCAGTCCCGGCGGAAACGTGAGGCCCGCCTCGTTCAGCCCCTTGACGGCGTCCGCGGGACGGCCCAGCTGGTTCGCGATGCGCGCCTCCAGCAGGGCGCGGCGGGCGTCGCGCGGCGCCTTGATGCGGTCGAGTTCGCGCTGCGCACCGGCGGGATCGCCGAGCCACAGCACGGTCTCCGCGAGCAGGATGCGCGCGGACGCGGAGTCCGGCTCTTTCTTGAGAGCGTTCATGAGTTCGACGACCGCGGCGCGCGGATCGCCCTTCTCGACGTATTCCCGGGCGCGCTCCACGCGCGACTCGGCGCTCCGGAATCGGTCGCAGCCGGCCAGCGCGAGCACGACGCAGACGATGAGGCCCAGTTTCTTCACGGCATCTCCCGGGTGAATCGATCGAGCAGCGGACGCGCGGACGCGCAATCGTCCGCGGCGCAGCGCGTGCGCAGCACCGTGACCGACGACAGCGGGTCGTCGACGATCGAACGGACTGAATACTCGAGCTGCGCGCGGCGCAGGCCGGTGAACGCGGTGTGCCCGATCCGGTAGCGAATGCGCACGAGCCACGGGTCGCGCGCGGCGTCCGTGGCGCGCGCCTCGAGCCAGTCGCCGTCCGGCACGAAGGCCGACGCCTGCCGGAATCCCTCGCCGAGCGGCTCGTTGCCGAACCCCGAGAATTCCTTGCCCTGGGACTGCGCGAGGTAGACGGCGCTGAACGCCTGCACCGCAGCGCCGTCGCGAACGTACCCGGCCGCGCTCGCGGCATCCGCGTTGCGAAACACCGGCGCGTTCGCCGGCGCGGGCCCGCGCGTCCAGCCCGGGGGGTCTTTCGGCGCGAACCCGGCGGCGCGATCGGCCGGCGCGGTGTTGTCGTCCGCCAGCGGTGCGATCGCGGGCACGGCGAGCGCCGCGCACGCGAGCACGACGCCGGCGACGGGCGCGGCGCGTGCGCCGGCGGCCGGCGCCGCGGGAACCGGCGCGGGTTCGGGTGCCGCCCAGCGGCGCACGATCAGGAAGTAGATAGCCATCATGCCGGCGAAGAGGAACCAGCCGAAGGTGTAGTGCTCCTCGCTGACCAGGTGATGCTGCATGTCGGTCACGTGGCCCGCGACGATGATGATGCAGATGCGCACCCAATTCGTGAGCAGCGCCATGGCGGCGGCCAGCACGAGCAGGCGGAGGCGAACCCGCCAGGTGTCGAAGTGCCATTCGCCGTACAGCGTCGCGATCGACAGGCCGACGATGAAGAAATGCAGACCGCTGCAGCCGTCGGCGATCTCGAAACGCCCCGCCGGGATCTGGAATTCGAGCCCGTCGAAGTAGACGGGTATGCCCACGACGTTGAGGAAGCCACCGACCGCGAACGCCGACGCCCATTGCAGCAGCGGGTTGATCGCATCGAACAGCGGGATCGTGAAGTAGAGATAGGCGACCGGCAGCCACAATGCGCGCAGGATGGCGGAACCGAACACCGTGGCGATCGTGCCCGCGACGATGAGCGGCAGCAGGGCGAGGTGCCCGATCTCGATGCCGGCGCGATACATCACCAGCCACAGCAGTCCGAGGATCGCGGTCGCCGCGGCCGCGGGCCACGAAGGCTGCGCGGGCAGCGCCGCGGCGGACGCGCGCCGTCGCCACAACAGCACGCAGGCGAGCAGCAGGATGAGCGAACCGTGCGTGTAGGCGCGGCTCACGGTATCGGCCCAGCGCACGGTGAGCGCGGCCGTCGATGGCCACAGCGCCACGAACGTGCCGAGCAGGATCACGATCGTCGCGATGGAGCGCCCCACGACGACCCGCCCCGCCGAGACCGGCGCGCGCGCGAGCGGCAGCGCCGACTTGAGGGTGCCGCCGCCGTCGATCATCGTTCCGTGATCCCGTATTTCTGCATGAGGTCGTAGAGCGTCGGGCGGCTCACGCCGAGCAGCTCCGCGGCGCGCGACACGTTGTTGTCCGAGATCGTGAGCGCCTGGTTGATGGCCTCGCGCTCTGCACGCGCGCGGACTTCCTTGAGATTGAACAGCGGCAGGCCCTTCTCGGCTTCCTTGAGTCCGAGATCCGCGGACGTGAGCAGCGCGCCCTCGGACATGATGAGCGCGGACTTCACCTTGTTCTCCAGCTCGCGCACGTTGCCGGGCCAGCGATAGGCCTCGAGCGAGGCCGTGGCCTCTTCCGTGAAGCCGCGCTTCGGCCGGCCCTGGGCGCCGTTGAACTTCCGCAGCAGCGCATGCGCGAGAACGGTCGGTCCGCCGCGCCGTTCGCGTAATGGCGGCACGTTGATCGTCACCTCGCTGATGCGGAAATAGAGGTCCTCGCGGAACTTCTGTTCCGAGATCAGCTGCTGCAGGTCCTTGTTGGTGGCGCACACGACGCGGACGTTCACCGGTATCTCCTGCCGGCCGCCGATGCGCTCGATGACGCGGTCCTGCAGGAAGCGCAGTAGTTTGGCTTGCAGTGCGAGCGGCATGTCGCCGATCTCGTCGAGGAACAGCGTGCCGCCGCTCGCCACCTCGATCTTGCCGAGCGTCTGCTTCGCGGCGCCCGTGAACGCACCCTTCTCGTGGCCGAACAGCTCGCTCTCGAGCAGCGTTTCCGGGATCGCCGCGCAGTTGATCGCGACGAAGCGCGAGTCCTTGCGAGTGCTTTGCGTGTGCACTGCGCGCGCCACCAGTTCCTTGCCCGTGCCGCTCTCGCCCAAGATCAGCACCGACACGTCGGCGGGGGCCACCTTCTCGATCATGCGGCACACGCGCAGCATCGCATCGTCGGTGGCGATCAGGCCCTCGAACGGCAGCCGCATCTGCGAATGCACGAGCTCCCGGTTCTGCCGCTCGAGTGCGTGCAGGTGGAACGCGCGGCCGATGATGAGGCGCAGCACGTCCGGGTTGAGCGGCTTCTGGTAGAAATCGTACGCGCCGGTCGCAACCGCGCGCATCGCGTTGTCGTTGTCCGCGTTGCCGGTGATCACGATGACGCGAGTGTGGGGCGCGAGGCTCAGGATCTCCTTGAGCGTGCGCATGCCCTCGTTGACGCCCTCGGCATCGGGCGGCAGACCCAGGTCCTGCAGGACGACGGCCGGTTCGTAGCGGCGCAGATGCGCGAGCGCTTCGGCGCGATCCCCCGCCACGAGCACCTGGTACTCGTCGAGCGCCCAGCGCAGCTGTTTCTGCACGCCGATGTCGTCCTCGACGACGAGCAGGCGCGGCTTGTCGGCCACCGCGGGTTCGCTCACGAGGCCACCGGCAGAATGAATGAAAAGCGCGTTCCTGCGCCCGGTCGAGTTTCGACTTCCACGTCTCCCCCCAGACTTCGGGCCAGCTCGCGCGCCTGGTAGGCGCCGATCCCCATGCCCTTCGATCCCTTCGTACTGTGAAATGGACGGAACAATTGCTGACGCACGAACTCTTCGTCCATGCCGACTCCGTCGTCGCGCACGGTGAGCCGCACCTGCCCGCCGGCATTCGCGACGTCGACGCTCACCATACCCGCTTCGGAGGTCGCATCCTGTGCATTCCGTAGCACATGTTCGATGGCGGTGGCGAGTTGCTCGCGCTCCGCGGCGACCATGCACCGGCATTGTGCCTCGTTCACGAACGTCGGCACGGGCCGCCGGCCCTTGCAGCGCTCGACCGCGAGCGAGATCACCTCGGCCAGGTGGACGGGTGGATAGACGCGCGCCTCGGCGCCGCGCCGCCGCAACTGCTCGATGAGGCGGGTGATCCGCTCGGACGTGTTGGCGATCGTGGCGATCGCGTCATCGATGAATTCCGGGTTGTGGCGGTGCTTGACCGCGTTGCCGACCACGAGCGACAGCTGCGCCGCGCAGTTCTTGAGGTCGTGCATCAGGAAGGCGGTCAGGCGGTTGTAGGTCTCGAACTGGCTGAGTTCGCTCACGCGCTGGTCCGAGGCATGTTGCGCGAGCAGCGTCGCGACGTGCTGGCCCATCATCTGGAGCAGGTCGCGATCCTCGAACGCCAGCTCGAAGGGCGGCGGCGGGTCGTGCAGGACGAAGAAGCCGACGAGCGCGTCGAGGTGGAAGATCGGCGCGACGATGCGCAGCCGCGGATCGGCGTCGAGCCACGGCGGCACGGCGACGCCGTCGTAGCGCAGGGGCTTCGCGCGCCGCTCGACGAGGTCGATGATCCAGCGGCGCTGCTGCAGGAAGGCGATCATGTCGTCGTCCTGCGCGACGGGCGCCGGCTGGCCGAGTCCCGCGGGGGTCACCGGCCAGCCCGCGGCGGGCACGAATCGCCGGCCCGAGTCGTCGCGCAGGAACAGCAGGCCCGCCGGAGAATCGAGAGCCTGCGCGACGGCGTGCACGCTCGCGCAGTACACGTCCGGTTCGTCGCTGCCCGACAACGTCTTCGAGAAGCGCAGCCATTCCACGCGATAGTCGTATTTGTTCGCGTAGAAGTGCTTGCTCAGGAACACGCGCAGCCGGCGATGCAGCACGGCAGACGTCATGAGCGCGATCAGCACGGCGAACGCGCCGACCAGGAACAGCGCGCGCACAGCCTCGCCCCAGTCACCGCCGAGGCGGCGGATCGCATAGCCCGCGGCCGCCATCACCAGTAGATAGAGACCGGCCGCCAGGAACGTCGTCGTGTAGAACGTGGCCTGCCGCGACACGAACACGCGCAGGTCGGTGTCCGGCAGCCGGCGCGCGCCCAGCGCGAGGAATGGCACGAGCATCGCGCTCACGTAGCCGCGCGCGTCCCAGGTGACGGCGTCGAGGCCGCGCAACAGCAGCGCCTGCGCGTACATGAAGAGGTCGAACGTGGCGAGCCCGCCGATGCCGAGAGCCAGGTACTTGAGGCTGCGCTGCGCGCTCGCGCCCGAATTGCGGTAAAGCTGCTCGACCACGAGCAGCAGCAGCAGCGCGAACATGATGCCGCCGGCCGCGAGTGCGCCCGCGACGGAATGCCAGGCGAAGCACGCGATCGCCCAGACGGCGAACAATCCCCACGCGATCGGCGCGAGCAGCCGGGGCATGACGTTGGGCGCGATGCCGAGCAACACGTAGAGCCAGGCGGCCCCGCGCGCCAGTTCGAACCCGGCGACGACCAGCGCCGGCACGCGGACGCGGGAATCGGCCAGCGCCAGCACGGCCGACCAGGCCACCGAAATCGCCACCGCGAGGAGCAGGCGACGCGCGGCTGCGGACGTCGCGCGTCGCATCGCAATCGCGAGGAGCACGCCGAGCACCAGCCAGGCGATCGTCGCCAGGGTGTAGCCGGTGATGCCGAGCAGAGCCATCGAACGGCGTGCGCTACCGGGCGCCCTTGCCGAGCAGGACCACTTCCACGGTCTGCAGCAGGATCATCAGGTCGAACAGCAGGCTGTGATTCTTCACGTAGTACAGGTCGTACTGCAGCTTCTCGAGAGAATCCTTTTCCGACGCGCCGTAGGGATAGCAGATCTGCGCCCAGCCCGTGATCCCGGGCTTCGCGCAATGCCGCTCCTGGTAGTAAGGGATGGATTCCGAGAGCTGCCCGACGAATTGCGGTCGTTCGGGCCGCGGACCGACGAAGCTCATGTCGCCGCGCAGGACGTTGAAGATCTGCGGCAGTTCGTCGATGCGCACCTTGCGGATGAACCTGCCGACCCGCGTGACGCGGTCATCCTCGCCCAGCGCCCAGCGCGCCTTGCCGTCGCGTTCCGCGTCGACGCGCATGCTGCGGAACTTGAGCAGCGCGAAGTCCTTGCCGTCCAGTCCCACGCGATGCTGGCGATAGAACACCGGCGCACGCAGGCCGTCTTCGAACTTGATCGCCAGCATCGTGAGCAGCATCAACGGCCAGGTGATGAGCACGAGCGCGAACGAGGCGACGAGGTCGAACGCGCGCTTGGTCGCCTGGCGCAGGCCATCGCGGCGGAAGCCGTCCGCGAAGATGATCCAGCTCGGATTGAGCACGTCGAGGTGGACGCGCCCGGTTTCGCGCTCGAGGAAGCTCACGAGGTCGATGACTTCCACGCCCGACAGGCGGCAATCGAGCAGCTCGCGTACCGGGAATTCACGGCGCCGGTCGTCCATCGCGATCACGATCTCGTCGACGGCGAGGTCTTTCGCGACCTGCTTGAGCTGCTGCGCATCGGACGTCAGCACTTTGTCGCGATCGACGAGCACCTGTTCGCCGAGCGCCTGCATGTAGCCCACGGCGAGGAAGCCGCGCTGGTCGGCGCGCCGGCGCAGTTGCGACAGGCTTTGCGCGCGCTGGCCCGCGCCGAAGACGAGCACGCGCCGCTTGAACGCATCCTCGTCGAGCAGCGCCCCCTCGACGACACGGATGATCGTGATGAAGACCATGGACACGAGGGTCCAGACGAAGAGCTCGCCCGGTTGCGGACGCAGCGCCGGGATGAAGTACGCACCGAGCGCGGCCAGCGCCATCGCGAGCGCATGCGCGACGAGCGCGCGCAGCAGCAGCCCCAGCGTGCGCGCGCGCTGGCGAGAGTTGTACAAACCCATCGCGGTGAGGGACAGCCCCACCGCCAGTGTGAAGAACAGGAACTTCGGCAGGAAGAAGGCCCAGTTCGTGAGCAGGCCACCCAACGACCGGCCGTACACGATGATCTCGGCCGACACCGGCGCCAGGAATATCAGGGCCGTCTCGAACGCTGCGAGCAGCGCCAGTGAGAGGTTCAGATACTGGTTGAGAAGTCGGATCTTCATCGACGGAGTGTTTTCACGAAGTCGGGCTCATCAGCGTTTATGTCAACAAGGCTCCGCAAGTCCGCGCGACGGCTTGCGAATGTGCATTCCGTCGCCGTTTTTCGACACAAAACGTCGTTAAAAACAGACGCTTACGTGTATTGCTGCCACCAGTTGCGCCCAATATCCTCACGCGCACTTTGAAACCGGCGAGCGAACGAAACCCATGAACCGCAGGCCTAACACGACCAGCGGAACTTCCTCTCAGCGACCTGGGTTGATCATGCCAACCCATTGCGGGTTTGGCGGAGCGCGGAAGGCGCCCATTGCCGCGATTCAGAGCGGCATCACACTTTTCCTGAGATGGCGTCCCCAGGGGGATTCGAACCCCCGTTACCGCCGTGAAAGGGCGATGTCCTGGGCCTCTAGACGATGGGGACAGGACTCAAAAATTGGTGGAGCCAGGCGGGATCGAACCGCCGACCTCTTGCATGCCATGCAAGCGCTCTCCCAGCTGAGCTATGGCCCCACGCGAGGCGCGGCAAATTACGGAGCCGCTCCATGCCTGTCAAGCAAACAAAAGCGACTGCGTCACAGTGCGCGCTTTTTGGGCCGCTGCGTGACATCACGCATTACCCAAGACCCGAGTTTTCCCATGTCTGCGGCTGGTGACACGTTGCCGGAACGCAAAACGCCGGTTCTACTGTGCTCCAGAGCAAGGGCATACCCGTCGTGAGGCGGGGACGCAAAGCTTCCGGTCTGGAGCGAATGGCTCGAGATAGCGGGGTTGCCGAAAGACGCGCGCTGCGCGGCCTTCGTCATTCCGCATCCGTCCGTCCGGTCCAGCGATTACTGAGTTTCTCTTGAAGGACCGAACGAATGCGCATTGACGCCAGAAAGATCGCGGTATTCATCGTCTCGTCCGTCGCCCTCGCGGGTTGCGGCAACGAGGCCGACACGCTCGTCACGGGCGACAATCTGCCGCCGATCATCTCTGGTACGCCGATGACCACCGTCGTCGCCGGCTCCAACTACACGTTCACCCCGACGGCCGCCGACCCGAACGGCGACGCCCTCACCTTTTCTGCCTCGAACCTCCCGGCCTGGGCGTCGATCAACGCGACCACGGGCGCCATCTCCGGCACCCCGGCCGAAGCGAACGTCGGCATGTCGGGAATGATCACTGTCGAAGTCTCGGACGCGCAGGCGGTGGCGCAGCTGCCCGGGTTCCGCATCCAGGTCGCGAGCGCCATCAACAACCCGCCCCCGGGCGGCGGCAACTCGGCGCCGACCATCACGGGCACACCGGCGACCACCGCGACCGTGGGACAGACGTACTCATTCATGCCGACCGGCGACGACGCCGATGACGACACGCTCACCTTCAGCATCCAGAACCGTCCGTCGTGGGCCACCTTCTCGACCTCCACCGGCGAGCTGCGCGGCACGCCGATCAGCGCGAACGTCGGCACGACGTCGAACATCCTGATCAGCGTCAGCGACGGCACGACGACGGTCTCGCTCCCGGCGTTCAACCTGCAGGTGGCCACGGCGCCGTCGCAGCCGCCGCCCAACCGCGCGCCGACGATCTCCGGCACGCCCGCCACGACCGCGACGGCCGGCACCGCCTACAGCTTCCGCCCGACGGCCAGCGATCCGGACGGCAACACGCTCACCTGGACGATCCAGAATCGCCCGGCGTGGGCCACGTTTAGCGCGACGACGGGCCGCCTCACGGGCACTCCCACGAGCGCGAACGTCGGCACCAGCGCGCGCATCACGATCTCGGTCAGCGACGGCACGGCCACCGCATCGCTGCCTTCGTTCACGATCCAGGTCGGCGCCGCCGCGAATCGCCCCCCGGTGATCTCGGGCAGCCCGCTGACTTCGGTACTGATCGCGGTGCTCTACGACTTCCAGCCGACAGCCTCCGATCCGGACGGCAACACGCTCACTTTCAGCATCCAGAACCGTCCGAGCTGGGCCACGTTCAACACCGCGAACGGCCGCCTCTCGGGTACGCCGACGCTCGCGGACGTGGGCACGACGGCCAACGTCACGATCTCCGTGTCCGACGGCACGGCCATCACCTCGCTGCCCGCGTTCTCGCTGGTGGTGCTGCAAAATGCGACCGGCGACGCCGTCGTGCGCTGGCAGATCCCGACGACGAATACCGACGGCAGCGCCCTCTCCGACCTCACGGGCTTCCGCGTGGTCTACGGACGCTCCGCGTCGACGCTCGACCAGACCGCGAACGTGAACAACGCCGGCCTCTCGCAGTTCCGTGTCGAGAACCTGTCGGCCGGCCAGTGGTACTTCGCCGTCTACGCGGTGAACGCGCGCGGCGTGACGAGCGAGATCTCGAATCTCGCCACCAAGTTCATCCAGTAGGCGCCGTCAGGCGGGAGATCACGTCCCGACGATCAGGTCGAGGCGTTTGAGCGTGCGCTCCCGGCCCAGGAGCGCGAGCGTCGCATCGATCGGCGGTGACACGGTCCCGCCGGTCACGGCGACGCGCAGCGGCTGCGCGACCTTGCCCAACCCCAGCGTCTTCTCCTGCGCGAGCCCTTCCAGCACGGCGTGAATCGCGGGTGCAGCCCAGTCCTCGAGCGCCGCGAACCGCGCGCGCAGGTCTTTCAACAGCACCTTGGCATCGGCCGTCAGGTGCTTGTCCGCTGCCTTCGGATCGAGCGAGATGTCATCGCCGAAGAAGAAGCGGCTGTTTTCCGCCATCTCCTTCAGCGTCTTCGAGCGTTCGCGCTGCGCGAGGATGATCCCTTCGAGCAGCGCTTCGTCCTGGGAGAAGATGCCGAGGCGCGCCAGGTGCCAGCGCAGGTGCGGCAGCACGTCCTTGGGCTGCGCCTTCATGAGGTGCTGCTGGTTGAGCCACAGCATCTTCTCGGGGTTCAGCGCCGAGGCGGCCTTGTTGATCTCGCGCACGTCGAACGCGGCGATCATCTCCTCGCGCGTGAAATACTCCTGGTCGCCGTGGGACCAGCCGAGCCGCACGAGATAGTTGAGCAGCGCCTCCGGTAGATAGCCCTGCTCCTGGTACTCGAGCACGCTCACCGCGCCATGGCGCTTCGACAGCTTCGCGCCGTCGGCGCCCAGGATCATCGGCACGTGCGCGTACACCGGCGGCGTCTTGCCGAGCGCGAGCAGCATGTTCATCTGCTTGGGCGTGTTGTTGAGGTGGTCGTCGCCGCGGATCACGTGCGTGACGCCCATGTCGGCGTCGTCCACGACCACGCAGAAGTTGTACGTCGGCGTGCCGTCCGAGCGGGCGATGATGAGGTCGTCGAGCTCCGTGTTCTGGAACGTGACCTGCCCGTGCACCACGTCCTCCACGACGGTGGCGCCGGTTTCCGGATTGGCAAAGCGCACGACCGGCGGGCGGCCGCTCGCGGCACCCGGACCCTTGCCATGACGGCAGCGGCCGTCGTATCGGGGCTTTTCCTTTCGCGCCTTCCGGTCCGCGCGCATGGCGTCGAGTTCTTCCTTCGAGCAGTAGCAGTGGTACGCCGTGCCCGCCGTCAGCATCTCGGCGATGACCCCTTTGTATCGATCGAATCGCTGCGTCTGGTAGAACGGTCCCTGGTCGTGATCGAGGCCGAGCCATGCCATGCCTTCGAGAATCACCTTCACCGCTTCGGACGACGAACGCTCGACGTCCGTGTCCTCGACGCGCAGGATGAACTGGCCCTGCATGCGCCGCGCATAGAGCCAGCTGAAGAGCGCCGTGCGCACGCCCCCGATGTGCAGAAGGCCGGTGGGCGACGGGGCGAAACGGGTGACAACGGGCAGCGTCATGCGAGCATTCGACTGGAAAATCGGGCGCGAATCGTATCATTTGATTCGCCTGACCCCGGTCTTTAGACTTCGCCCCTCTCGAACGGACATTGGCTCCGGCGGGCGGTTAGCTCAGCGGTAGAGCACTGCTTTCACACGGCAGGGGTCACAGGTTCAAGCCCTGTACCGCCCACCAATTTTCAGGCCGCAGGCGTGGCCTCGTCCGCGACGCGGGCGCTGTCGCGCAGTCGCACGCTCGCCGCACGCAGCGACTTCGAAGCGGCGCTGAATTTCTCCGCCCACTTGGGGAACCGGCTTTCCATCCGCAACGTGATGTCCGCGAAGTCACCCAGCCGCTTGGCCGCGTTGTCGTGACAGGCGGGAGATTCCGCGATGGCCCGCTGGATGTTCTCGACGTGGGTGAGTATCCGGGCCAGGGAGCCCGCTTCGACCGTGGCGCTCTCGCGGAAGTCGCCGACGAGTACGTTGCGGAGCGAAGCCTGCGCGGATTCGATGTCGGCCTGGTAGGCCGCGATGTTTGTCTGCATGAGCCTACGATCGTCGTTTTCCGGCCTGCCGTCTAACAGGAAAGCGCTCACGTTGAGGGTGATGGACACCTACACTTCAGCATGGACGAAGAACGAGTCATCGCCATCCACGAAGCCGCGCACGCGGTGGCGGCGATCCGCGCGGGGCTGGTGTTCGACCACGTCACCGCGGAACCGGACGACGAGCGCGAAACCGACGGTGCGTTGCATTGGAGCGAGCTGCACGTGTCGACCGGCCTCGAGATGCCTCCCGGGCTCGTCGCGATCGTCCTGCTGGCCGGGCCCTGCGCCGAGGCGAAGCTCCGCAAGCTGCGCATCGAGCGGCTGTTCATGGGCGAAGCCGCAATGGACGACCGCGCCGGCATCGCCGAGCTGGGCCTGAGCGAGGAGCAATTCGTCGCCGCCAGCCGCGACGCGGTCGAGCTCGTGGAACACGAATGGCCGGTGATCGAGCGCGTCGCCGACGCCCTGCTGGATCGCGGCCTGCTCGAGTTCGACGAAGTCGCGGATCTCATCGGCCACGCCGACGAAGCCGATTAAGGGCGCGCCACGCCCGGCGGATTGTTCTCCCAGAACCGCAGGTGATTGCCGAACGGATCGGTGACTTCGAACTCGCGCGAATCGTAGGGCGTGAATCGCAGGTCCGAGACCGTGAAATTCCCGCGCCGGCCTGCGAGTTCCAAATGATAGTCCGCGAGCCCTCGAACCCCACGGAACAGCAGCGCCGCGGTCTTGCCGCCCGCGTCCTCCGCCGCGAGATGCAGCTGCACCTCGCCACGCGACACCTGCGTGTATCCCGGCCAGGGTGATTCGTCGCCCCAGTCGATCCCGAATCCCAGGTAGTCGATGTAGAACGGCCGCGCGAGATCCAGCGACGCGACCTTGAGGATGGGGATCGGCGACGGGAGGTCGATCGTCCTGGCGACCCCCGCCGGCCGGTCTGCCATCCGGATCTTCGCCGCGAGGATGCTCCAGTCGGCGAAGCCGAACTGACGCGCGACGATCTCGAGGCATTGATCGAGGCTCAATGGCGCGCCGTGCGCATGCAGCGACTCGCGCAACGAGGTCGCCATCGCTTTCGCCTGTAGATAGGTACGCATCCGCTCCTCCGTGCGGGCGAACAACCCGATCAGCGCCTGCATTGCCGATCCGTCCGCCCGTGGTCGAGAAATCCTACTCTTGCGTCGCAGAGCCGCCAGGGGCACGGTGTCCGAGGTCGAGTTGCCGCTGCTCGCCGGACTCACCGGGAAACCACTAGCCCCGGAATTCACCTTTCCCGTGGAGCGGGCGCGGATTACGCTGCGTCAGTGCCAGACCGCTCCGCGCAGCGCGCGCGCCCGTACGTCGTCGCCATCCTGCTGACCGCCGCGGTCCTGCTCGTGAGGCTGTGGCTCACGCCCTGGGTCGACGAACGTCCGATCTTCATCGTCTATCTCATCCCCATCATCCTCAGCGCCTACCTTGGCGGCCTCAAGCCGGGCTTGTTCGCGACCGCGCTGATCGCCGTGACGACCGCCTGGTTCGTGCTGCCGCCGTTCAACAGCCTGCGCATCGAGAGCCCGCTCTACTTCGCGCAGTGGCTGTTCCTGATCCTCGAGGGCGTGCTGGTCAGCGTACTGTTCGCCGAGCTCGAGAGCCACCGGCGGCAGACGCGCGAACGAGTCGTCGAGCGCAACACCGCCGCCACCGAGTTCAAGGTGCGCATGGGATTTGCCGCGGCTCTCGCCATCCTGGGCACCATCGGCATCGTCTCGTTCCTGAGCGCAGTCCGCCTCGACACCGACTCGCGGCTGGTCTCGCATTCGCACCAGGTCATGGCGAACATCGACGGACTGCTCGCGACGACCACCGAAGCGGAAGGCGCCCAGCGCGGTTTCATCATCACCGGCGACGAGCAATTCGCCGCCGACTACACGCGCGCCACCGGGCGCGTCGAGGGACTGCTGCAGCAACTGCGCCTGGCGGTGAGCGACAACGCCGAGCAGTCCGCACTCGTGGTGTCGTTCGCGGATGCCATTCGCGACCGGCTGGCGCGCACGGACGAGGTGATGCAACTGCGCCGTAGCGGCGGGTTCGCCGCCGTGCAGTCCGACACGGCCATCCAGCGCCCGGGTCCCACGCTGCAGGCGCGGGTGCGCGATATCGCGCAGCGGATGAGGAGCATGGAACTCACGCGGCTCGCCGAACGTGAACGCCGGACCGCCGCGAGTTCGTCGGTCACGCGCTCTGTCATCGTCGGTGGCAGCGTGCTCGCGCTCATCGTGCTGGGCCTCGCGCTGTTCGCCATCCGGCGCGACTTCGCCGGCCGGGAGCGGGCCGAGGGCGAGCTCAACCGCTTCTTCGATCTCTCGCTGGACATCTTCGTGATCGCGAGCGGCGGGGACGGTCATTTCAAGCGTTCGAGCAAGGCCGTGACCGAGATACTCGGCTACACCGTCGAGGAGTTTCTCGACGCCGGCTACATGGAGCTCATCCATCCCGACGACCGGCAGCGGTCTCAGCAGGTGGTCGAGCAGCAGATGCAGCGCGGCGAACGCGTCACGAATTTCGAAGCGCGTTTCCGTCACAAGAACGGCGAGTACCGCATGCTGTCGTGGCGCTCGCAGCCGCAGGGCACGTTCATGTACGGTACCGCGCGGGACGTCACCGACGCCGCCGCCGCGGCCCGCGCGCTCGCGGATGCGCGTGACCAGCTCGAGGTGCGCGTCGAGCAGCGCACCGCCGAACTCGCCGCCGCCAACGAGTCGCTGACGCACAGTGAGCGCCGCTTCCGCGCGCTGATCGAGCACGGGTCGGACAGCATCGCGCTCATCGACGCCGACAACACCATCCTCTACCTGAGCCCGGCCGTCGCGGCCGTCGAAGGCTACCGGCCAGAGGAACTCGTCGGGCGCAACGGTGCCGAGAACACGCATCCCGACGACCAGGCCCGCATCGCGAAGTACTTGGAGGAGATGATCGCGAACCCCGGCAAGCCGGTGCCCGTGCTCTGGCGCCGCCGTCACAAGGACGGCCGCTGGCTGTGGCTCGAAGGTGTCGCGACGAACCTGCTCGACGACCCGTCGGTCGGGGCGATCGTGACCAACTACCGCGACGTCACCGAACGCCTGAGCAGCGAGACCCGCCTGCGCGAGCAACTGGCCCGCCTCGCGCTGCTGTCGCGCGTGACGCACGCCATCGGTGAGCGGCAGGACCTGCGCAGCATTTTCCAGGTCGTCTTGCGCACGGTGGAGGACGAACTGCCGGTCGATCTGTGCATGGTGTGCCTCTACGACATGGGCGAGAACCGCCTGACGGTCAACTGCGTCGGCGCGCACAGCCTGGATCTCGCGCAGCAGATCGGCCTGACCGAAGCGGCAATCGTGCCGATCGACGAGAACGGGCTCGCGCGCTGCGTGCGAGGCGAACTGGTCTATGAGCCCGAGATCGCGGGATCGGCATTTCCGTTCCCCGCGCGGCTGGCGAGCATCGGCATGCACGCGATGACCTTTTCGCCGCTGCTGGTCGAGAGCCAGGTGTTCGGGATCCTGATCTGCGCCCGGCGCGCGCCCGAGAGCTTCAGCAGCGGCGAGTGCGAGTTCCTGCGGCAGACGAGCGAGCATACCGCGCTCGCCGCGCACCAGGCGCAGCTGTACGAAGCCCTGCAGCGCGCCTACGACGATCTGCGCATGACGCAGCAGCAGGTCATGCAGCAGGAGCGCCTGCGCGCGCTCGGCCAGATGGCGAGCGGCATCGCGCACGACATCAACAACGCCATCTCGCCGATGGCGCTGTACACCGAGTCGCTGCTCGAGCGCGAGCCGAACCTCACCGAGCGCGGTCGCAAGCATCTCGAGATCATCCAGCGCGCGGTCGACGACGTCGCGCAGACCGTGGCCCGCATGGGCGAGTTCTATCGCGCGCGTGAGCCACAGATCGCGCTGTCGCCGGTCGATCTGAACGTCCTCGTCGAACACGTCGTCGATCTCACGCGCGCTCGCTGGTCCGACATGGCCCAGCAGCGCGGCGTGGCCATCGACCTGCGACTCGAGCTGGCCCCCGATCTGCCGAAGATCGCCGCGCTCGAGAGCCAGATCCGCGACGCACTCGTGAACCTGGTCTTCAACGCGGTGGACGCCATGCCACAGGGCGGTCTGCTGACGATTCGCACGCGCGCCGAGGCCGGCAGGGACGGCCAGATCGTCGCGATCGAAGTGGTCGACCGCGGCATCGGCATGGACGAGGAGACGCGCCGGCGCTGCCTCGAACCGTTCTTCACGACGAAGGGCGTGCGTGGCACGGGACTCGGTCTGGCGATGGTGTACGGCATCGCCCAGCGACATGGCGCCAGTCTCGAGATCGAGAGCGAGCCCGGCAAAGGCACGACCGTGCGTCTCGTATTCGCCGTCTCGCCGTTGACGACGGCCGAAGTCACGGGCAGCAAGATCGCCGCCGTCGGTCCAATGAAGATCCTGATCGTCGACGACGATCCCATGCTCCTGAAGTCCCTGCGCGACGCGCTCGAGAGCGACGGGCACGAAGTCACCTCGGCGAGCGGCGGCCAGGCGGGCATCAACGCCTTCGTGGAATCGCACGCGGCCGGCACCCCTTTTCCCGTGGTCATCACCGATCTGGGCATGCCACGCGTCGACGGCCGCAAGGTCGCCGCGACGGTCAAGTCGAGTGTCCCCACGACCGTGGTGCTCATGCTCACCGGCTGGGGGCGGCGTCTGGTCGCCGAGGGCGATGTGCCGACGGGCGTGGATCAGGTGCTGAGCAAACCTCCGAAGCTCGCAGAACTTCGGGCCGCCCTCTCCAGACACGTCGCCAGGTAATGGGGACCCGTCAATGCGAGTCGCGGGAGACTCCGGCGCCGCTGCCCCCGACGAGAATGTCGAGGTCGGCGCCGAGATGCGCCTGCTGCACATGGTCCACGTACAGCTTGAACCAGCCGCGCTGCGGAGCCGGCGGCGGCTTCCACGCGGCCCTGCGCTTCGCGAGCTCGGCGTCGCTCACGTCGAGGTGCAGGCGCCGTGCGGGGACGTCCACTTCGATGAGATCGCCGTTCTTCACCAGCGCGAGCGGACCGCCGGCGGCAGATTCAGGCGAGACGTGCAGCACGACGGCGCCGTATGCCGTGCCGCTCATGCGCGCGTCCGAGATGCGCAGGATGTCCCTGATGCCGCGGCGCAGTAGTTTGGGCGGCAGCGGCATGTTGCCGACTTCCGCCATGCCCGGGTACCCCTTCGGCCCGCAGCCCTTGAGCACCATGATCGAGTTCTCGTCGATGTCGAGATTCTCGTCGTCGATGCGCGCGTGGAGATCCTCGATGTTCTCGAACACCACGGCCTTGCCCTTGTGGCGCAGGAGATGCGGCGACGCGGCCGACGGCTTGATCACCGCGCCATCGGGCGCAAGATTGCCGCGCAGCACGGCGATGCCGGCGCGATCGCGGAACGGCTCCGCCAGCGGCTTGATGACCTCGCGATTCCAGTTCGGCGCGTCGGCGATGTTGTCGCCGATCGACTTCCCGTTCACGGTGATCGCCTCGAGATCGAGTTCGCGCGCGATCTCCTTCATCACGGCCGGCAATCCGCCCGCGTAGTAGAAGTCTTCCATCAGGAATTTTCCCGACGGCTGCAGGTTCAAGAGGCAGGGCAATTCGGACCCGAGCTTGTCCCAGTCACCGAGCTCGAGCTTCACGCCGATGCGGCCCGCGATCGCCAGGAGATGGATCACCGCGTTCGTCGAGCCGCCGATCGCCGCGTTCACCTTGATCGCGTTCTCGAATGCGGCGCGCGTCAGAACCTTCGAGAGGTTCATCTCCTCTTCGACCATCTCGACGATGCGCCGCCCCGTGAGCTGCGCCTGGCGATAGCGCCGCGCGTCCACCGCGGGGATCGCCGCGTTGCCCGGCAGCGCGACTCCGAGCGCCTCGACCATGCTCGCCATCGTCGACGCCGTTCCCATCGTCATGCAGTGGCCCTTCGAGCGATGCATGCAGGATTCGGCGGCGGTGAATTCTTCCTGCGTCATCTTCCCACCACGCACGTCCTCGGACATCTGCCATACGCCGGTGCCCGAGCCGATCTGCTTGCCGCGGAAATGCCCGGACAACATCGGCCCGCCCGACAAGCCGATCGTCGGGATGTTCACGCTCGATGCGCCCATCAGCAGCGCGGGCGTCGTTTTGTCGCAGCCCATGAGCAGCACGACGCCGTCGATCGGGTTGGCGCGGATGGATTCCTCGACGTCCATCGACGCGAGATTGCGGAACAGCATCGCGGTGGGCCGCAACTGCGTCTCGCCGAGCGACATCACCGGGAATTCGAGCGGGAATCCGCCGGCCTCGTACACGCCGCGCTTCACGAACTCCGCGAGCTCGCGGAAATGCCCGTTGCACGGCGTGAGCTCGCTCCAGGTATTGCAGATGCCGATGACCGGGCGGCCATCGAAGAGGTCGTCGGGGTAGCCCTGGTTCTTGATCCAGCTGCGATGGAGAAAACCATCCTTGCCATCGCGCCCGAACCAGGCCTGGCTGCGCCGCGTGCGTTTCTTGGGAACGTCCATTCGAGCGGCAGCCTACAAGGCGAAAAGATAAGCGAACAATAGTTTTCTACGGACGAGCAATATCTTCTTTGGCATTCCCGTCACGACGCGTTCTTCAATTCGGGGGCATAGCCATAACTACTCACGGCCGATGTCTTGAGCGCGCGCAGCAATACATTGGCGGCCGGGGACAACAGCCAGTCGGTGCGCGTGATGATGCCGAAGGCGTCCATCGTGCACGACAGCGGCATCGGCAGCAGCGCAACCATGCCGTAAGTCGCGTAATAACGCGCGACCTCGGTCGGAACGACGGCGATGAAATCCGTCTGCTGCAACATCTTCGTCACGAACAGCAGCGACGCGGTCTCGATGAGCTGCGTCGGCGGCGCGAGGCCGGCCTCGCGGAACATGAGGTCGAAGCGATGGCGCAGCACGCTGCCCGCCGGCGGCACGATCCATGGCTTCTTCTCGACCTGCTCCAGTGTCAGTCCGGCGACGTTCAGCAGCGGATGCCCGGGACGCACGACCGCGGCGACCGGTTCCTCCGCGAGACGTTCGTACCGCAACCCGGTCTTGTCCTGCCGCTCGAACAGCCGCCCGATCATGATGTCGAGCTTGCCCTGCGCGAGCTGCTCGATGAGCACGTTGCTCGATTCGACGTGCAGCTCGACGCGCAGCCTCGGGCTCTCCCGCGCCACGATCATGATCGCCTGCGGGATGAGCGACAGCGCCGGACCCGTGATCGCGCCGAGACTCACGTGACCGGAAAGACCCGTCTTCAGCGCCTCGACTTCCTGCCCCGCTTCGCGCAGCGACGACAGCGCGATGCGCGCGTGGCGGATCATCGTCTCGCCGTACCAGTTCGGCCGCATGCCGCGCGGTTGCCGCTCGAACAACGTCACGCCCAGCATGTCCTCGAGATCCTTGAGCAGTTTCGACGCCGCGGGCTGCGACATATTGAGGACTTCGGCGGCGCGGTGAATGTTGCCCTCGTCGCAGATCGCCGTCAGCAGCATGAGTTGCCGCGTCTTGAGTCGCGCCCGAATGAACCAGGGTGACGTCGTGGACATTCTTCTTCTCCCCCTCGAACCCGTCCGGATTCATGCCATAGATATATCAATCTGTATAGCTCCGAACCAATCTCGGGCTTGTTGGCTATCGATAGCAATCTCATGATTTCGGCCGTGCGACTCAACCAGTACCTCACCGAGAAAGGGTCCCCGGCGGTCGGCTGGGTCATGCCGACCGGCGACGCCGTCGGCCGCGTCGGCTCGTTCGCCACCATGCACGAACTCGCGCTCGCCGCGAGGACCGCGCCGGGCGCGCAGCCCGAGTGCAACGAGTTCTCCGATCACGGTCCCGAATTGCGCACCGGGGTGCCGCGCGCGCACATGGACGGGACGAGCCGCATCCGTCGCGGGGCCCGGGTACTGCGGGAACGGCCCTTCGTCACCGGCGAGAGCAACATGTGCCACTCGCTCGCGAATCTCGAGTACCACCACTTCGAATACGCCGCGCACCGGCGGCCCGGCGATGTCCATCTGCACTTCTTCGGGACATCTACAATAAGCTTCGCGGACGGCATCGCGGCCGAGGCGGGCGACGTATTCGAAGTGGACCTGCCGGCGCTCGGCGCGCCACTCTCGAATCCGCTGGCGCTCCGCGACGATGGCTACGGACTGCACGGCGTGCGCACGCTCTGACGATTCCATATTCTGACGGGGGACGAAGAAATGACTGGACTCAAGCATTGGTTGCTGGCCGCCGGCGTCGTGCTGTTCGCCGCGTGTTCGGGCGGGGCGGACGGCACCAAGAGCGATGCGGGCGCCGCGAAACCCATCGTGCTCGGATTCAGTCAGATCGGCGCGGAGAGCGAATGGCGCACGGCCAACACCGTCTCGATCCAGGGCGCCGCCCGGGACGCCGGCATCACGCTGCGATTCTCGGACGCGCAGCAGAAACAGGAGAACCAGATCAAGGCGCTGCGCTCGTTCATCGCGCAGCGCGTCGATGTCATCGCCTTCTCGCCCGTCGTCGAGACCGGCTGGGAAACGGTGCTGCGAGAGGCGAAGACCGCGAAGATCCCCGTCATCCTCACTGATCGCGCTGTCGAGGTGAGCGACGAGTCGTTGTACGTGTCGTTCATCGGGTCGGACTTCGTCGAGGAAGGCCGCCGCGCCGGCCGCTGGCTCACCGAGTACTACTCCACCGGCAAGGGCAAGGACTTCAAGGGCGACATCAACATCGTCGAACTGCAGGGCACCGTGGGCTCCGCGCCCGCGAACGACCGCAAGGCCGGCTTCGCCGAGATCATCGCCGCTGATCCGCGCTACAAGGTCATCCGCTCGCAGACCGGCGATTTCACGCGCGCGAAGGGCAAGGAAGTCATGGAAGCCTTCCTGAAAGCCGAAGGCAGGAAGATCAACGTGCTGTACGCGCACAATGACGACATGGCGATCGGCGCGATCCAGGCCATCGAGGAAGCCGGCATCAAGCCGGGGACCGAGATCATCATCATTTCGATCGACGGCGTGAAAGGCGCGTTCGAGGCGATGATGGCCGGCAAGCTCAACGTGAGCGTCGAGTGCAGCCCGCTGCTCGGGCCGCAGCTCATGTCGACGGTGAAGGACGTCGTCGCCGGCAAGCAGATCCCGAAACGCATCGTCACCGAAGAGTCGGTGTTCCCGATGGAAACCGCCGCGCAGGAATTCCCGAAGCGCAAGTACTGACGTGTCCGCGCCCCTGCTGGCCGCGCGCGGCATCACGCACGTCTACACGGGCAAGCCGGCGCTCGACGGCGTCGACTTCACGGTGCGCGCGGGCGAAGTGCACGCGCTCATGGGCCAGAACGGCGCGGGCAAGTCGACGCTGATCAAGGTGCTGACGGGAGTCGAGTCGCCGCGAGCAGGTGAAATGGCGCTCGGCGGCTCGCGGATAGTTCCGACCTCGACCTTGCACGCGCAGCAGCTCGGCATCAGCACCGTCTACCAGGAAGTGAATCTCTGCCCCAACCTCTCGGTGGCGGAGAACATCTTCGCGGGCCGTCAGCCGATGAAGCCCTGGCCACGCGGCGGCGGCATAGATTGGCGCACGCTCAACTCGCGCGCGCTTGGACTGCTGCGCGGCCTCGACGTCGACATTGACGTGCGCCGCGAGCTCGGCAGCTATCCGGTCGCGATCCAGCAGATGGTCGCGATCGCGCGCGCCATCGACATCTCCGCGCGCGTTCTCATCCTCGACGAACCGACGTCCAGCCTGGACAGCGAGGAGGTCGAGCGCCTGTTCGCGGCGCTGCGGCGACTGCGCTCGCAGGGTCTCGGCATCGTGTTCGTCACGCACTTCCTCGACCAGGTGTACGCGATCTCGGACCGGATCACCGTGCTGCGCAACGGCAAGCTCGTGGGCGAATGGCCCGTGGAGGATCTCGATCACGCGGCGCTCATCGCCGCGATGGTGGGCCGGACACCGGAAGCGCCTCCCGTCGCGTGTGGCGCAACGGGGGACGCGCCTGCAGCGCCCGGAACTCCGGTGCTCAGTGCGCGCGGGCTCGCGCGGCGCGGCTCGGTCAATGGCGTGAACCTCGACGTGCGCCGCGGTGAAATCCTGGGTGTGGCGGGGCTGCTGGGATCCGGGCGCACGGAGGTCGCCCGGCTGCTGTTCGGCCTCGATCGCGCGGACGCGGGTTCCGTCGCCGTGCAGGGCCAGGAGGTGGTGCTGCACGACCCGGCGCAGGCCATCGCGCATGGCCTCGGATTCTGTCCCGAGGAGCGCAAGACGGAAGGCGTGGTCGAGGATCTCTCGATCCGCGACAACATCGTGCTCACGCTGCAGGCGCGCGCGGGGCTGTGGCGCCGGCTGCCGGCCGCGCACGTGCGCGAGATCACCGACCGCCTGGCCAAACTACTCGACATCCGCGCGCCCGATCTCGACGGCACGATCGGCACGTTGTCGGGCGGCAACCAGCAGAAGTGCATGATCGCGCGCGCGCTGGCGACGCAGCCCTGCCTGCTCATCCTCGATGAACCGACTCGCGGCATCGACGTCGCCGGCAAGGCAGAGATCATGAACCAGCTCGTCGCACTCGCGCGCGAGGGGCTCGCGATCGTGTTCATCTCCGCGGAGATCGAGGAATTGCTGCGCGTGTCGACGCGCATCACCGTGATGCGCGACCGCGTGCAGGCCGGGACGCTCGCGGGTGACTGCGGTGAAGAGGCGGTGTACGCGATGATCGCCGCCGCGCCAGCGCCGGTGAGCCCCTGATGCGCGCCCTCGTCCGCTGGCACCTCTTCTGGCCCTGCCTGACCCTCGCGCTGCTCATCGCGCTCAACGCCGTCGTCAACCCGGGCTTCCTCGCCTTCGAATGGCGCGACGGCCACCTGTACGGAAATCTCGTCGACATCTTGAACCGCGCCGCGCCCCTCGCGCTCGTCGCCACGGGCATGACGCTGGTGATCGCCGCGCGCGGCCTCGACATCTCCGTCGGCGCGGTCGTGGCGATCTCCGCGGCGGTGGCCGCGGTGATGATCGGCGGTTCGCTCTCGCTCGGGGACGCGGAGGCCGTCAGCCGTTTCCCGATGTGGCTCGCGATCCTCGCGGCGCTCGCGATCGCGCTGGCTTGCGGCCTGTGGAACGGCGCGCTCGTGGTCGGCGTCGGCATGCAGCCGATCATCGCCACGCTCATCCTCATGGTCGCGGGACGTGGCGTCGCGCAGCTCGTGACGGGCGGCCAGATCATCACGATCTACTACCCGCCGTATGCGTACCTCGGCAACGGCTTCCTGGCCGGCCTGCCCTTCGCGGCCGTACTCGCCGCAGCGGTGATCGCCCTGACGCAGCTGCTGCTCTCGCGCACGCCGCTCGGCCTCTACGTGCGCGCCATCGGCATCAACCCCGTCGCCGCGCGCATCGCCGGCATCCGCGCGAAGCCGATCACGCTCGCGCTCTACGGGTTTTGCGGGCTCCTCGCGGGCGTCGCCGGGCTCATCGTGAGCTCCAACGTGCGCAGCGCGGATGCGAACAACGCCGGCCAGCTGCTCGAACTCGACGCGATCCTCGCCGTCACGCTCGGCGGCACGGCGCTCACGGGCGGCAGGTTCAGCCTCGTCGGCACGGCGCTCGGCGCGCTGATCATCCAGACGCTGACGACGACCATCTACTCGCTCGGGGTCCCGCCCGAGGTCAATCTCGTGTTCAAGGCGGCGCTCATCTTCATCGTCATGCTCCTGCAGTCCCCGGAGTTCCGCGCCGGGATCGTCAGGCTCGCCCGGCAGCCAGGCGCATGAACACGGCCGCCGTCCGCATCCTGGGCCTCGATCGCCGGCTCGTGCCGCTCGCGGCGACCCTCGCGCTGTTCATCGGGCTCGTGGTGTACGGCGCCGTGTCCTACGACGCTTTCCTGTCGCCGCAGGTGTTCCTGAATCTGGCGATCGACAATTCGTTCCTGTGCATCGTCGCCATCGGCATGACGTTCGTGATCCTCACGGGCGGCATCGACCTGTCGGTCGGCTCCGTGCTCGCGCTGACGACCATGGCGGCCGCGGCCCTGTCGAAGCTCGGCTGGAGCCCGTGGATTCTCGTGCCGCTGCTCCTCGCGGGCGGATCCGCGTTTGGGGCGATCCAGGGCTTCCTCATCCATCGCTATCGCCTGCAGCCCTTCATCGTGACGCTCGCCGGCATGTTCGTGGCGCGCGGCCTGTGCTATCTGATCGACACCGCATCGATCCCGATCAGCGCGCCGTTCTTCGTCGCGATGGCGGAGGCGCGCATCCCGGTGGGTGGCGGAAATTCGCTGTCGAGCGGCGCGGTGATCGCCATGATCACCGTGGCCGTCGCGCTGTGGCTCGCGCATTCGACGCGCTTCGGACGCACGGTGTACGCGATCGGCGGCAATGCGAAATCCGCGACGCTCATGGGACTGCCGGTCGGCAGCGCGCTGGTGCGTGTCTATGCGTTCTCCGGCGGCTGCGCGGCGCTCGCCGGGCTCGTCATGAGCGTCTACATGCTGTCCGGGTACAGCCTGCATGCGGTCGGCCTGGAGCTCGACGCGATCGCGGCCGTCGTGATCGGCGGCACGCTGCTCACGGGCGGCATCGGCTACGTGGCGGGCACTGTCGTTGGTGTGCTGATCCTCGGGATCATCCAGACGCTCGTGATCTTCAACGGCACGTTGAGCTCCTGGTGGACGCGCATCGTCATCGGCATCCTGCTGTTCCTGTTCTGCGTCGCCCAGCGCCTCATCGAGGCGCGCGCCGGGCAGAAGCGATGACGCCCTGCGGACGGCTCGCGGACGGCCGCGAGGTCCGCTCGATCGCGATCGGGACGCCGGACGGTGTACAGGCGGAAGTGCTCACCTACGGCGCGATCCTGCGGCGTCTGACGGTCCCCGTGAACGGCGTTCGCCGCGACGTGATCCTGCGATTCGACACACTGGCGGAGTACGAGCGCGATACGGCGTACGTGGGCCCGATCGTCGGCCGGTTCGGCAACCGGATCGCCGCATCGCGCTTCACGCTCGACGGCGTGACACACAACGTCGCCGCCAACGAGGGAGCCAATCACCTGCACGGCGGGCGGATCGGCTTCGGCAAGAGTGTGTGGCGGGTGACGGAACACGACGCGCGGCGCGTCTGGCTGACCCTGCGCTCGGAGGCGGGTGACGAGGGCTACCCGGGCACGCTCGACGCGACGGTGGCGCTCGAAACGCGCGACGATGCCCTGCGGATCACCCTCGGCGCCGTCACGGACGCGCCGACACCGGTGAACCTCACGTATCACCCCTACTTCAACGTGAACGCCGGCGGCGCGCCGGCGACCACCATGCGGCTGCGCATCCCCGCCGCGCACTATCTACCCGTGGCGGCCGGCCTCATTCCGACCGGACGACGCGCCCCCGTCGACGGCACGACGTTCGATTTCCGCACCCGCCGCGTGCTCGCACCGCCGCCGCTCGCTTCCGATCCCCAACTCGGCCTCGCGGGCGGCTACGACCACTGCTGGGTGCTCGACGCGGATGCCGACTGCGCCTGCGAACTCTCGTCGGCGACCGGCGATCTCACGCTCGTGATGCTCGGCAGCGGCCCGGGCCTGCAGTTCTACAACGGCCAGTTCCTGGATCGCACGCATCCGGCCATCGGCAGCGGAGTCATCCTGGAGCCGCAGGGATTCCCGAACGCCCCGAACGAACCCGGATTCCCATCGTCGATCCTGCGGCCCGGCCACACCTGGCGCGCGACGATCGAGTACCGCTTTCGTCATCAGTAAACGGGTATGGGACGATACGCACGTGCGTATCCGCGCCGCTCCTATACTCGACGCCCGCTCACCTTCCGGAGCTTCGAGAAATGCAGTCCAAGAGCCGCCGCCGTTTCCTCAAGCACGCCGGCCTCGCCGGCGCCGGCATCGCCGCCTCGTCCGTCTTCGCGCTGCCGGGCTACTCGCAGACCCGGGGACGCACGGCGAAAGCCACTCTCGGTCTCGTGGCGCCGCGCGCGGATTTCAATCCGCGGCTGTTCGGCGCGTTCCTCGAGCATCTCGGGCGCTCCATCTACACGGGCGTGTACGACCCCGGCAATCCGCTCTCCGACGAGCGCGGCTTCCGCAAGGACGTCATCAAAGAGGTCGCGGACCTGCACGTGCCGATCATCCGCTACCCCGGTGGCAACATGGTCTCCGGCTACAACTGGTGGGACGGCGTCGGCCCCAAGGACAAGCGGCCCACCGTCCTCGAGCGCGCGTGGAATTCTCTCGAGACGAACCAGTTCGGCACGAACGAGTTCATGGACTGGGCCAAGGCGGTGGGCACCGAGGCCCTGCTCGGCTTCAACCTCGGCACGGGCACCTCCGAGATGGCCGTTGCGTACATCGAGTACTGCAACTACGCGAAAGGCACGAAATGGAGCGAGCTGCGCCGCTCGCACGGCTACGACCAGCCTCACAAGGTGAAGTACTGGTGCCTCGGCAACGAGATGGACGGTCCCTGGCAGATGGGCCGGCTGCAGGCACGCGAATACGGACGCAAGGCGCGTGACATCGCGCAGCAGGCGCGCGTGATCGACCCGGACGTGCAGCTCATCGCCTGCGGCTCCAGCAACACGATCCTGCCCACCTACCTCACCTGGGATCGCGAAGTGCTCGAAGAATGCTACGACCAGGTCGACGGCATTTCGCTGCACAATTACTGGGGCAACGAGCCCGAGCTCACGGGCGGCAAGTCCGAGCGCTTCCTCGCCAACAACCTCGACATGGAGCGGCAGATCCTGGAGATCGCCGCGGTCGCCGACTACGTGCAGGGTCTCTACCGCTCCCCCAAGCGGCTCTGGCTGAGTTTCGACGAGTGGAACGTCTGGTACCGCGCGCGCTCGGCCAAAGATCTCGACGGCAAGGGCGCGTTTGCGCCGAAGCTGCTCGAGGAGGTCTACAACCTCGAGGACGCGATGCTCACCGGCGGATTCCTGAACACGCTGATCCGCCAGTCGCACCGCGTGAAGGTCGCGTGCCTCGCGCAGATCGTCAACGTCATCGCGCCGCTGGTCACGAATCCGCGGGGGACGCTGCGTCAGTCCATCTACTACCCCTACAAGATGGTGCTCGACCACGCGCGCGGCCGCATGCTCGACATCCAGGTCGAGAGCGAGACGTACCCGATCCGCGCGGCCGGATTGCGTGCCGACTTCGCGCGCGACGAGCAGGTGCCGTACCTCGATGTCGTCGCCACCTACGATGCGAAGTCGAAGCGCATCGCGGTGTTCGCACTCAACCGCGACCTGTCGAACGAGCGCGAGCTCGCGCTCACTTTCGAGGACATCACGCCGTCGCGCGTACTCGCCTGCGAAACGGTCACGGGTCCCGACGTGAAGGCGTTCAACACGTTCGAGAGTCCCGACAAGGTGACCGCGACGAAACTCGATGCGCCCAAGCCGGGCGCGACGATGACGGTGAAATTGCCGGCTCGTTCGTACACCGTGCTGCACCTGGCAGCGTAGTATCGCGGCATGACCGCCACTCACACGCGCCGGGATGCCTTCAAGCTCCTCGGCGCGGGTGCGGCCGCCACGGCCGCGGCGCCCGCATTCGCGGCGGCGCGTACACCTCCGCTCGCCTGGTTCTCGTTGCGAGACGTGCGTCTCGAGCCCGGGCCGTTCCTCACCGCGCAAAAGCTCGACGAGAAATACCTGCTCGAGCTCGAGCCGGACCGCATGCTCGCGAACTTCCGGACCAACGCGGGACTCACGCCCAGGGCGCGCGTGTACGGCGGATGGGAGTCGAAGGATCCCTGGAACGAGATCCGCTGCCACGGCCACACGCTGGGCCACTACCTCACCGCCTGCGCGTGCATGTTCGAATCCACGGGTGACGCGCGCTTTTCGGAGCGCGTCGACTACATCGTCGCCGAGCTTGCGCTCTGCCAGAAGAAGCGCGGCGACGGGCTGGTCGTCGCATTTCCCGACGGCGCGGCGCCGCTGATCGACAGCTTCGCCGGCAGACCGTTCGCGGGCGTCCCCTGGTACACCATGCACAAGATCATGGCGGGCCTGCGCGATGCGTACTGGCACGCGCGCTCGCGCGGCGCGCTCGGCATCCTGTTCGGCATCGCACGCTGGATCGAAGAGGAGAGCAAGACCGTTTCCGACGTCGCTTTCCAGAAGATGCTCGACCGCGAGCACGGCGGCATGAACGAGATCTTCGCCGACCTGTTCATGATCTCGGGCGACCAGAAGTTCCGGCTGCTCGCGGAGAAGTTCTCGCATCGCGCCCTGCTCGAACCGCTCGCCGAAGGCCGCGACACGCTCGACGGATTGCACGCGAACACGCAGATCCCGAAAGTGATCGGGTTCAACCGCATCCACGAACTGACGAGCGCGCCGGAGTACGGCCGCGCCGCGGATTTTTTCTGGCGTACCGTCGTCGAGAAGCGCTCGTTCGCCACGGGCGGCCACGGCGACGTCGAGCATTTCTTTCCGCCAGCGAAGTTCGCCGAACACCTGCCTTCCGCGAAGACGATGGAAACCTGCTGCACGCACAACATGCTGCGGCTGACGCGCGCACTCTACGGCCGCGATCCGCGCGCGCGGTACTTCGACTACTTCGAACGCGCGCTCTTCAACGGCATCCTCGCCTCCCAGGATCCGGATACCGGCATGATGACCTACTTCCAGGCGACGCGGCCCGGGTACTTGCGGCTCTATCACACGCCGTTCGATTCCTTCTGGTGCTGCACGGGCTCCGGCCTGGAGAACCATGCGCGCTACGGCGAGTCCATCTACTCGCACGACGTCGACACGCTGTACGTCAACCTGTTCGTGTCGTCGACGCTCACCTGGAGCGATCGCAACGCGACCATCACGCAGACGACGCGCTTTCCGGACACGGATACCACGCGGATCGAGATCAAGGGCGGCTCCTCGACGTCGGTAGCCCTCGCTGTGCGTCAGCCCGCGTGGTGCCCGGTCATGACGGTCACGGTGAACAGCAAGCGCCGCTCCACGGCACGCCGGCCCGGCAGCTATCACGCGTTGCGCGGCCGGGTGCACGCGGGCGACGTCGTCGAAGTCACCGTGCCGATGTCGTTGACGCTCGAGCCATTGCAGAAATCACCCGACGACCCCGCCGAAAGGTGGGCCGCCTTCGTGTTCGGCCCGATCGTGCTCGCCGGCCGGCTGGGCACCGAGGGCCTAGTTCCCGGATCGCAACTCATCGTCAACGAGCGCGAATCGGGCGAGATGCTGAACTCGGACGTCGCGAACCCGCGGTGGACACGGCCGCTCGGCGAACTCCTCGCGAACACCGCCCGCAATCCGGGGGAGCGCCTGAGCTTCACGGCGCGTGGCTTCGCGGACGACGCGAGCGTCGAGTTGATCCCCTGGTTCCGGCTGGCGCACGAGCGCTACAACCTCTACTGGCGTCAAACCACAACGCCGTAGCTGTGACGGGCGTCCGGTGACCCCTCCAAACCCCGCTGACTCCCGGGAAAAGCGCGAACTGGAGCCTTTCCTGGGGAAACCCGGTGTGACCCGCGTCACCGTGGTTTTGTCACATTCCCGCCAAGATTCCCCAGGTGCCAATGGGAGAAACCGCCGAATCGACGGCGGGGTCTCGTTGCGCCCGGAGGGATACAGTGGCCATTCAGAAAGTATTGATCGTCGATGACGCGCGTCCGGACCTCATGAATCTGGAGAAGATCGTGAGCGGCGCGGGTTACATGACCCTGACCGCCACGAGTGGCATCCAGGCCGTCGAGATTTCGAAAGCCCAGCTTCCCGACGTCATCCTCATGGACGTCAACATGGAGCAGATGGACGGCTTCGCGGCCACGCGCGCCATCGGTGGCGATGCCGCGACGAAGGCGATCCCGGTCGTGCTCGTGACGAGCAAGAACCAGAAGGCCGACCGCGTCTGGGCGCAGATGCTCGGCGTGAAGGGTTACGTCACGAAGCCGTACACCCCCGACCAGATCCTGGGCGCCATCAAGGCCTGCGCCTGACCCGGCCAATGAACTCGTCTTTCCCACTCGTCACCGATCTGCCGCCGCTCCCGCCGGAGCTCGCGGCGCTGGCCGCGCCGCCCACGGGCGTGGAGAACCCGGACGAGATCGTGCGACAGGCGTTCCGCATCGGCCACATGCGCCTGCTGGCGCCGTTCGCGACCGCGAGCGAGCTGGTCGAGATGCCCGGCGTCTATCCACTGCCACGCATGCCCGCGAACCTGCTCGGGCTCGTGAACCTGCACGGCCGCATCGTGCCGCTGTTCGACCTCGCGACGCTGTTCGAGACCGAGCACGCGCCGCGCGAGAAACGCATGGTGCTGGTCATCGGTCATGGCAATGATGCCGCGGGCATCGTCATCGACGGTCTTCCGCGCCGCATGGTCTTCATGCCCGACTCGCGGATCCTGCCGCCTTCCCTGCCGGACGCCGCGAACGCCGCGGTGCTCGCCACCTATCTCGCGGGCAAGGACGCCTGGTTCGAATTCGACTACGCGCAACTTCTCGATCAACTGGTGTAAAAAATGGCCATCCGCAACGTCTTCGGCGCCCAATCCATCCGGCAGAAGCTGCTGCTGGGCACACTCTTCCTGGCGATCATTCCCGTCGCGGTCACCTCGATCATCGTCGGCCGCGAGTCGCTGAACTCGGGCCGCGAGGCGCTCGAAGCGCAGGCGCGCGAATCGCTGATCGCACAGCGCGCATCGAAGGCCGGCCAGATCACCGACTACTTCCACGCGCTGTCGAACCAGGTGCAGGTGCTCGCGGCCTCTCCCGACGTCGTCGCCTCCATGCGCGAAATGCCGGCCGCGTTCGACAACTCCATACTCAACATCGCTGAACTGCCTGCCGAGCGCGCGCGCCTCGCCAAGTACTACACCGGCGACTTCGCGCAGGAATACCAGCGCCGCAACAACAACCGCACGATCGACATGGCCGCCTCGGTGGCGCAGCTGCCCGACGTCGCAATGAACCTGCAGTACCAGTACATCGCCGCGAACCCGCATCCGCTGGGTTCGAAGAACAACCTGGAGCGCGCCAACGACGGTTCGCGCTACTCGGAGCTCCACGGCGCGATCCACCCGTATCTGCGCACCGCGCTGCGCCAATTCGGTCTCTACGACATCTTCCTCGTCGACCCGCGCAACGGAAACGTGGTCTACACCGTGTTCAAGGAGCTCGACTTCGCGACCTCGCTGCAGTCCGGCCCGTTCGCGAAGACGAAGCTCGCCGACGCGTTCCGCAAGAGCTGGTCCCTGACGACGCCGGGCGAGATCGCCCTGTCGGAGTTCGGCGAGTACCTGCCTTCGTACAACGACCAGGCCGCCTTCCTCGGTACCCCCATCTTCGACAACGGCAAGAAGATCGGCGTACTCCTCGTGCAGGTGCCGATCGACAAGATCAACTCGGTGATGACGGCCGAAGGCAAGTGGAAAGAACGCGGTCTCGGCGACTCGGGTGAAACCTACCTGGTGTCCGCCGCCGACGGCACGCCGCGATCGATCGCGCGGCTCGCGGTGGAGAACCTCGGCGCGTACGTCGCGACGGTGAAGGATGCGGGCTTCACGCAGGGTGTGGCGAGCGCCGTGCAGGCCAAGGGCACGGGCATCGGCCTCGTCCCGATCAAGACGCAGGCCACGGCCGACGTCTTCGAGCGCAACTCCACGGGCTTCGGCGTGTATCCGAACTACGCGAAGGTGCCGGTATTCGGCGCCTACGCGCCGCTCGACGTGCTGGGTCTCAAGTGGGCCATCGTCGCCGAGATCCAGAGTACCGAGGCACTGAAGCCGGTGGCGGCACTGCGCGAGAAGGTCGTCGTCTGGTCGACCGGCATCGCGGTCGCGCTGCTCGGCCTCGGCCTGCTCATCGCGTTCTCGCTGCTGCGTTCGGTCACGAAGCCGATCACGAAGATGCAGCAGACGGTGGCGAAGATCTCCGAGGGCGACTTCGAAGCTCGCTCGGAGATCGGCGGCGACGACGAATTCGGCGAGCTCTCGCGCGCCTTCGACAACCTGCTCGACGACCGCGTGGCGCGACTCGCCGATGCGGAGCGCGAGAACGAAGACCTCAACAACTCGGTCGTGCAGCTCCTGCAGGCGGTCGCGCAGCTCTCCAACAAGGATCTGACGGCCAAGGCGCCCGTGACGGCGAACGTCATCGGCACCGTCTCCGACTCCATCAACCTGCTCGCCCACGAGACGAGCCGGGTTCTCTCGGAAGTGACCAGCATCGCCTCGCAGGTGAAGCTCTCCACCGAACGCGTGAAGCGCCAGGCGGAATCGGTGAACGCCACCGCCGCGGCAGAACGTTCGGACGTCGAACGCGCCAGCGAGAACCTCGCGAATGCCAGCAAGGTCATGACGCAGGTGGCCGAGCTGGCCGCCGCGTCCAACCGCGCCGCCGAACAGGCCACGGCGTCGACGACCACCGCGCTGGGCTCGGTGAACGAGACCGTCAAGGGCATGGAAGGCATCCGCGAATCGATCGCCGAATCCGAAAAGCGCATCAAGCGCCTGGGCGAACGCTCGCAGGAAATCACCGGCATCGTGAACCTCATCAACACGATCGCGGAACGCACGCACGTGCTGGCGCTGAACGCCTCCATGCAGGCCGCCGCCGCCGGTGACGCGGGCCGCGGCTTCGCGGTCGTCGCGGAAGAGGTGCAGCGCCTCGCCGAGAGCTCGCGCCAGGCCACGCAGCAGATCGCGCAGCTCGTCGGCAACATCCAGATCGAGACCAGCGACACGATCAACACCGTCAACAAGACCATCTCGCAGGTGGTCTCGGGCTCCGAGCTCGCCGCGAGGTCCGGCATGCAGATGCGCGAGACGCAGCAGTCCACCGCGTCGCTCGTGGAGCTCGTGAAGCGAATCACGTCGTCCGCGCAGGTGCAGATGAAGATCACGACCGAGCTGCGCAATCGCGTGCACCAGATCGGCGCCAGCACGGAAAAGACCGCGGCGGAGATTCTGCTGCAGTCCGAAGCGACGGCCGACCTGTCGAAGTCCGCCGACCGGCTCGTGGAGTCCGTGCGCGTGTTCAAGCTCCCGACCACTGCCCGGGCCGCCTGAGGACAGCCAGACCGTGCGAGGACAGGATCTTCTCACCGCGCTGGCCGACGAGGTCGCGAACCTCGCGCCCGAGCTCGCGGCCGCGTACGACTCGGGCGAGGATGCCGAGTCGACCGCGCGTGCGAACGACGCCTACCTGACCTCCGTCGCGCGACTCGCCGAGGCCGCGGGCTACATGGGGCTCGCCGGCGTACAGCGCATCGCCGCGGCCGTCACCGCCAATCTCGATCACGTGACGCAGCAGCAGGACGAACGCGTGCTCGTGCGCGCGTTCTTCACCGACTGGGCGCATCTGCTCGAATCCCATCTCCGTCATGCGCAGTCGGCCGAACCCGTCGACTCGCTCGTCGCGCACTTCGGTGCGGACTGGGTCCCCGTGCCCCTGGATGCAGCCGCCCTCGGCGAACTGCGGTCGGAACTCGCAGCGTCCAGCTCGATCGGCGCCGCGCTCGACGAATCCGACGATGCCGCGCCCGAGGCCCTCGAGGCCGCGGATCTCGCGCTGGACATCGGCCACGACGTGGATGCGTCCTTGTTCGATGCCTTCATGCACGACTCGCCGCCGCAGGCGGCCGAGGTCACGCTGTCGCTGCAGGGATGGATCGCCGACCCGTCCCAGGGCGAGTTGCTGCGCAACGCGAAGCGCGCCGCCCACACGCTCAAGGGCTCGGCCAACATCCTCGGCATCCGGGGCGTCGCGAAACTCGCGCATCGCCTCGAAGACATCCTCGAGATCTGCGAGGCCGAATCGCAGGCTCCCTCGCCGGCGCGCGCCAAGGCATTGATGGCCGCCGCCGACTGTCTCGAGCAGATGGTCGCGGCCGTGGCCGGCGACGATTCGCCACCCGAACATGCCCTCGCCGTCGTCGCGCAGCTCGACGCCGCGCGCAGCGACGATGGACAACCCGGGATCGATGCACCGGCCGCTGCCGCCGTCGTCGTGCAGCCGGTTCCCGCCGCTCCCGCCGTGCGGGCCGAGATCAAGGCGACCACGCGCGTCCCGACGCAGCTCCTCGACGACCTCGTCCGCATGGTGGGCGAGCTGTCGATCAAGATCGGAGAGCTCGAACAGGAACTCAAGGGCACCACGAACAACTCGCGGCAGCTGGTCGAGCAGGACCGGGCGATCCAGAAGCGCCTATTCGAACTCGAGAACTCCGTGGACATCCGCGGCGTGGCGGCGCGGCACAAGATCCAGAGCGTGCCGGGCGCGACCGCCGCCTTCCCGGCCGGCTTCGACTCGCTGGAACTCGACCAGTACAACGAAGTGCAGTCGATCACGCGCGCGCTGATCGAAGAGACGACCGATGCGCGCGATCTTGGCATCGGCCTGAAGGACGAGCTCGCGGGCCTCGCGGGCATCCTGCACCAGCAGCAGCGCCTCATGCGCGAACTGCAGCATCTGACTTCCCAGACCCGCATGGCGCCGGTCGAGACGATCCTGCCGCGGCTGCAGCGCAACGTCCGCCAGACCGCCGCCGCGACCCACAAGCAGGCGGCACTGCACGTCGTTGGCGCCGACATCCTCGTCGACGCCGAGGTGCTCAATCAGCTGCTGGATCCGCTGCTGCACATCCTGCGCAACGCGGTCGATCACGGTCTCGAATCCCCCGACGAACGCGCCGCCGCCGGCAAACCGGCCGAGGGCCGCATCACGCTCACCGTCGCGCGCCGCGGCCAGGTCGTCACCGTGCAGGTGGCCGACGACGGTCGCGGCCTGGATCTTCCGCAGATCCGCGCCAAGGCCGTGGAACGCGGGCTCATTGCACCCGATGCCGCCCCGAGCGAAGTCGAGACCGCCCGCCTCACGCTGCTCCCCGGATTCTCGACGCGGGATGCCGTCACCGAAATCTCCGGCCGCGGCGTCGGCCTCGACGTCGTCGCGACGCGCCTGCGTGCGCTCGCCGGCGCGATCGACATCCGCTCCGAAGCCGGCAAGGGACTGACCATCGAGCTGCGTTTCCAGGCGTCGCTCGTCGCCACGCATGCGCTGTTCGTGCGCGATGGCGGCCAGGCGTTCGGCCTCGCGAGTCACGCCGTGCAGCGCGCCTTCCCCGCCGTGGCGGTGTCGCTCGTGCACGAGAAGGGTCTGCTGTTCGCCGACGTCGACTCGCACCGTTACCCCGCGCACGAGCTCGCCTCGCTCACCGGGCTCGCCCCCGCGAGCTCGCCGGACCGGCGCAACGCGGTCATCGTGGATACCGATAACGGCGCGATCGCCGTGCTCGTCGACGCCGTGCTCGACGCGAACGAACTGGTGACGCGCCCGACCGGCAAGTACCTGAAGCGGCTGCCGGGCGTGTCCGGCATCGGGCTCACCGGCGACGGCAGCGTGATCCCGCTGCTCGACGTCGCCGAGCTCGCCCGCAGTCCGCACGAGCGCAGCCTGCGCGCGGCGGCCGAGGCGCGCGCCCGCGACGTGAGACGTTCCCGTGTGCTCGTCGTCGACGACTCCCTTTCCGTGCGGCGCGCGATTGCGTCGCTGCTCGAGGACCAGGGTTACGAGGTCGCGCTCGCGCGCGACGGACTCGAGGCGGTGAAGCAACTCGAGGCGACGCGGCCCGACGTGGTGCTCACCGACCTCGAAATGCCGAACATGAACGGTCTCGAGCTCGCCGCGCACGTGCGGTCGCGCGCGGAGCACGCCGGATTGCAGATCATCATGATCACCTCGCGCTCGATGGACAAGCACCGCCGCCAGGCGCAGTCCGCCGGCGTGAACGTCTATCTCACCAAGCCCTACACCGATTTCGAGCTACTGCAACACGTGGCCACCGCCGTCACCGGGCGCGTCAACAAACGCGTCGCCGCCGGCTAACCACAGAAAGGTATCGCCATGAGTGCCAAAACCCGCGTCTTCCACGTCCGAGTCGTCGGCTTCTCCGCTCCCGAGCGGCAGATGCTGAACTCCATCTTCCTGCTGTCGGTCGCGCCGGCACGCCAGATCGGATACAAGCTCTGGAATCCGGAGGCCGGGGCGGCACCCGACATGTACCTGCTCGACGGCGACAGCGACAGCGCCGTCGCGAGCTGGCAGGCGACCTTCGCCAGCGGCTCGGATCGAACGCTCGTGGTGGGCGCGAAGAACACCGATCTCGGCGTCGCCTCCGCCGCGCGCCCGCTCGGATTGAAGGTCGTCGGCGCCATGGATCGGCTCGCCATCGCCCTCAACAACGTGTCCGCGAGCGCCGCCAGGGAACCCGCGGCTCACGAGGCCTCCGCGCCCCGTTCGTTGGGCGCGCCCCCGACGAGCACGGCCGCCAACGACTCGATGACTGCCCCGGCCCCTGCGGCCGCGAAGGCGATCGCCGCCGGCATGAACGGGGCATCCCCGTTCAGCGCAGCCCAGGCCGGCGCCACCGCGACCGCCGCTGCCGGCGGGATTGCGCCGAGCCAGGTGGCGGCGGCCGCGAGCGCGATGTCGGCGACCATGACGGCCAACGCGCCCGCCCAGACGGTGCTCCCGCACGTCACGATCCAGCCGAGTGTCGCGCTTGACGCGCGCCCATCGGGACAGGCTCACTTCGAGAAGTCGCTGAGCGAAAAGCCGGTGACCGAGAAGGCCGTCGATCGCATCCTCTCCGACAAGCCCGAAAAATCGGGCGAGAAACCGGCCGAGAAGTCAGCCGCCGCGCTGCCCCCGTCGAGCGGCGCAACGCCGCTCACGCCCGCCGCGCTGGCCGCGGTGGTCGGATCGACGCGCACCAACCTGCGCCTCGTTCCGCTGCCGGCGAATTCGCCGCTCGCCGCTTCGCTGCCGGGCGCCAACACGGCGGCGGCCGCGGCACGCGTCGCCGATGCCCCGCCACCGCCGGCCCCGGTGGCGCCGGCCCCGCCGGTCATCGCGGCTCCCCCGGCGCCCGCGCCGGTCGCCCCGGTCATCCCCGTGGCACCCCCGGTCCATGCGTCGGGGACGACGTCGGCCCGGCACGAGGAGCAGGTCTTCCGCGTGCTCGCCGTCGACGACAGCCCGCTCATGCGCACGTTCCTGCAGAACAAGCTGCAGCCGTACGGCATCGCGCCCGAGTTCGCCGCGTCGGGCGAAGAGGCGCTCTTCAAGATCTCGAAGCAGCACTTCGACCTCATCTTCCTCGACGTCATGCTGCCCGGCATGGACGGCTACGACGTCTGCAAGATGATCAAGAAGAACAAGGACAACTCGCTCATGAAGGTCGTGATGCTCACGAGCAAGGACAAGACCTTCGACAAGATCCGCGGCACGATGGCCGGCTGCGACGGCTACCTGACGAAGCCCGTCGACGAGATGAAGCTGCGCGCCATCATCGAGCGGCACAACGTCGCGAAGAGATGAGATCTGCACGGAAGTAGCTAGATGACCGAACGCGTCCTCATCATGCGGCATGCCAGCGGGCTCGTGAACCGGGCCCGGCGCCTGGCCATCGAGAGGTGGCCCGAAGCCAAGCTCGAGGTCCACGACCTCGCGGCCTACGGCAAGCCGCCGGCGGACTTCCGCTGGGACCGCTACTCGAACATCCTCATCGACGACGAATACCTGCGGCGCGAAGGCCTGTTGTGGATGTCGGAAGTCCGCGGCAAACCGGGATTCCCGAAGATCGTGCGCGTGCCCACCGAGGGCGTGAAACACAAGCCGCCCGCCGAGATCCCGGTCGAGGCGCCGCCGCTACCGCCACGTCGCGATACGAAGTCGGAGACGCTCAGGCCGAAGCCCGCCGCCGACATCCAGCCCGTGCGTCCGGACTTCAAGGCGGTCAGCAAGCCCGCTTCGCCCGAAGAGCAGGCGCAGAACCAGGCGCGCGCCGAGGCGCGACGTCTGTCCGATGCCGATGCCGTCTTGAAGTCCGCGGGCATCACGAACTTCACGCCGGTCAAATCGCTGGGTGTGGGCGCCACCGCCAATGTCGCGCTGTGCGAGCGGCCGGACCGATCGCAGGTGGTCCTCAAGATCCTGAAAGCCGAGGGCAGCGGCGACTCCGACCTGTTGTCGCGATTCGTGCAGGAATATTTCGCGACATCGAGCATCGACAGCCCATACGTCGCGAAGGTGTTCGAGCACGGCTTCACCGACACCCATGCGTACATCGTCATGGAGTACTTCCCCGCCGGCGACCTGCGCGCGCGCATCGCGCGTGAACGGCCCACCGTCGAGGAGGCGCTGATCATCGTCGGCTCCATTCTTTCGGCGCTCGTGTCCGTGCATGCGGCCGGCATCATCCATCGCGACCTCAAGCCGGCGAACGTCATGTTCCGCGACGACGGCACGATCGCGCTCGTCGATTTCGGCAGCGCGCGCCGCGACGCGGACCCGGTGGCCAAGACGCTGGCCGGCGTCGTGATCGGCACGCCTTACTACCTGTCGCCGGAACAGGCGCTCGGCGGCACGGCGGACGAACGGTCGGATCTCTATAGCGTCGGCGTGATGCTCTACGAGCTGCTCACGGGACAACGCATGTACGCCGCCGGCACCCTCGTGGGTCTGTTCGAGATGCACAAGACGGCGCCGATCCCCAAGCTGCCCGAGCCGCATACGCGCCACCAGCGGTTCCTGGAGCGGCTCGTGGCGAAGAGCCCGGAGCTGCGCTACGAAAGCGCCGAAGCCGCTCTCGCGGCGCTCATGGATTACTGCACGTCAGAGGCAGAGCGCCCCGCCATCGCGTAGCAAGCGGGTCCGGGGTCACGCATACGGTGATCCCGTCTCCCCTCTCGAGAAGACGGGATTTCGACCACTTACCTGGCGGCGAGGGCTTTCTTG
>CADEED010000002.1:72625-101259 GCA_902826225.1 uncultured Pseudomonadota bacterium | reverse complement strand
CGTCGTCGTCGCACCGTCGGCCGTCGAGATCTTCGCGCCCGGGGCCCAGTGGCCGAACTTCTCCCACGCATTGCGCAGGAAGACGCCGTCCTTGTTCGCGTACGTCGCTCCACGATGATCGGCGGCCCAGTTGGGGAAAGCGGCGATGAAAGACACGGAATTGAATCCCTGGCGCTTGCGCCAGGACACGGCCTCCTCGAACGAGATGCCGGGACCGGGTGAGTAGTCCGGGGCCGCGGCGACACCGCGGAACGGCAGGCGCCATGTCGATGCGGCGAGCCAGGTATCACCTAACAAGAAGAACGGCGTGCCGTCCGCGTACTTCAGCGCATGACCGTTGTCGCTCGCGCGCACGAAGCCGCGCCGGTTCGGGTTCTCCGCGAGCTCTGCCTCCGTCCACGCCACCGCGCGCAACACGCCCGCGCCGCCATTGAGGCCGGCATCCTCGGCCGGCACCGCAGCGGCCTTCCACCGCCATTCGCCAGGGGACGTTGCGACGAAGCGCACCTTGAACGTTCGCCCGCCATCCCAGAAACCGTATACGCGCTTGGTGAATCCCGGGCCGGTAAGCTCGATCCAGACGGTGACGTCAACGTACGGGTTGGCATAGTCGCGCGCCGCCTCCAGCGTGATTTCCTGCGCATCCCACACGCGCACCTCGCCGGATTGGAGGCGGGCATGACACGCACCGCTGAAAGCGAGCAGCAGGCAGGTGAGCAGGAACCGATGAGTCATGGGCATGCAGGAGTGTAATTCGGCAGGCTAATATGCCGCACCCATGGAAGCCATTGCCGCGCTGCTCACCGATCCACAGGTCTGGATCGCCTTTCTCACGTTGACGGCGCTCGAGCTCGTGCTCGGCATCGACAACATCATTTTCATCTCGATCCTCGTGGACAAGCTGCCGCCGGTGCAGCGCGAGACGGCTCGAAAGATCGGCTTGTTCCTCGCGATGTTCATGCGGGTCGGGCTACTGCTCGTCCTGTCCTGGATCGTGGGCCTGACGGCGCCACTGTTCAGTCTCCTCGGTACGGAGATCTCCGGACGCGATCTCATCCTGCTCGTCGGCGGCCTGTTCCTGGTGTGGAAGTCCACGAAGGAGATCCACCAGCTCACTGAGGGCGAGGAAGGTCACGCTTCGAAAGCCGTCAAGGCGAGCTTCGGCGCGATCCTCGTGCAGATCATCCTGATCGACATGGTGTTCTCGCTCGACTCCATCATCACCGCGGTCGGCATGGTCGACCAGGTGTCGGTGATGATCGCGGCAGTCATCGCATCGGTCGGTCTCATGATGCTGTTCGCGCGCGCCATCGGGAATTTCGTCTCGGCGCATCCCTCGATCAAGATGCTCGCGCTGTCGTTCCTGCTCGTCGTCGGCGTGATGTTGATGGCCGAAGGCTTCGACAATCATGTGCCGAAGGGCTACATCTACTTCGCGATGGCTTTCTCGGTGGCGGTCGAGATGCTCAACATCAGAATGCGCAAGAAGAAGCTCGGCGCGCTCAAGCCGGTCGAGCTGCACGAGCCCTACAAAAAGAGTTAGCGCGGTCTTGATACGGGCCTCCGCGTCCGCATACTGCCCACACGCGCCTGACGGCGCGGGGAGACAACAATGATCTTCGCCCTGCTGCGGCTCGTCGGGGTGATCTGGATTTTCGGGTTCGTCCTCCTGGCGCTCGTCGCCACCTCGAGCTACCTCTTTTCGTCGTCCGACATCCCCGACCGCGCGCAGCGCTGGTCCGGGCGTTTGGCGATGGCAACCATCTGGCCGATCGCATTGATGTCGTCCGCGGGGCGCGATCGCCTGCGCCGCGGGTTCTAGCTACCGGGAGAAATGTTCATGGCTCAGATTTCATCGATATTCCGCGCGGGCAACGGGGGCATGGGCGGGGGCGGCGACCGGCCGCAGATCCCGGTCGCCCGGATCGCCATGTGGATCGTCGGCATCATCGTCGCGATCATCGCGGTCAGCGTCGCCGGCTGCGGCATCAAGGTGGTGGACACGGGCCAGCGCGGCATCAAGACGCGCTTCGGCGAGATCGTCTCGGAGTCGTTGCCCGAGGGACTGTATTTCTACAATCCGATCACCAGCAACATCGTCGAGATCGACACGCGCGTGCAGCGCCAGGATGGCGAGACGGACACCTATACGCGCGACGTGCAGCAGGCCGCGATCAAGTACACGCTCAACTACCGATTGCAGCAGAACGCCGCGCACATCATGTATCGCGACATCGGCCGGGACTGGGAGCAGAAGCTGATACCGCAGGTGGTGCTGGGCACGCTCAAGGAAGTCGTGGGCAAGTGGGACGCCGTGGACCTCATCGCCAATCGCGACAAGGCGGGACAGACGGCGCTCGAGGCCATCAAGTCGAACCTGGCCGAGCGCAACGTCGAAGTCTCCCGACTCGAGATCACCGACATCACCTACACGACCGAGTTCGAGAACTCGGTCGAGCAGAAGGTGATCGCGCAACAGAAAGCGATCGAGGAGCAGAACCGCACGAAGCAGATCGAGGAACAGGCCCGGCAGAAGGTCCTTTCGGCCGAGGCGGAAGCCAAGTCGATGCAGATTCGCGCCGAGGCCCTCGAACAGAACGCGAAGCTCGTCGAATGGGAGGCCGTGCAGAAATGGAACGGCGTCCTGCCGCAGTACATGCTGGGCAGCGGCACCACGCCGTTCATCAATCTGAACCAGAAGAACTGAGCGCGGATTGTCCTCGCATCGTCCCGCCGCGCTGATCTTCGACTGCGACGGCGTGCTCGTCGACAGCGAGTGGCTCGCCAGCCGGGTCGAGACCGAGGTCGCCCGTGACCTCGGTGTCTCGCTGACCGTCGAGCAGGCGCATGCGCTCTTCCTCGGCAAGACCGTCGACGGCGTCCTCGACGCCATCGCAGCGCACTCGGGCAAGCGGCCCGATGCCGGGTTCGTCTACAACTGGGCGTTCGCGACCGCGCGCGCGTTCACGCACGAACTGAAGCCGGTCGCCGCCGTCCGCGAGGCTGCGGCGGAGCTGCGGCGCCGCGGGCACGCAATGGCGGTCGCGTCGCAATCGCCGCTGGCCCGCGTGCAGTTGTCGCTCGAAGTCGCAGGCTTCGGCGGCTGGTTCGGAGAGCACGTGTACGTCTCGTCGATGGTCGCGCGGCCGAAGCCGGCGCCCGACATCTATCTGCTGGCGGCCACGCGGCTCGGCGCCGCGCCGGCAGACTGCGTCGTGATCGAGGATTCGCCCGCCGGCGCGGCGTCGGCCCTGGGCGCGGGCTTCCAGGTGATCGGCTATGCGCCCGACGCGGAAAGCCGGGAGAAGTTCGCAGACTCGAGAGCGCGTGGCGCGACGGTGATCGGCGCCATGGAAGACCTCGTGGGAGTCATTTCAGCGCAGCGATGATTTCCCTGCGCTGCTTGCCGTCGGGCAGCCTGCCGAGACCCGCGCCCAGGTTGTCGACGAGGTTGCGAACCTTGCCGGTGGCGGGAATCACGCAAGTCACCGCCGGATTCGCGAGCACGAACTTCAGGAAAACCTGTGCCCAGCTCTTCGCGCCGAACTCGGCGGCCCAGGGCGGCAGCGGCTTGCCCTGCACGCGCGAGAAAAGATTGCCGTCCTCGAACGCGCGGTTGACGATCACCGCGACGCCCTTGTCGGCGCACAGCGGCAGCAGGCGCTGTTCGGCTTCGCGCGTCGCCACCGAGTAGTTGAACTGCACGAAATCCGGCTTCTCGCGTTCGACGATCGAGATGAGGTCGGGATACGAACTCGTCGTGTAGTGGGTAACGCCCAGGTATTTGATGCGGCCCTCGGATTTCCAGCGCCGCAGCGTCTTCAGATGCGCGTCGAGGTCGACGAGGTTGTGAACCTGCATGAGCTCGACCGCGGGACGCCTGAGGAGCGCCATGGAACGCTGCATCTGCTCCAGGCCTTTTTGCTCGCCGTGGCCGCCGGACCCCGGTGTCCAGACCTTCGTCGCGACGAATGCCTTCTGCTGCTGCTCCGCCGTGAGCAGATCGCCGAGCACCGCCTCCGCCGTTGAATACATCGGTGAAGTGTCGATCAGCCGGGCGCCCGACTTGAAGAACGTGGCGAGCACCTCGCGTAGCGGCGCGCGCGCCGCGGCGTCCGTGCCGACTTCAAACGGGCCCGACGTGCCTAGGCCGATGGCCGGGATGGCCTCACCGGTCGACGGGATCTTGCGCAACAGCGGCTCGTCGGGCTGATGCTCGTGCGGTTCGCCGGTGAAGTGCGCGACACTCACGTCCGACCCCGCGACCGCGGCCGCGCCACCCATGGCGAGAAAGCTTCTCCGGTCCATGATTGCCTCCGGCACGCGCAAACTACCCCGAGACTAGATCAGCGTCGAATCGATCCCGACGATGGCCTCGGCACCATGCGCGACTATCTGTTCGAGCGCAACAGTGCGCGGCAGCAATTGCAGCGCGAAAAAATGTGCGGTTGCAATCTTGGATTTCAGGAAATCCTCGTCCGCCGCGCCGCCGGCCAGCTTGTCGGCGGCGATTGCCGCGGCGCGCGCCATGAGCCAGCCGCCCATCACCAGGCCGCAGAGACGCAGGAACGGCACCGAAACCGCCATGGCGCGGTCCGGCGAGGTGGTTAGGGCGCCCAGCAGCGCCGCGGACGCGCCGCGCAATCTGTCGAGCGACGCGAGCGATGCCGCCCTCGTCTTCTGCACGACGGGGTCGCGCGGGGTCAGCGCTTCGAGACTCGCCTGCATGTCGTCCACGAACGCCTTGAGGGCCGCGCCGCCGTCGCGGCCGAATTTGCGGCCGATCAGGTCGTTCGACTGGATTCCGGTCGTGCCCTCGTAGATGGTCGTGATGCGCACGTCACGCAGCGTCTGCGCCGCGCCCGTCTCCTCGATGTAGCCCATGCCGCCGTGGACCTGGATGCCGATCGATGCCGCCTCGATGCCGCCCTCGGTTCCGCAGCCCTTCACGATGGGGATCAGGAGATCGCCGCGCGCCTGGGCGCGGGCGCGTACCGCTTCATCCGGATGCGCGTCGCCGAGGTCGAGTTGCTGCGCGGCGTACAGCGCGAGAGCGCGAGCGGCTTCCACCGTCGCCTTCATCGACAGCAGCATGCGCTTCACGTCCGGGTGGCCGATGATGGGCATCGGCGAAGAGCTCGTGCCGAGAGACGCAGACCCTGCGACCTTCGCGACCGGCACCGGCGGCTTGCCTTGCACGCGCGCTCGCGCCCACTCCGCCGCCTGCTGGAAGGCGCGGTCCGCCTGCGCGTGGCCCTCCAGTCCGACCGACAGGCGCGCCGCGTTCATCATGACGAACATGTATTCGAGGCCGCGATTCGGCTCGCCGACCAGCAGGCCGAGCGCGCCTTCGTTCTCGCCGTACATCATCACGCACGTCGGACTTGCGTGGATCCCGAGCTTGTGCTCGATGGACGCGCAGTTGACGTCGTTGCGTGCGCCGACCGAACCGTCGGCATTGACCCAGAATTTCGGCACGATGAACAGAGAGATGCCGCGCACGCCGGGAGGTGCGCCATCGATGCGCGCGAGCACCATGTGCACGATGTTCTCGGTGAGGTCGTGCTCGCCGTAGGTGATGAAGATCTTCTGACCGTAGATCCGGTAGTTTGGACCGGCCGGCACGGCCCGCGTGCGCACCTGGGCGAGGTCGCTGCCCGCCTGCGGCTCGGTGAGATTCATCGTGCCGCTCCACTCGCCCGACACCATCCTGGGCAGATAGAGCTGCTTCTGCGGCTGCGAGCCGAAGCGCTGCAGCGCCTCGATGGCGCCCTGGGTCAGCATCGGGCACAGCTTGAAGGCGAGGTTCGATGACGCCCAGATCTCCTCGACCGCGGTGCCGAGCACGGTTGGCACGTTCTGCCCGCCGAACTCGCTCTTCGAGCGCAACGCCGGCCAGCCGCTCTCGCAGAACTGCGTGTACGCCTCCTTGAATCCGGCCGGCATCTTCACACCGTCGGCCGACCAGCGCGCCCCCTCGCGGTCGCCGGACTTGCACAGCGGCTCGAGGACGCTTTCCGCGAACTTCGCGGCTTCGTCGAGGATCGCGGCGCTGGTTTCACTCGAATAGTCGACGAACTCGGGGCAGGCGGCGATTTCCGCCGTGCCGACGATCTCGTCCAGAACGAACCGGAGATCCTTGACCGGTGCACGATACATGTCGAAATCCTCAGTGCGCGAGCGCGGGGACGATATTGGCGGCGGCGAACTCGACGAAGGCGCGCACGCGCACGTCGTTCTCGAGGCCGGCCGGGAAAACGGCATACAGTGGTGCCGCCGACGGCGCCTGCCAGTCGCCGAGCACCTTTCGCAGCTTGGCCGTCGCTATGCCCTGGCGGCACAGGAACTCCGGCAACAGGCCGATGCCGAGCCCCGCGACCGTCGCGCTGTGCAGAACCGCCGGATCGTCGACGGCGAGCTTCGGCCGGACACGCACTTCCGCGCGCGCGGACGCCTTCGTCATCTGGAATTTGTACTCAGCGCCCTCACCCGCCGGCGTGAGGAGTGCATGGTCGCGCAGACCTTCGGGACGGTCGGGCGCGGGATGCTTCAGCAGGTACGCCGGTGTCGCACACAGCACGGCGGGCGGCGCGCCCAGTTCCCGCGACCCGAATCGTGGATCGGTGTCGAGCCCCGCGCGGATCGCGACGTCCCACTCGGCGCTGTCGTCCGCATCGAGAACGACGTCGAGCGCGATGTCCGGGAAACTGTCGAGGAAGCGGGGCACGAGCGGTGCGAGCAGCACGCGTCCGTAAGTCGGGTCCGCGATCACGCGCAACGGCCCCGAATGCTTCTCGCCGAACGTCTGAGTGAGAGCACGGACTTTCTCGACCTCGACCCCTATGGCGCGAGCATGAGTCAGGACTGCCTCTCCCGCGGCAGTGAGAAAAATCCGTCGGGTGGTACGCTTCATGAGCTGCACGCCGATGGATTTCTCGAGATCGGCGATGGCGCGGCTGATGGCAACCTTGGGTACGCGATAGGCGCGGGCGGCGGCCGAGAACCCGTTGAGTTCGACGACTCGGGCGAACACGGCCAGCTGAGCGGGGGACCACAATTCACTCATGGGCGCACCAAAGGGTTGTTGAGTGCGCATATTGTTTCACCAAAGAATCTGAAAGGGAATCGCATGACTGTTTCGATGTACGCCTTGAGCCACGACGTCTTCAAGCACGCACTGCTTCGGCTGACGCATCTCATGGAGAAGGCCGTTGCGAGCGCGAAGGCGCGCAACTTCGATTCCGGCGTGCTCGTGAACGCGCGGCTCGCTCCCGACATGTTTCCGTTCGTGAAGCAGATTCAGCTGACGAGCGATTTCGCGAAGAACTCCATGGCGCGCCTGGCTGGCGTCGATCCGCCGAAATTCGAGGATGTCGAGACGACCATGGACGAGCTGTTCGCGCGCGTGAAGAAGACCATCGACTACATCGACTCGGTTCCACCGGCGGCGCTCGACGGCAGCGAGATGCGTGACATCAAGATTCCGCTGCGCGACCGCACGGTGGAGTTCAAAGGGCTCGAATTCCTGGAGAAATGGGCCCTGCCGAATTTCTTCTTCCACCAAGTCACGGCTTACAACCTGCTGCGCCACAACGGCGTCGACGTGGGCAAGCGCGACTTCCTCGGGGCCTGACCGGGAACATCCGCACGGGGCCGGACAAGACGTACTTCTCACTGCAGTTTTGTCGGCGAAGGGGCGATGTGAACCACTGCGCGAAGCACCGCCGCATTCGACATAACGGCGTCGATCTTCCGGAACACGGGTATGGGGAACGGGAGCTGAATCACGGCACTTGAGGCGGTGATTTGCGACGCTGACTCCTCAAATCCGGGGAAGTTTTCACGAATGCAGGCGAGCGCGAGTGTTCCAGCGACCGGCGATTCGAAAGCCGCCATCGGCGAGGCGCTGAAGCAGGCGCTGTCCGGAAACCGCCTGCAATCCATTTCCCTGCATGACGAGCGCGGCGACGTGCTGTGGCTCGACGAAGGCGCGCTCGGTCCCGACGAACACAATCTCGTGGTCGAGGCCGCCGCGGCATTGGCCGCCGGTCCGGACAAGAGCTACGTCTTCCAGAACATCGGCGACGGTCGTGCCGCCGCATTCCTGCCGGCGCGTTCGCCGCTCAACGACCTGCTCGGCATCGCGATGATCATCGCCGACGCGAAGTTCCTGGACGCCAAGGGCGCCGCGAAGTTCATCACGCCGACCAACACGAATCTCATGCGCCGACTGGCGTTCCTGCGCCGCCCGCCACCGCCGGCTGGCGCTCCGAAGGTAGTTAGTCAGCCGCCGAAGTCGCCGGCACCGCCGGCCGCTCCGGCCGCCGCGCGTCCCGCGGTTCCCGCCAGGCCGGCCGCGCCCGCGCCCGCGCGTCAGGTAACCCCCGCACCCCGCGTCGCGGCTCCCGCCGCGCCCGCGCGTCCCGCCACTCCCGCGAAGCCCGCCACTGCGGCGCCCGCTCCGGTCGCGAAGGCCGCAAGCCCGCCGCCCAAGGCCGCACCGGCGCGACCCGCGGCACAGACTCCGCAGCCGCAGCGTCCCGCTGCCGGCGCGGACATGGACTCGATCGCGTTCGAGATCTCGGACATCGACCCGAAGGCCCTCCTCAAGGGCCCCACGCTCGCCGCGACGGTGGAAACCAAGCGTCCGGATCTGCGCGTCGTGCAGTCCGGTCCCGTGCAGAAGATCCAGCTTTCGCTCGAAGGGGATGCCGTTCCGGAACTGATCCCGGACGAGCCGGCAGGCGTCGAGGCCGAAGAGACGGCGGCAATCGACCTGATCCAGGACACGAACATCGAGCCCGTCGTCGAGGAGTCCACTGCGGAAGTCGCGGCGATCGGCGATTTCGAAGCCGACGTTGGTATGGCCATCGAGCCCGGGGTCGCGGATGAACCACAGCCCGTCGGACCCGGCCCCGGCCAGTTCGAATTCTATGGGCAGATCTTCGAGCTGCACGTGCAGCAGCTCGTCAAGCTCAAGGGGTCCGGCGGCACGAAGCGCTATGAGGTGCTCGTGCGCGATGCGCAGGCGGACAACGAATTCGGCACGGCCCCCGAGCGCGTCATCCAGGATGTGCTCGACCCGAGCGCGAACTCGGATCTCGACCGCATCGTCGTCGAGCAGCTCGTGAGCTGGCTCGGCGAGCATCGCGCGATCTGGGAGAACGATCCGGCGAGCTTCTCGGTGAACGTCGGCATGGGCACCATCGCCGATGCGAAGTTCGCGAGCTTCGTCGCTTCCTCGCTCAAGAATCACAAGGTGCCGAGCAAGGTGCTCGGCTTCGAGATCACCGAGAAGTCCTGCGTCGAGCAGGTGCGCGACGTCGATCTGTTCGTGCAGGCCTGCGAGAAGCTCGGCTGCCACGTCGTCCTCGACGACTTCACGATGCACCACTACGCCGTGCGGTGGTTAGGCTCTCCGGCGCTCAAGTTCCTCAAGCTCGACTCCAAGTTCACCTCGGTCGCCATGAAAGAGCGCGTTCCGCAGGCCCTGGTCGTCGGCATTGCGCAGGCCTCGAAAGTGCTGGGTTTGTCGTGCGTCGCGAAGCGCGTCGACACGCCCGCCGTGCGCGAGTGGATGTCCGCTGTCGGACTCGACTACGCGCAGGGATTCCTGCTCGACCAGCCGCGCGCGCTCGTCTCCCTGACCGTCGAGAAGCCCCGGAAATAGACTCGCCGAGGCGAGCCGGGCCCGCGCCAGGACGTTTGTCCGGCCGGGCCGCCTCCCGTACCTTTGCGTAAGTCATGCCGGCTCCCGATCCCCTCCGTTCCAACCGCACGATGCTGTTCTGGATCCTCCAGAGCGGCGGCTGGGCGGCGTACGCCATTTCGCAGCTGCTCGGCGCGTGGGTGTTCGAAAAGATGGTCAACTACCCCAAGGTCATCCTCGTGGGGACCGTCTGGGGCTTCCTGCTCACGCTGGTCCTGCGCTACGTGTGCCGCTGGCTGTGGTGGCGCCAGTCGCCGCGACTGATGATCGGCGGCGCCCTCATCACGGCCTACGTGCTCGCGCTGTGCTGGCGCGTGCCGATCATGCTGGCGTACCAGCATTTCGTCGAACCCGAATGGGAGATGAAGTCGTACCTGGAGCTGTTCAGCGCCGCCGTCTCGTCCACGTACCTGTATTTGTGCTGGGCCGCCATCTACTTCGGCATCAAGTACTACGAGCAGCTGCAGCAACAGCGCGAGGCGACGATCCGCGCCGCGACCCTCGCCCAGGAAGCGCAGCTCAAGATGCTCCGCTACCAGCTCAACCCGCACTTCCTGTTCAACACGCTGAATGCGATCTCGACCCTGATCCTCGACAACGAGAACCGGACCGCGAACCAGACGGTCATGCGGTTGTCCGAGTTCCTGCGATACACGCTCGACCAGGACCCGATGAAGAAGGTCACGTTGCGGCAGGAGATCGAGGCGATGAACCTGTACCTGACCACCGAGAAGCTGCGCTTCGGGGATCGCCTGCAGCTCGAGTACGCGATCGAGGATGCGGCCCTGTCGGCATTGGTCCCCAGCCTGTTGCTGCAGCCGCTCATCGAGAATTCGGTGAAGTACGCCGTTTCGCCGTCGGAACGCGGCGGCACCATCCGTGTGGAAGGCCGCGCGCGCGGCATGATGCTGGAGCTCGCGGTTGCGGACGATGGCCCGGGACTCGCGCCCAACGCGCCCGGCGTGACGCCGGCGGCCGGCCGCGGCGTGGGCCTGCGCAACACGCGCGAGCGCCTCGCGGTGCTCTACGAAGACAAGCACCGCTTCGCCACGATCGACAACAAGCCCGGGCTGCGAGTCGAGCTCGGACTGCCGCTCGAATTGGCCCCCGCATGAGCGCCGCCCGAAAGCTGCGCACGCTGCTGGTGGACGATGAGGCCCTGTCGCGCCGTGGCCTCGAGCTGCGGCTGCGGGTCGCGGCGGACATCGACATCGTCGGCCAGTGCAGCAACGGGCGCGAAGCCCTCGCCGCGATCCGCGAACAGAGGCCCGACCTCGTGTTCCTCGACATCCAGATGCCCGGCCTGTCGGGTTTCGACGTGCTGGCCGAGTTGCAGCCGCACGAGTTGCCGATGATCGTCTTCGTCACCGCCTACGACCGCTTCGCGGTACAGGCCTTCGAGGCACGAGCGATCGACTACGTGCTCAAGCCCGTCGACGATGCGCGCCTCGCCGCGACCCTGTCCCACATCCGGGAGCTCGTCGAACAGCGCACGGCGGTCAACGAACGAAACCAGCTCGTCAACCTGCTCGCGGAGTTGCGCGGCAGCGGCGAGCTCGAAGGCGGCGGCACCCAACCGCCGGAGACGCCGCAGTCCCCCAACTGGCTGCCGATTCGCAATGGCCGCGAGACGGTCCGCGTGCCGGTGCAGTCGATCGAGTGGGTCGATGCGGCGGGCGACTACCTGTGCATCCACGCCAATGGGAACACGCACATCCTGCGCGCGACCATGCGCGAGATGGAGAACCTGCTGGACCCGCGCCTGTTCCAGCGCGTGCATCGGTCGACGATCGTGAATCTCACGCGGGTGAAGAGCCTGCGGGCACACATGAACGGCGAATACTTCCTGCGGCTGGAAGGCGGACAGGAGCTGAAGCTGTCCCGCACCTACCGCGACAAGGTCGAGTACTTCCTCAAGCGTCCGCGCGCGCATTGATCCCGGACCCAGGCTAAACTCGGGCCATGACATCCACCCGCATTTCCCTGGGCCTGCTGGCCCTCTTCGCGACCGCGCCGCTGGCGGCGGCGCCCGCCACCTACAAGATCGATCCGGAGCACTTCTCGATCGCCTTTCTCATCGAGCACATCGGCTACGAGAAACTGATCGGCATGTTCTCGAAGGCGAGCGGCGAGTTCGTGTACGACGAAGAGACGAAGAAGCTGACCTCGGGCACGGTCGAAGTGCAGGCCGCGAGCGTCAACTCGCACCACGAAGGTCGCGACGACCACGTGCGCGGCAAGGATTTCCTGAGCGCGGAGAAGTTTCCGGTGGTCCGGTTCGTCGCGCGCGACTACAGGCCCGGAAAGGCCAACACGGGCACCCTGCGGGGAGACCTCACGCTGCTCGGCCAGACGCACCCGGTCGACGTCTCGGTGACGCTCAACAAGGCGGCGAAATATCCGTTCGGGCACTCGAAGCATACGCTCGGCGTCTCGGCGCGCGCGAAGATCAAGCGCAGCCAGTGGGGCATGAGCTACGGCGTGGGCAACAAGATGGTCGGCGACGAAGTCGAGCTGCTGTTCGAGTTCGAGGCGCTGAAGCAGTAGCCGTCAGGTGAAGCGCGGCGGCCGGGAGCCGCGCGCCCGGCACGCATCGCAGCGGCACACACCGCGCTCGTGTTCCGCCGGCATCGCGAGATTGGCGTGCACGCTGACGCCCGGCGAAATCCACGCCGCATACGGCCCGTCGGGCAACGATTCGTCCACCGATTTCACGGCGGACTGCTCATCGACGCTCTCGGTCGACGGCAAATCGCGGTGAGGGCTGCCCTGCATGTCAGAGCAGCCTCACCTGGACGGGCTGTCCGTGCTCGAGGCGCTCGCCGCCGCGCACGATGACGCGGTCCCCCGCGCGCAGCAGGCCGTCGATCTGCACGTTGTTCGCATGGCCGGGACCGATGTTCACGGCGACGCGTTCGGCGGTGTTGTCCGGCCGCACGCGCATGACATAGTTCGCGCCTTGCCGCTGGATCACGGCGTCGCGCGGCACGGTCACCACGGAGCGCACACTGCGCGGTGCGATCTCCACGCGCACGGGCGTGCCGACGCGCCAGCCCGGATCGTTCAGCGCGATGCGCAGTTCGACCATGCGCGACCGCTCGTCGCCGACCGGGATCACGGCGCGCACCTTGCCCGACGCCTTGTGATCGCCGTCCACGAGGGTCGCGATCGAACCGGCGCCGACGGCATCGGCCGTGCCGAGCGGGGCGCGCGCGACGACCTCCAGATCCGCATCGTTCACGAGCCGCAGCAGCGGCGTCCCGCCGGCGACGAACTCACCCGAGTGGCTCAGCCGCTCGGCGACGACACCCGGGAAAGGTGCGCGCACGGTCGCGCGGTTGAGGTCGAGCCGCGCGCGATCGCGCGCAACGCGTGCCTGCTCCACGTCCTGTTCCGCCATCCGCTCGCGCGAGAGCGCTTCGTCGAGCTGGCTCTGCGACACGACGCTCTCGCCCAGCGTCTGCAGGCGCTGCCGCTGGGTGGCCAGCAGCGCGAGCTGTGCGTCGAGACGCTTCACCGCCGCTTCGTTGTCGCGCAATTGCAGCGCGAGGCGCTCGGGATCGAGCCGCGCAATCGTGTCGCCACGCTTCACGACGGCACCGGGCTCGGCGATCCAAGAAAGCGTGCCGCCGACTTCGGCAGAGATGCGCGCATCGTTGCGGCTCACCACGGTGCCGGTGGCCGCGAGGCTCGCACCGAAGCTTTCGGCGCGCGCGGTGGTCACGACCACCGGCACGGGCGGCGCATCGGCGCCGGCCGCCGGTACGGTACTGACGAGCAAGAGGGCTGGAAGGAGCACGCGCGCGACTGTCATAGAGCTTCCATGGGTTGTCTGTCAGCGGCCGCCGACACGGCGGTTTCCTTGCTTTCGATCAATCGCAGCAGCGTCGGGAGCAGCACGAGCGTGAACACCGAGTTGACCGCCATGCCGCCGACCAGCACCGTGCCCAATCCGCGATAGAGCACGCTTCCCGGACCCGGGACGAGCACGAGCGGAATCATGCCGAACAGGGTTGTTAGCGTCGTCAACATGATCGGGCGCGTTCTGGTGGCCAGGGCGGACTCGACTGCCGATCGAACGCTGGCGCCGCCGCGCATCTCGCTGCGTGCCTGGTCGACGAGCAGGATCGCGTTGTTGACGACCAGGCCCATGAGAACGACGAACCCGACCATCGTGAGCAGGTCGAGCGTCTGCGGCGTGATGAGCCGCAGCAGCACGAGCGCCAGCACGCCGCCGAAGCTCGCGAGCGGGATCGTGAGGATCACGTAGAAGCTGTCCTTGATGGACCGGAACAAGGCCGCCAACAGCAGGAACAGCGCGATCAACGCCATCGACAGGTTCTGCGCCATGTTGCCGAGCGCCTCGCGCAGCGAACCGGCGTTTCCCTCGTATTGCACAGAGCCGTCGGGCGGCAACTGCGCACGCACCTGCGGCTCGACCTCGCGCTGCAACAGCTCGATCGCCTGGCCCAGCGAAAGCTCCGGCGGCGGACTCACGTTGAGCCCGATCGTGCGGTGGCCGTCGACGCGGCGCAGGCCGCCCGCGCCCACGGTGGACTCCACGCGCACCAGCTCGCCGAGCGGCATCACGTTGCCGGCCGGCGTCGCGATCGGCGTGTCGGCGAGCGCTTCGGGGGAATCCCACTGACTCGCGCGCAGGATGACGTCCAGGCGGCGCTCGCCGTCGAAGTACTCGCCCACGAACATGCCGTCACCGAGCGCGCGCACGACGGTGCCAATGTCGCCCCGGCCCCAGCCGATCTCGTTGAGCCGACGATCGTCGGGCGAGAGCCGCAGCTCCGGCTCGGCGAGTTCGAGATCCTGGAACGCCTGCACCTGCGCACCCGGCATCTTTTCCTGGATGAGCTTCTCCGCGCCGCGGGCGGCGGCGAGCAGCGCCGTGAAGTCCGCCGATTGCAGCTGGAAGTCGATGTTGCGGCCGTCGCCGAAACCGCCGAACAGGTTGCCCTGCGACGCGAAGATCTGCGTGTCGGGGAAGCCTACCGTGATCTCCTCGTTCACGAGCTTGCCGAGCGCCCCGATGTCGTCCGGGTCGAGCGGTCGAATGCCGAAATTCGTGCCGAAAGGGCCCGCGAGTACGTAGTAGTTCTTGAGCTTCGGCTCCTTCTCACCAGCCATGTATGGCGCCAGACGGCGGGCGACCGGCTCCACGAATTCCTTCTCCACCGTCTCGATGTTCGTGCCCGGCGGCAGCTGTACGAAGCCGTCGATGGCGTCACGCTTCACGGGCGGCAGGTAGTCGAGGGGCGGCAGCAGCGCCCACGTGAGCACGATTGGCGCGACGAGCAGCACGGCGACCGTGGCGTAGCGCCTCTGCGGAGAGTCGGTCCAGCGCACGATCCATTGCGCGATCGCGGCGTAGCGATCGTTCGAGCCCTTGTGGACGTTCTCCGCGTTGAGCCAGCGCGACGCCGCGAGCGGCAACGCGGTCGCCGCCACGATGAGCGAGGCGATCACGGCGATGGAGATCGTCAGCGCGAGGTCTGCGAACAGCTGGCTCACCGCGTCGCGCATGAATACGATGGGCAGGAAGACGATGACGGCGGTGACGGTGGAGGCGAGCAGCGCCGGCCACACCTGCTTCGCGCCCGCGAGCGTCGCCTCGATCTTTCCGAGGCCCCGGTCGCGCTGCTGGGCGATCGCCTCGAGCATGACGATCGCCGTGTCGAGCGACTGGCCGACACCGAACGCGAGGCCGGCGAGCGAGATCACGTTGAGCGTGCGGCCGAACGCGTAGAGCATCACGAGCGTTACGGTGAGGCAGATCGGGATCGAGAGCCCCACCAGCAGCGTGGCGCGGCGATCGCGCACGAAGAACCAGAGCACCGCAACCGCGAGCAGGATGCCGGCGAAGAGATTGCCGGTGACCATGTCGATGGCCTGGTCGATGAAGACGGACGGGTCGAACGACTGCGCAATCGACAATCCCATTCGCTTCAGATCGCCTTCGCGCATCTTCTCGATCTCGGCCTTCACCGCCGTCAGCGTCTCGAGAACGTTGGCGTCGTTCTCCTTCATGATCTGGATGCCGATCGCAGGATTGCCGTTCTGCAACGCGAGACTGTTTCGATCCCCGCGACGCACCTGGACCGTGGCGATGTCGCCCAGACGGACGGGCCGGCCGTCGCGCCACTCGATGACCAGGTCGGCGAACTGTTCGACGGCGTAACGGCCGGCGAACCGCACGGTGTACTGACGCTTGCCGATGTCGACGAAACCGCCCGAGACGTCGTCGGCGCTGCCCGCGACCTGGGCGATTCGCGGGATCTGGATGCCGAGACCGGCCGCGCGCGCCGGATCGAACACGATCTGCAGCTCTTCGTCGGCGCCGAAGTTGATGCGCACGTTGGCGACACCGGGGATCGACTCGACGCGATTGCGGAACAGCTCTTCGATCTGGCGTCGGTAGTTGTCGATGGGCCCCGCCGTGCCCGGCAGCAGCTGGACGAAGAACCACGACAGGGTGTTGTTGGGGCCGTTACCGCCGTCTGCGCCGAGCGAGATCTGCGGCGCCTGCGCGTCCCGAGGCAGGGGCGGCAGCTGGTTCATGCGGCTGATGACCTCGAGCATGGTCGCCTGCATGTCGGTGCCCACGGCGAACTGCAGGTTGATGAACGCGCTGCCCTGATTCGCGAAGGCGTTCATCGACTGGACACCGCGCAGGCCCTGCAGCGCGCGCTCCTGCGGCTCGACGATCTCGGACTCTATCTCGGTGGGGGCGGCTGCGCGCCACGACGTGAAGATGGAGATCGCCGGCTCGTCGATGTTCGGGAAGAGCTGGATCGGTAGTTTGATCAGCGCCAGGACGCCGAGCAGGGCGACCATCAGGATGGCCACGAGCACCCCGGCGGGATTCCGCAGCGACATCTCGGTGAGGTTCATGACCGCGCCTGCCCTCGCGCCGGAACATGGCGCCACGATGTGAGGTTGGAGCGGTTATCGGCGGCGAGGTTTACACGTTCTGGCTTGGCGGCCGGTCAGCTGGGCGTGCGACGAAGCGAGGGACGGGGACAGACCCCATTTCCGCTCTGGGAAATGGGGTCTGTCCCACTTCGCGTTACCAGGTGTATCTCACCCTGTACCTCACAACCACCTCACCATCCTTCGGCACCTTCACCGGGAAGTGGATGGTCCGCGCGTCCTCTTTCTCGAAGTTGTGCGTCTTCGTGAGGATCTTCCAATTACTCCAGCGGTAGAGGTTTTCTTTCACGATCACCTCGACCGGCAGCGATTTGTGATTGCGCAGCTTCACCTCGATCTCTTCTTCCATCCACTTGGCGTTCGTATCGACTGCGAAATTGACCTGGCGGCGCTCGCCGACGACGTCGAACGCCGAGCCTAGCTTCACGCGCACGGCTTCGTCCTTTGGCGTGTGGTCGATCTTGTCCTCGCCGATGAATTCGAGGCTGCTGTCGGCCTTGTCGACCTGCGAGACGCGCAGACGTCCCGCCGGCAGCGGCACGCCCAGGCCGAACTGCTTGTCGTTCTTGAACTCGAGATAGACGTCCACCTTCTTGTTCATCTCGGTGCCGATGTTCCGGTCGGTGTACGCCGTCGGATACACGTACGGCATCGGGGCGCCGTAGTAGACGAGAACCTTCTTCGCGGGAATCTGCTTGGCCTGGTCGAACAGTTCGATCTGCTTGGTCGAATTGTTCGGCAGCGTCGTCGGACGGCCGAGCGTGTAGAGATGGAACTCGAAGAAGTCCTTCTGAACGAAGCCCGCGACGGCCGGTGCGGCCGCCGCTTCCAGCATGACTTCCCTGCGGAACCGGACGTCCTGCATCGGCGCTTCCACGCGGTGCACGTCGCCGGCAATGAGCTTGAGCTTGGCCTGGTTATACGTGGCGCCGGACTGGTTGATGATGCTCACCCATGCCGAGAGGTCGAGCATGCCGCTGTTCGCGTCCGCGCCTTCGTTGAAGATGAGGTTGTAGTCGGCCCACCACGTGATGCCGCCCGTCTGGTAGGTGACGCGCGTCTTCTGCGTTCCGCCCGCGGGCGAAACGACGTCCCACACGAGGGTCGGCCGCGTGTTGAGGCCGCCCGGCAGATCCGGGAAGCGAACCGACGTGTACGATGGCAGCGAGTAGATAGAGCTGTCGTTGGCCTTCAGCACGATGCCGTCGATGGCGGACAGCAGCGTGCCCGTGATCGGTTGGACAGTGTTCCCGTTGGGCTTGTCGACCGTGATCTGCTTGTCGATGTACTTGAGCAGCAGCTTCTGCGTGCTCACGAGATCGAACTGGAAGTTCTGTTCGAGCACCCGCGTCGACGGATCCGACAGCGACGTGAACGTCACCGTCGTGGGGTCGATCAGTGCCGCGACGTCGGTGAAGGAAAGCTGCGACCTGCCCTGGCCAATCCTCATCTGGCGGTCATCGCGCACCAGTGCATAGCCCGGCACCGACATGGCCGGGGGTGAGCCCTGGCCAGGGACTGGGCGGTAGAACTCGGGCGAGATCGCACCCGGCTGCGCCGAGCTGTAGATCGTGATGGCCGTGGCGGTATCGCCATCGGCGGCGAGCGCGGCGGAGCCGCCCAGGGATAGCAACGAAATGGCAGCGGCAATCGGGTTACGGATCGACTTCATGAACGCGGATACCTCGGTGGCAAACACATGAAAACTAACGGATCACGGCGGCTTGCCGGTCTAGTCCGGATCGCTCGCCCCAAACTGCGAACCACGTCGCAGGACGGCCGGGAACCGCTGCGCGGAGTGTGAAGCGGCGCAGCGGCTTTCGGACATAAGAATCGCAGCATACGTCCGTGCGATCGAGTAGGACCCATGGCCCGCTTGGACTCGCCCAGCCCGAATGGCGGCTGGCGTTCCTGCGGCGCGTTCGCGCCGGCAGCGAAGGCCGTGACGCTCGCACGAACCCGAACCTGCGAAGCCCCGAATACCGATGGAAGCTGCGAGCCGTATCGAATCCCCTGGTGTGAGCCTGGCTGCGCCCGCGATGGATCGTGAGTTCATCATCAAGAACCAGATCGTCGAGCGGTATCTCGCCGGTCGCCTCCCGCCAAAGGGCGTCACCGATTTCGAGAAGCTCATCCGCTCGCGCCCGCAGCTCATCGAGGAGCTGGGGCTCCCGGACAAGGTGAACGCCGGCCTGCGCTTGTTGGACGCCGCAGGCATCGCGGAACCTTGGGCGGAGAAGCCGAAAGCTTTCTGGCAAAACCCGGTTTTCATCTTCGGCGCCGCCGGCCTCGCGGCCGCCGCTCTGATCGCCTGCCTCGTGCTCGCCCTGCAGGTGGTCTCGCGCGACAAGGCCATCGTCAAGCTCAAGACCGACATCGCCGACCGGCCGATCGCGCCGTCGACGCACAAGCGAACCGTGCTCATCGCCGCAGCCCGCAACGGCCCGCCGGCGGGTGCAAACGTATCGCTCAACTACGGCGACTTCGCCGAGCTCAAGGTCGACCTCTCGTGGACGCGCTTCACGACGTTCAAGGTGGCGATCGACCGCGTGGACCAGGGCCGCGTGGCTGTCATCGACGGCCTCACGAAGGACTCGAACGGCCACGTCCGCATCTCCTTGAACGCAGGCGCCTTCGGCCCCGGTGATTACACGGTCGAGCTCGCGGGTCTCAACCTGCGCCGCGAAAGTCTGCCGGTCGCCTGGGTCCGCTTCAACGTCGCGCGTTAGCGCGCTTCTGCTTTGCGCGCTAGCGCACCACGACCTTGTCGATGAGCCGCGGCGCACTCGCGTCGCCGTCGTCCGCTTCCGTCGAGGGAGCCCCGCCCCGCTCCACCGACTTCCAGCGCCGCGGTACGCGATCGATTCCGATCGCGTGGATCGTGAGCGCTCCATCCGTGGAGATCTTGAGGCGCAACCACTGCTTGTAGTCCTCGATCCGCAGGGAGGAAAACGCCTCGTTGCCGTGCCGCTGGAAGACGCGGATCGAGACGAATAGATAGACGCCCAGGATGAACGCGCCGACGGGGCCGCCGAGCACGAAGACGATCAGCCCTGAAGTCAGGAGTTGAACGATCGAGCCGTAGTAGAGGTCCAGCACTTCCGTCGTGAACCGCAGCGCGAGCCACCCCACCGCAAACGCGGCCGCGAGATGCAGCACGGCGTGAAAGGCGCCGCCCAGGATCCGCCACGAGCGGACGTGCGTGTCCGTGAAAAAGATGAACCCGCCCACGATCGTCACGAGCCACATGCCGTTGAGCGGATCGCGGATGGAGGCGTTCAAAGCGGCGCTCAGCGCGTGCGGCAAATCGACGATGTCCGACAGCTCGAGGCTCGCCGATGCGAGCCACGCCGACATCGCGTAAAGAAAGGCGTAGAGCCAGCCGGATTTCGGATTCACGAACGGAAACAGGAAGTTTTTCCACGACAGCGCCCGTGAAGTCTTCTCGTCCGGATAGGCGGCGCGCTGCACGAAGCCGTTGCGCAGCTTCCGGGTATCTGGCGCGTGCGTCGGATGGAGGAATGCGCCGCCGCCGCCCGACGTGATCTTCTGCACGCCCGCTTCGTTCTCGTGGCGCTTGTAGAAATGGAGGTCGCCAGTGAGAAAGACGCGCGCGTGGCGCTTGAACACCTTTTCCTCGAGGAAGCGCGTGCTCGTCAGCTCTTCGTAGCTCGAATGGGTCGGATACGCGTCCTCGAGGATCCAGCGCGGCTCCGGCACGCAGAAGATGAGCTTCGCAGCCGGGTCCATCTGTCGCGCGACCTGCTGGAAGTACTGGACCTGAGGCTCGTCGAGATCAGCGCCGAGCTGCAGGTCGATGGCGAGCAGCCACCAGTTCGCCGGCAGGCGCAATGCGAAATAGCTGCGCGCCTGGCGCGTGCGGCAGCCCGCGAACCCACGCTCGGGACGGCAGAATGTGCGCGAGAACGCGACGAGGCTGTCGTACCAGTCGTGATTGCCCGGGATCGCGAACACGTCTGGATGCGCGCGGCCCGCGAATGCATGTGCATACGGCGTTTCCGTGCGCACTTCGTACTCGTTGCGCGACGGGTAGGGGTAGACCTCGTCGCCGCCGAACACGAGCACTTTGCCGGCCTGCGTCGCGACGCGTTCGCTGCCGATCGCTGCGACCTCGAGCATGGGCCGCGCGATGGCATCGGCGATCGCGAACGTGGAGTTCCAGCCGTCGCCGATGTCCGAGACGTAGTCGAACCAGAAGTCGCCGGTCGCGGCCGCGAAATCCTTCGAGTAGTCGAACTCTCCCTGCGGCTGGCTCGCGAGCGCCTCGATGAGCCGCGTATCCGAATGACGTCCGAACACATTCGCGATCGCCACCTGGTAACCCGAATGCGCGAGCACGCGGGGGTCGTACCAGCCGACCATCGAGCGCCGCCGCACCTCGGACTTCTTCACGGCGAGATCACTGCGCGTTCCGCAGCGTGAGTGAGGGCGGCTGGTTCACGACGGCGCGAGTCGCGAGCCAGCCTGCCAGACACACGAGCGCTCCACCACCGAACACACCGTAGACCCAGACCATCGGGTCCGGCGTGTAAGGGATCTGCAGCACGCGGTTTGCGAAGAACCAGCCGGCGATCGATGCGCCGACCGACGCCAGCACGCCGGAGAGGACACCGAGCGTCGCAAACTCCGCGAGCAATCCCTTGAGCACCGTCGCCTTGTTCGCTCCCAGGGTTCGCAGCATGGCGCTTTCGTAGCGACGCTCCTCGCGGCTGGCCTGCACGGCGGCGATGAGCACGACCAGGCCCGCGAACAGCGTGAAGATGAAGACGCTCTGCACCGCGGCCACGGCGCGATCGACGACCATCCGGACCTGGTTCAGCAGCTCGTCGACATTGAACACGGAAACACTCGGGAAGCGCCGCACGAGATCGCCGATCACCTTCGGGTTCGTGGTCTGCATGTGCGTGGCCGTCATCCACGTGCCCTGGGTGCCCTCGAGCAGGCCCGGCGCGAACATCAGGAAGAAGTTGGGCTGAAAACTATCCCACTTCACGCGGCGCACGCTCGACACGCGCGCGCTGAACGTTTCTCCGGCGACGTCGAAGGACAGTTCGTCCCCGAGCTTCAGCTTCATTTCCTCCGCGTATTCCGTGGAGATCGACACCAGCGGCTTGCCGTAATCCTCTTTCGTGAACCATTTGCCGGCCGTGAGCTCGTTGTCGCGCCGCAGGTCTTCGGACCAGGTGATGTTCTGGTCGCGATCCGCGAAGTTCCGGCCGCGCTGTGTCTCGAATTTGATGTCCTCGACCGGCTTGCCATCGATGTGCGTCATGCGCGCGCGGACCATCGGGCGCACGTGCACGTCGCGCGCCCCCCGTTCTTCGAGAAATTTCGCGAACTCGACGTTCTCTTCGGCAGGGATGTTGATGAAGAAGAAGTTGGGCGTGTCGGCCGGCAGGCTGCGACGCCAGTCCGCGAGGAGATCGTTGCGCACCACGGCGAGGAGCAGCAGCATCATGATGCCGTGCGCAAAGGCCGTAAGCTGCACCACGCTCTCCGTGCGGCGTCGGCCGAGGTTCGCGATGCCATAGCGCCACGACACGCCCACCCCGCCGCGCAGTCGCGTGGCGAACCGGACCAGCAACCAGCCCACGCCCGCGACCACGACGACGAACGCAGCCAGCCCGCCGACGAAGATGAGCGCGATGCGCGGATCACCCAGCACCCAGTAGATGAGGAAGGCGACCGCGAGCACGGCGGGCCCGAAGGCCAGGATAACCAGCGGCTGCGGCGGCCCGACGTCGCGGCGCAGGACGCGCAATGCCGGCGTGCGCGAGAGCTGCAGCAGCGGCGGTAACGCAAAGCCCGTGAGCACCGCGAACGCCGTGAGGAACCCGATGCCCAGAGGGGCGAAGCCTGCCGGCGGCAGATCTCCGCGCAGCAGCCCTTGCAGGGCCTTCACGAGCCAGGCCTGCGCGCCGAAGCCGAGCAGCGAACCCAGGGTCGCCGCGAGCAGGCCGACGAGCCCGAGCTGCACCAGGCTCACCGTGAGCGTGAAGGCGCGAGTCGCTCCGAGCGTCTTGAACAGCGCGACCGAATCGAGGTGCCGATGCACGTACCGGCGCGCCGCCATCGCGACGGCGATCGAGCACAGGAGCACGGCGACGAGACTCGCGATGCTGAGGAAACGAGCGGACCGGTCCATCGCCGACTTGATCTGCGGCGCGGAATCCGCGACGTCTTCGATTTCCTCGTGACGCTGCTTGTTCGTCTCGAGCCATTCCTTGAACTCCGCGACGATCGTGCGCTCACCCGCGAACAGCTGCGCATGACGCAGGCGGCTGCCGGGCTGGACGAGCTGCGTCGCGCCGAGGTCAGCCTCGTTCATGATCACGCTTGGCGCGAGCGAGAGGAACGTGGCGCCCTGGTCGGGCCGTGTGATCAGGATGCGGGAGACGCGGAACTTCGCGGCACCGATGTTGAGCTCCGTACCGATTCGCGCGTCGAGCGCGGCCGCAAGGCGCGAGTCCGGCCATATTTCCCCAGGGGCTGGAATGCCGATGGCCGGCTGCGGCGCGCCGAACGGGACGTCGGACAGCATCACGCGCCCGCGCAGCGGGTATTTGTCGGAGACGGCGCGCAAAGACGTGAGCTGGTTGGCGTCGCCGTTGAACACCACGCTGAAAAGCGCCGTCATGCGAGCCACTTCGAGACCGCGGCGGCGCGCTTCAACCGGCGCCTCGCCGTTCATTTCCTGGCCGGACTCGAGGCGCAAGTCGGCCGCGAGCACCTCGCCCGCCTGATTGTCGACGGCCGTATTGATGCGGTCGACCAGGAATCCGACGCCCGTGAGCGCGCCGACCGCGATCGTGATGGCGAGCACCAGGACACCCAGCTCGCCCGACCTCCACTCGCGCGCGAGCATGCGCAATGCGACGGCCAGCGCCCTCACGCGGGCGCCCTCATACGAACGCTCCTGAATCCATCTGCAGGATGCGGCCACAACGACCGGCCAGCGCGCGGTCGTGGGTCACGAGCACGAGCGTGGTGTGCGACTGGGCGTTGAGGTCGAAAAGCAGCGAGATGATGCGTTCGCCCGTGTGCGTGTCGAGATTGCCCGTCGGTTCGTCGGCGAAGAGCACCGCGGGCCGCGTGACGAACGCCCGCGCGATCGCAACGCGCTGCTGCTCGCCGCCCGAGAGCTGGCGCGGGTAGTGACCCGTTCGCTGCCCGAGTCCGACCCGGCCGAGGGTTTCGGCGGCGGTCGGACGTGCATCGCGGCGGCCCGCGAGCTCCAGCGGCAACATGACGTTTTCGAGCGCCGTCAGCGACGGCACGAGGTGGAACGACTGGAAGACGAAGCCGACCCTTTCGGCGCGGAGGCGGGCGCGCCCATCCTCGTCCAACGCCGTCAAGTCGGCGCCGGCAAGGGTTATGCGTCCGGAGGTTGGCTCGTCCAGTCCCGCCAGCAGGGCCAGGAGCGTTGATTTTCCGGCGCCGGAAGCGCCGACAATGGCAACTGATTCACCCGCGGCAATGTCCAACGTGACGTTGTCCACGATGGTCAGCATCCCCTCGGGGCTGGTAACCTTTTTTGTGAGGCTTTCTGCTTTGAGTACGCTCATCAGGCTCGTTCAGCTCGCATTGGTATTCGTGTTCGTGGGGCCGCTCGCGGCGGCAGACCAGCCCCCGCGAGCCGTCGTCGTGCTCGGCGACAGCCTGAGTGCCGGTTACGGCATAAAGGTACAGGAGGGCTGGGTAAACCTGCTCGCGAAGCGGATCGCCTCCGAAGGTTACGGATACCGCGTGGTCAATGCCAGCGTGAGCGGCGAGACCACGCAGGGAGGGCTGGCCCGGCTGCCGCGCGCGCTCGAGACGCACAAGCCCGCGATCGTTATCGTGGAGCTCGGCGGGAACGATGGCCTTCGGGCCCTGCCGCTCGCCGCGAGCCGCGAAAACCTACGCAAGATCATCGAGAAGTCCACCGCCGCCAAGGCGAAAGTGGTGCTCGTCGGCATGATCATTCCGCCTAACTACGGACCGCGTTATGGGAAGGAATTCTTCGACATGTTCGCGACGCTCGCCAAGGAGTACCGCGTCGCGTACGTGCCATTCTTCCTCGACCAGGTGGCGCTCAAGCCCGACCTCATGCAGGACGACGGCATCCATCCGAATGCGAAGGGCCAGCCCCAGATGCTCGAAAACCTCTGGCCCAAGCTCAAGCCGCTGCTAGTTGCTCCCGACAAACCGTAAGGCTAGCCTCCGGACAGAGAATTAGAGGGGTCGTCGTGGAAAAGCATTGGCTCAAGTCGTACCCGCCCGGCGTCCGCGCGGAGATCAACATCAATGAGTACCCCTCTCTCAAGGAGCTGATCGAACGCGGGATGGCCGTGCATTCCGTACGGGATGCGTACGTGCAGATGGGCAAGGCCATTACCTACGGGGACCTCGACGTCCTGTCCGCCCGTTTCGGGGCGTTTCTGCAGACGAGCTGCGGGCTCAAGAAAGGCGATCGGGTCGCCGTCATGATGCCTAACACCCTGCAGTACCCTATCGCCATCCTTGGCGCGTTGCGGGCCGGCCTCGTCGTCGTCAACACCAACCCGCTGTACACCACACGCGAGCTCGAACACCAGCTCACCGATTCCGGTGCTACCACCATCGTGATCCTAGAAAACTTCGCGCATGTGCTGCAGGAAGTGATCGCGCACACGCCGGTGAAGCACATCGTGATCACCAGCGTTGGAGAGCTGCTTGGCTTCCCCAAAGGCGCCATCGTCGACTTCGTCGTGCGCCACAAGCGCAAGCAGGTGAAGCCTTACAGCCTGCCCGGCGCCAAGCGATTCAAGGATGCATTGAAGGAGGGCGCGAAGATTCGCCTCGCGCCCGTGAAAATCGGACACGAGGATATAGCGTTCCTCCAGTACACCGGCGGCACGACCGGCGTCGCGAAAGGCGCGATGCTCACGCACGGCAACATGGTGGCGAACGTGTTGCAGGCGATGGAGTGGATCTCGCAGGCGTTTTCGCGCGACCCGGCGGTCGTGATCACCGCGCTGCCGCTGTATCACATCTTCGCGTTGACGGCTAACTGCCTCCTGTTCGTCGTGCTCGGGTGGAGCAACATCCTCATCACCAATCCGCGTGATTTCCCGGCGTTCGTCGCCGAACTCAAGAAACACAAGTTTGCGTTCATCAGCGGAGTCAACACGCTCTTCAATGCGCTGTTGAACACGCCCGGATTCGACACCGTCGATTTCAGCGAACTCAAGGTGACGCTCGGCGGCGGAATGGCCGTGCAGGAATCCGTGGCGAAGAAATGGAAGCTCGTCACCGGCAAGGTGCTGACACAAGCCTGGGGGCTTACCGAGACGTCGCCCGCCGCTTGCATCAACATCATGGGCGAGGATTTCAACGGGTCTATCGGACTACCGATCTCATCCACCGAGATCAGCATTCGCGACGACGACGGCAACGAACTCGGCATCAACCAGGTTGGAGAGATCTGCGTGCGCGGCCCCCAGGTGATGGCCGGCTACTGGAACCGCCCGGATGAGACCGCCAAGGTGATGATCGGCAAGGATGTCCTCCGCACTGGCGACATCGGCCGCATCGACGAGCGCGGACTCGTGTACATCGAAGACCGGAAGAAGGACATGATCCTCGTTTCCGGATTCAACGTGTATCCGAATGAGGTCGAGAGCGTGGTAGTGACGCATCCTGGCGTGCTGGAAGCTGCAGCCGTGGCTCAACCAGACGAGAGGTCAGGCGAAGTGGTCGCATTGTTCGTTGTGAAGAAGGATCCGAATCTCACGGAACAGCTGATTATCGATCACTGCAGAAAGTCCCTGACAGGGTACAAGGTGCCGAAACACGTGTACTTCAAGAGCGAGCTGCCGAAGACAAACGTGGGGAAGATTTTGCGGCGGGCGTTGAGAGATGATTTGCCGAAGTAACGAGATTGAATAGAGATTACGGCGCTACGGCAGGTACGCGTCGTCTAGAAAAGCGAAGGTGAATACCCCCGCATTGCACTTTCGAGTGCGCGATTTCGCGTGAGCCTCTGCGCGAGCCTCCATCCAATCATCCACGGCACCAAGGAAGACCGAAGCCTGCTGCCGCACAAACTGACAGAATTCCTGCGTGTCCGAAACAGGAAACTTTCTAACCTTTGCGCTGCGTTCAAAGAGTGCATGCTTCTTGTCAGATACGCTCACATTCCGCGTTACCGTTTGGACGAACCTAGCAACCCCATCGGCTATGTGTCGATATGTCTCTTCGGTCACACATGGCAATACGGCGTGATTCGACTTGGGCGTCCAGCGACCATTGCTGGATTGCCCAATCAGGCCGGTCCGCATCAGGGTTCTCAACAAAGAATCTACCCTTTCGGATGGGCAGTGCCGCTTTGCAAGACTGCGCAATCCCGCTTTTCCGCTCATCGAAAGCGGCTTAGGGAACCCATTGCGATCTAAGTATGCAGTCTCACGATGCCAGACACGGAGAATGCTCCCAATGTGGTGCACGTCGGTTTGATCCTTCTCGCTAACAGTCAATACGGCCTGGCCCACCGCAGATTCCACGCACCGAAGTGCGAAGCTGTGTAGATCCTTCTTTGAAAGTCCGGCCGCAATCTGAAGCGAAAAAAGCTGAATGATCGCTTCACGGATAACGGTTTCCGCTTCCTGCGGGCGACGCCCGTAAGCCTTCTTTTTCACTGTTTGTTCCTTGCTACGCGCTTGGGATGCGTTGCTGCCAATGCCACGCTGACCGAAATTTCGTAGCCGTTGTTGGCAGAGGGGCCAGTGGTGAGCGCTAAGAGCCCATCGATGAACGCTGCGCGACGTGTCTCTACTTCGCGAATTGCAGCCCGGACCTGCGGCAGCGAATCAAAGCTCATCCTAATGAAGTCGGCTTTTGATCTGAACTGCTCGGATGCGCCATTTTCAGTCCGAAACGTCAAGAATCGCACCCACGGCGCCATTGCTCGCAGGCTTGAGATCGTCGATCTCGATGCGGAGATCTGACTGCGAACTAGCCTCATCGTCTTCCCGGAATCGACACTCACCATTCCGAGGCGCCTCATTTCCTCAGCCATTGCGCGTGCTGGAATGTCGCCGCTGTACTTTCTGACGAGTTTCGTAAAACTACCCTCCGGACCCGAAAAAGGTAGTCGTCGAGGCTTGTTCTTGAAACTGGCAAATTCACGATCGGAGACCCAGCCCTCAGCAACACGAACTGCTCGGTTGAGCTGAACGACATTACCAGGGCTCGCTTCGGCGCCCGACCTTAGAAGACGCGAAACTTCCAATCTAGTTAGACCCGTGAGCGTTGCGATGCGCGCAATGTTTCTCTTCTTGTGCGTTTCTTTGTGGAGCTCCGCAGCGGCTTTGACGAACGCAGCTTTCGTGACAGCGTTAATCTTCGAGTACCCGTATCCATTGCGAAGAAGCAAATGCGCGAGACTTATCAAGATTTTGGAGAGCTGCTCGTGTAAATGATCGTCGAGCGAGCCTTTACCTAGCTGGCGACGACCTTTGGAGTTTGCTCGATTCGGTGCCACGCGCGACATTCGGTTCGCGGATCTAAGTCTTTATTGGCAAACGATGACGCAACAAGTATGCGTCCAGAGCGAACAACACCGACTACTCACTACGGCCCTGATTGCCGACAAAAGTGGGCTAAACACGAAGTTATCCGTGTTGACATAGCCGATGCGATTAACGGGTTATTTCAACCCGATAGGAAGGCAGCCATTACCGCTCCCTCCCGAGACTTCACACCCAGCGGCACACTTCCGCTTGCGGCGATCAACGGGCGCCAGTGCCTTGGATGCTCTGCTTGCCAGTTCCCTGGATGCTTTGCCTGCCTGTGCCTTGGATGCTCAAAGCGCCGGTCCCTTGAATGCTCTGCACCCCTGTGCCCTGAATGCTCTGCTTGCCGGTTCCCTGAATGCTCTGCTTTCCCGTGCCTTGGATGCTCAAAGCGCCGGTCCCTTGAATGCTCTGCACCCCTGTGCCCT
>CADEED010000002.1:0-72525 GCA_902826225.1 uncultured Pseudomonadota bacterium | reverse complement strand
GAATGCTCTGCACCCCTGTGCCCTGAATGCTCTGCTTGCCGGTTCCCTGAATGCTTTGCCTGCCTGTGCCTTGGATGCTCAAAGCGCCGGTCCCTTGAATGCTCTGCACCCCTGTGCCCTGAATGCTCTGCTTGCCGGTTCCCTGAATGCTTTGCCTGCCTGTGCCTTGGATGCTCAAAGCGCCGGTCCCTTGAATGCTCTGCACCCCTGTGCCCTGAATGCTCTGCTTGCCGGTTCCCTGAATGCTCTGCTTTCCCGTGCCTTGGATGCTTAAGGCGCCGGTTCCTTGAATGCTCTGGATTCCAGTGCCCTGAATGCTTTGGATGCCAGTGCCCTGGATGCTCTGAATGCCTCGCCCGGTTTGCACAATCGCGGAAACGTTAGCTGAGTCGCGCTCTGGGATTTCGCCAGTCGAAATCTCTGCTGCCCATACGACGCCGAGCGGCTGGGATTGCCGCCCCAATACTTCAACCTTGCTTCCCGTCTGAACTGAGATCGCGGAACTCACCAAAGCATCGTTCGTATAAACATCTACGTTCCCGACGCGAATCACCCCAAGTCCCGAATTGACCGACGTCACGACACCTGAGAGGAATACGTTACTTGCCCCCGCCACATACGAAGTCTCGAGCCGCCCGAACTTCTTAGCCACCAGCTGCCCATTTGGGAGCCGAAGGCCAGTCACGACAACGTATTCACCCAAAATGAGTCGCTCCGGCCTCGCGCCCGCACGCGCCAGGGTTGGAATCAAGTCTTGAGCCGAAAGGACAACGAATGTTTGTCCCAGAACAGTTACGGATGCGCCATTCTTAGAAAGTGCTTCGACAGGACCGGCGACAAATGCCTGCTCGGCTCCCGCCCGTGCACCAATGAACGCAACAACGAGCCCCAATAAGTACTTGGTCTTATTAGACATAACCCTTCGTGCCTCCCGCGCCCTATCCTTGGGATGGACGACACACTTTACGAAATTCGACGTAGAACGAGACCTACGTCACAGACAGTACTTCTATTGCTCTCCTTAAGTCAAAATCTTATAGACGAGATCGCATCTCGTTTGCAGCAAGTTCAAGCGGGTGGAGGGAAGTCTCAGGGGAAACTCTACTTGGGGTCATCGCTGACGCGTTCTCGCAGTGGAGTCGCATCAGTCACTGGGTCGACAAACTGAAATACCGCCAGCCCGACGCGTTCAAATTCCGGCCCTGTTTCAATGTCGGCCGAATACGGACTCAGCCAGTTATCAAGATCAATCAATAGATCGGACACTTTCTCCCGTACATGCTTCTCAAACACCGGAACCACGACCCGCGGAAGACCGCGATCCGAGATTACTGATCGCTCAAGCCGCTTATCCGCATTTCGGCTATCAAGATTGAACTGCAAAGTATTTGCGAGCCGCGTTAACGCGTTGCCGAAAAACTCAAGTTGTGCCGGAGACATCTCTTCCACAGGAATAAAAGCACGAGAAATTGTTCGTACGTGCGTATCGCCCGACCAAACAACCGTTCGTAGGCGAATCAGTTCCTCGAGCACGTCGTGAATAGTCGCGCTCGGATCGACTGTTCCCACTAGCTCCGAGAACGAACGGCTCTTTTGGCTACGAACTTCAAGTTCCAGTGGAATCCCGTATGGACCAACAAACTGAGGGTCCGTATGCCACCTGTTAAGCACCTCAGAGAGCGTCGCCGTTAACGTCTTCGGCGCAGCGGGGAGTTCGCCATCGTTGTCGATAAAGCGGTCAACATCTCGACGCGGAACACCCGTCGAGAGCGAGACTTTCGCTCGAGTTAGCTTTGCGCTATCTCCGACACCATCCCGGATTGCGGTTTCAACGTAGACGCCACGAACAAGCTCAAGAAACTCGTCGTATCGAACGCCAGACCTAACCAAGATTCGGATTAGAGGACGAAGCACTCTTCTGAATGAATATAAGAGTTGGTCACGCGAACTCTTGAGCATGCTCTGTTCCTATGTCGCCGAATGCACAGCCGACTTTGCTCAGCGGGATAAAAATCTTTTGTCTTCAAGAAATGCAAACCTATCCGTCATCCCCGCCACATAGTCCGCCACTACGCGCGCTCGCGCCTTCTCGCCACCTTCCGCATCGGCGCGCGCCATGAGTGCTTGATGTTCGACCGGCAGACGCGACGGCTCCTTCAGATAACCCTCGAACAATGACTTGAGGGTTGCTCTCGCTTCGTCCATGACATTCCTGACCTTTGGGTGATTGTAGAGCTTAGTGCGCAGGAATCGTTTTAGTTCCTGATGCTCTTCGAGTACACCGTCGCTCAGGGAAACCAGTGGCTGCGGCTGATTCCGGACCGAGTCGATACTGTCCACCCGGGCCGCCGCGATCCGTCTCTCGGCTTCCATGATGACGTCGCTGACGAGGTAGTCGACCATCCTGCGGATCGTTTCGTAGAGCTGCCGGCGCGGCGGCGTTGCCGGGTATCTCGCGACGACTTCGTCGTGAAACCGCGCAAATACGCTCACTTCGCGGAGCTCGTCGGCCGTGATGAGTCCGGCTCGAACGCCGTCATCGACGTCGTGGTTGTTGTAGGCGATGGCATCCGCGATGTTCGACAGCTGCGCCTCGAGCCCCGGCTGCGTGCGATTCAGGAAACGCTCTCCGACGTCACCGAGCAGGCGTGCATTCTGCGAGGAACAGTGTTTGAGCACGCCCTCGCGACATTCGAACGTGAGGTTCAAGCCGCTGAAGTCCGCGTATCGCTCTTCGAGTTCGTCGACGACACGCAGAGACTGCAGGTTGTGTTCGAACCCGCCGTACTCGCGCATGCATTCGTTGAGCGCGTCCTGGCCGGCATGCCCGAATGGCGTATGGCCGAGGTCGTGAGCGAGGCAGATCGCTTCTGTCAGCGTTTCGTTGATCCGCAGCGCGCGTGCCACGGTACGGGCGATCTGCGCGACTTCGAGGGAATGCGTGATCCGCGTGCGATAGAGGTCGCCCTCGTGGTTCACGAACACCTGTGTCTTGTAGACGAGTCTGCGAAACGCGTTCGAATGAATGATTCGATCGCGGTCGCGCTGAAACTCGGTGCGAAAGCGAGGCGCCGTCTCAGGAAACCTTCTGCCACGCGTGCGCTCGTCGAACGCTGCGTAGGGCGCGAGCGACGACGTCATGGCTCAGCCGCAACGCGCGCGCAGCGTCTCCCGCAACGCCGCGTCTTCGTAGTCGCCGGTTATCAGGGACTTGCCGATGGCCTTCAACAACACGAGGCGGACGCGCCCGGCGGCAACCTTCTTGTCGATCTTCATGTTCTCGGCGATCGTCGCCGCGGGCAGGGTCTTCACGTCTGTGCGCAGCCCGAAGAGTTTGAGCACGCGTTCGACGCGCTCGACGTCCGCTGCGCTGACCCACCCCAGCCGTTGCGACATGTCCGCGGCCAACATCATGCCAGCGCCGACGGCCTCGCCGTGCAGCCAGGTGGAGTAGTTCGTGGCGCTCTCGATGGCATGGCCGAACGTATGACCGAGGTTCAGGAGAGCCCGCTCGCCTTGCTCGCGCTCGTCACGCGCGACGATCCCGGCCTTGATCTCGCAGGATCGCTTGATGGCGTGCGTCAGCGCCGCGGTATCGCGCGCCAACAGCGCGGCAGCATGACCCTCCAGCCAGTCGAAGAAGGGCCGGTCGATGATCAGGCCGTACTTGATGACCTCGGCGAGTCCGGCGCGCAATTCGCGGTCGGGCAGGGTTGCGAGTGTGTCGGTATCCGCGAAGACGGCAGCCGGCTGGTGAAACGCACCGATCAGATTCTTGCCGCCCGGATGATTGACACCAGTCTTGCCACCGACGGACGAGTCGACCTGCGCGAGCAGCGTAGTGGGCACCTGTACAAAGGCGATGCCGCGCTGATAACAGGCCGCGGCGAAACCCGCCATGTCGCCGACGACCCCGCCTCCGAGCGCGATGACGCATGCGTCCCGAGCGAACCGGTTGGCCACCAGGACGTCGAGCACGCGCGAGATGTTGGCGAACGTCTTGTGGACCTCCCCATCCGGCAGCACGACTTCCAGGCAGCGGCGTGGCGCAAGCGCCTGCACGAGCTTCGCGGCATACAGCGGGCCGACGGTGGTGTTGGTGATGACCAGCACGTCCTTGGCCGGAATGGCGCGGTCGAGCTCCTCGTCCGCTTGCATGGCTCCGGGACCGATCAGGATCGGATAGCTGCGCGTTCCCAGGCTGACTTCGATGCGTTGCACACGGATTCCAATTGGGACCGAAGGCCGAATTATGCGGCCTCAGGCCAGCGGCTGCGCCGCCTTGAATGCCGCCAGGATGGCATCCGCGACCACGTGGACCTTGCGGCCGTCGGTCGCGATGGTGAAGTCGGCGAGGCCCTCGTAGAGCGGTGCCCGGATGTCCATGAGCTCGGTCAGTTTGACGAGCGGATCGACGTCGTGGAGCAGCGGGCGGTTGCGGCCCTGGCGTACGCGCTCGACCTGCTGGTCTATGGACGTCTTGAGATACACGACGAAGCCGCGCTCGTGAAGGGCCGCGCGGTTCTCGGGCAGGAGGATGGCGCCGCCGCCCGTCGCGAGCACGATGGGGCACTCGCGTGTCAGCTCCTCGATGGCTTCCCGCTCGCGCTGGCGGAAGCCGGCCTCGCCTTCACGCGAAAAAATGTACGAGATGTCCACGCCTGTCTTCGACTCGATCTCGGCGTCGCTGTCGCGAAACGGCGCGCGCAGAAGGCGCGCCAGTTGCTTGCCCACGGCAGTCTTGCCGGAGCCCATCGGGCCGATCAGGAAAACATTGGAGTCACGGTTCGACATCGCGATCGAGCATAGCGGAAACGAAAGCGGCCGCCCGAAGGCGGCCGCTGCCGAATCGAACTGCAGACGTCGATCAGTAGACGCTGGCGCCTTCGCGCAGGATCTTCGGCGTGACGAAGATCAGCAGCTCGTCCTTGTTGTTCGTCTTTCCGGTCGTCTTGAACAGGCGGCCGAGCACCGGCACGTCGCCCAGGTACGGGACCTTCTTCTCCGTCTCGCGACGCTCCGTCTCGAGAATGCCGCCGAGCACCACGGTCTGTCCGTCGTTGACGAGGACCTGCGTGGTGATCTCGCGCGTGTCGATCGACGGGACCTGCTGCCCGGCGCCGCCGACGATGACCTGGCCGACGCTGTCCTTCTTGACGTTGAGGTCGAGGATGACGCGGTTGTCAGGCGTGATCTGCGGCGTGACTTTGAGCGAGAGCACGGCCTTCTTGAAGGAGATGGTCGTGGCACCGGAAGAAGCCGACTCCTGGTAGGGAATTTCGACGCCCTGCTCGATGCTCGCTTCACGCTGGTTCGCCGTGATGACGCGCGGGGTCGAGATGACCTCGCCACGGCCTTCGGACTGCGCCGCCGAGATCTCGAGGTCGACGAGGAAGTCGCGACCCAGCAGCATGAACGCAATGCTACCCGCAGGACTGCCGACCGGCAGGTTCACGTTGTAGCGGTTCGGGACGCCCGGGCCGTCCGACAGCACGAAGCCGGGGCCGTCGTTCGTCGGATCGTCATCGTCCGCGCGCTCCTGCATGAACTCGAGCATGTCATCGTTGTTCGGCGCGTTGCCGCTGGTGTAACCGAGGTTGTTGCCCAAGAAGTCGAAGCCGCTGAAGCCGGCGCGGGCACCGAGTTCGCGCGAGAAGTCATCGTTCACGATGACGATGCGGGCTTCGATCTGCACCTGGCGAATCGGGATGTCGAGCGTGCCCACGAGCCGGCGGATGTCTTCGAGACGGTCCGCGGAATCCGCGAGCAGCAGCGTGTTCGTGCGTTCGTCCACGGAGATGGTGCCGCGCTTGGAGAGCAGGCCTCCACCACCGGTCGTACCGCCACCCGACTTGATCAACGCCGCCAGGTCCGCCGCCTTCGCGTAGTTGACCTGGAGATATTCGGAACGGATCGGCGCCAGGTCCTGCACGTCGGCGCGCGCGGCGAGCTCGGCCTTCTCACGCGAGGCCAGCTCTTCGGTCGGCGCGACGATGATGACGTTGTCGTTGCGACGCTTGTCGAGACCCTTCGTGCGCAGGACGATGTCGAGCGCCTGGTCCCAGGGAACGTTTTGGAGGCGCAGCGTGACGCTGCCCTGCACGGAGTCGGAGACGACGATGTTCTGGCCGCTGGCGTCCGCGAGGAGCTGAAGAACGGCGCGCGTCTCGATGTCCTGGAAGTTCAGCGTGAGGCGCTCGCCCGTGTAGACGCGCTTGTCCTCGATCTTTTGCGCGGCCTTGCGGGCCGGCTGCACTTCGACGACGTACTGGTCGTCGGACTGGTAAGCAAGCTGTTCGTAGTCGCCGGCGGCACTGATCGACAGGCGCACGCCGTCGCCGACGCGGACCACGTCGAAGCCGGTCACCGGCGTGGCGAAATCGGCGGCGTCATAGCGACGGGCGAGGTTGCTCGCCACCTCGGCACCCGCGAAGTCGACGACGATCTGGTTGCCGAGCTGGCGCAGGTTGGCCGGCGTGCGCGGATCGGAGAGGCGCACGATGACGCGGCCCGTGCCGCCCGCACCGCGCCGGAAATCGATCGCGCGGATGGCGCGCGGACCGGTGGGCACCGCGGCCGCGCGCGGGGCCGGTGAACCCGCGGCACCGCTCGAAGCGGCAGCCGCAAAGGTCGGGGACGCCGCGGCGCCGATCATGACGATGATGTCGTTGCCCTGGACGCGCGTGGTGTACGGGAGCAGTCGGTCGAGGTTCAGCACGAGGCGGGTACGCCCGGCAGCCTCGGCGGCGAGGATGGAATCGACGCCGCCGGCACGCACGTCGACGCGGCGGGACGGGAGCGCGAGTGCGGTGTTCGCGAGGTCGAGCGAGATCCGCGCCGGGTTGTCGATCGTGAAAGCGACCGGTTCGGACGGCGGCGCCGAATGACGCAGCGTGAGCTGCATCTGCTGACCCGCGAGATTCTGGACGTCGATCGACTCCAGCTTGTTGGGCGTGCCCTGAGCAAAGGCTGCCGAACTGGCCAGCGAGACGATGACCGCGGCGGTCAACCACAGGACGGTCGAAGCGGCCAGCTGGCGGATGGTGATCTTGTTCATTCGAATCTACTCCCAGGTCCCAAGGCGTGAAACTTCAGTTATTCAGGGCGAGCGCGGCAGGGCGTTCCATGTATCCGCCGACTCCATCCGGAACCAGCTCCACGACACTGATCTTCGAAGGCGTAATTTCGGTCACCTTGCCCTCGGCCTGGCCGAGGTACGCGCCGACCGATACGCGGTGCACGAGTCCATCTTTCGTCTTCACGAGCCCGTACGTCCGGTCCTGCAGCCGCAAGGTGCCGACCATTCGCAACGTATCGAGCGAGAACTGTTCCAGGAATTCGCGGTTGCGGCGATTGTCCGGACGGGGGCCGGAAGCCGAACCACTCGAACCACCCGGCATGAACGGCGAGCGCATCGACGCGGACTCGTACGCGTACGACTCGTACGGCTTGAGCTCGGGGAGCGGCTCGACCCGGCCACCGGGTTCTTTCTTGGTGTCCGCGATGTACTCGTTGAGTTCGTCGTCCTTGCTGCTGCAGCCGGCGAGCGAGCCGACCGCGACGCAGAGGGCGACAGCCAGGAGCCACGAATTCTTCTGTTTCGACATATCCATGACCTGCTTGCCCGTTATTGCGCGGCCGGCGCCTGGCCCGGCGCCGGAGCTTTAGCCTTCTCGGCCGCAGCGACTTCGGCGTCATCCAGATACCGGTACGTCTTGGCGGTGAGTTCGAACGACAGGTTGTCGTAGACGTCCTTGTTCTCGGCTTTGATCTTCATCTCGTCGAGCGTGACGATGCGCGGCAGTGCGGCGATGCCGCTGACAAACTCTCCCATCTGGTGGTACGAGCCGGTGAGACGGATCTTGATCGGCAGCTCAGCGTAGAAATCACGCTTCACTTCGCCCGAAGGCTGGAAGAGCTTTTCCTCGAGACCCGCTCCGACGCCGACCTGCGAGATGTCGACCAGCAGGTTTGGGACTTCGGTCTTGCCCGGAAGCTGGCGCAGCAGCGCGCCAAACGACCGCTCGATGTCCGCGAGCTGCTGTTGATAGACAGCTAGGTTCACGGCCTTCGCGTGTTTGGCACGGAACGTTTCGCGCAGTTGAGCCTCTTCGCCCGTCACGCGATCGAGGTTCGGCTTCTGCTCGTTCCACACCAGGACGTAGAACAGCACGGCCGCGAGCACCACGAAGCAGATCGCCACGGCGCCGGCGCGGACCGGGAACGGCCAGCGGCCAGGATCGTTGGGATCGAGATTCTTGAGATCGTCCAGAACACTCATGTTCAGCCCCCCGCCGCGATGCGCCGCTTGGGCTTGTTGGCTTCGGCCGCCGGATCCTCACGGCCCGACAGATCGGCCCACAGGACGAACGTGGCGCCCGCCACCGTGGAACCCGCGCCGCCCTCGCGCTCGGTCTTCACGACCTCGAGCTCGGGCTTGGTCAGGTAGGCATTGCCATCGATGTTGCGCATGAAGGTCGACACGCGCGTCGATGATTGCGCGACGCCCTCGAACTTCACTCGCCGGCCTTCCTGCGAGATGGCGGTGAGGTACACGCCGTCCGGAATCTGCTTCGCGATCTCGTCGAAGATGTGCACGATCTCTGGACGCGAACGCTGCAGCTTCTCGATGACGTCCATGCGCGCGATGAAGCGCGCCTTGTCGGCCTCGAGGCTGTTGATCTTCTCGATCTGCTTGTCGAGCTCGCGGATTTCGCCGCGCAACTGCTCGTTACGCGCTTCCTGCGCGCTGACCATGGAGTCCATCATGAGGTAGCCGACGAACGCCGTGAGGCACGCGCCGATCGCCGCGCCGCCGAGCGCGACGAGAAAGCGGAGCTTCCGCTCCTTGCGTTCTTCGTTGCGCCAGGGAAGTAGGTTTATGCGAGGCATTAGTTGTCGAAGCTCCGCAGTGCGAGACCACACGCCGTGAGCAGCGCCGTGGCGTCACGCGCCACCGCCTGCGCCTTGGCGCGAGACGAAAGTTTCATCTGACCCAGCGGGTCGCCCTTCTCCGCGGAGATTCCCACGCGGCTCGAAATCACGTCGGACACGCCCGAGATGTTGGCGCAACCGCCGCAGACGAGGATCTTCTCCGGCTGATCGCGGCCCGAACCCGAGGCGAGGTAGAACTGCAGCGAGCGGCTGACCTGCTGCGTCATGTCGTCGATGAACGGATCGAGCACTTCCGCCTGGAAGTTTCCCGGCAGCCCGCCTTCCTTCTTGGCGCGGCCGGCTTCCTCCATCGAGAGGCCGTAGGTGCGCATGATTTCTTCGGTGAGCTGCTGCCCGCCGAACGCGAAATCGCGCGTGTAGATGACCTTGAGATTTCGCAGCACGCTGAACGTGGTGCTGCTCGCGCCGAAGTCGACGACCGCGATCGTCCGGTCGATGCCGCCGTCGGGCATCTGGTGCGTCATGAGCTTGCACGCGTTCTCGAGCGCGAACGCTTCGACGTCGACGATCTTCGCGGTGAGACCCGCCGCGTTCACCGCGGCCTGGCGCTGCTCCACGTTTTCCGTGCGCGTCGCGACCAACAACACGTCGTTGGTCTCGGGATCCTTCTCCGACGGTCCCAACACTTCGAAGTCGTACGACACTTCGTCCATCGGGAAGGGGATGTATTGATCGGCCTGCATCTCGACCTGGGCTTCGAGATCGCGCTCGCGCAGCGAGCGGGGCATCTGGATGACCTTGGTGATCGCGGCGTCGCCGGAGATCGCGATGGCGACTTCCTTTGCACCGGCGCCGGAGCGCTTCACCGCGCGACGAATGGCCTCGCCGACGGCTTCGGCGTCGACGATGGCTTTCTCGTTCATCGCGTTCTGCGGGGTCGGTTCGGCCGCGTATGACTCGACGCGGTAGGAACCGCCGCTCATCACGAGCTCGATCAACTTGACCGAAGAAGTTGTTATGTCAAGCCCGAGAACGGGACGATATTTGCGCGTTAGGAACAGCACTTTAGCAGTCCTTTCATATAGTTACGGCGATTTCGCGCGACCTGTCTTAAACCCAAGACACTATATATCAGCGTGAAGTTAAATTGAACGAGACGCCTCTCACGAAACTGGTGGATTCCCCGGGATATTCCCCCGGGCCGCCAACGGAGTGGAGAGCCTAGACACCGGCGGAGGTGAGCATTGGGAACTGGGCAGCAGTTTCCGTATCAACTCGAAGAGACCTTCGAGCCGGCAACCCCGCTGTCCTAGGCCAATGCGGGCCCTTAGACCGGAAGCTTTGCGTCCCCACCTTTCAGTGAGTATGCGAATCGACGGCGGTTACTATGCATAGGGCATAACGCGCGCGCAACAGACGAGACCCGGATTCTGTGAAGCCAAACTACTTTCGGATGATCGCCTTCGTCGTGATGGGTGTGACGCTGGTCACAGTCGGGGCGGCCTACGCCTTTGTTTGCAGCTTCGTCTACCTGGAACCGACGCTCCCGGCCGTCGAAGCGATGAAGAACGCCGAGCTCGCGGTGCCCCTGCGCGTCTATACACGCAGCGGCGAGCTGATCGCGCAGATCGGCGAGCAGCGGCGCAACCCGGTGAAGTACGAACAGATTCCCGACATCGTCAAGAACGCGTTCATCGCCGCGGAAGACGACCAGTTCTTCGAGCACCATGGATTCGACTGGAAGGGTGTCATCCGCGCGCTGTTCGTGAACGTGACGTCCGCCGACCGGCAGGGCGCGAGCACGATCACGATGCAGACCGCGCGCAGCGCTTTCTTCACGCAGGATCAGACGGTGCGGCGCAAGCTGCAGGAAGTCTTCGTGACCCAGCGCCTCGAAAGCCAGTTCACGAAGCAGGAGATCCTCGCGCTGTACCTGAACGTGATCTTCTTCGGCCAGCGTTCGTATGGCATCGCCGCGGCAGCGGAGACCTATTTCGGCAAGCCGCTCGATCAGCTCACGCTGGGAGAGGCCGCGCTGCTCGCACGCGTGCCGCAATCGCCGTCCAGGTTCAACCCGATCACGAATCCCACCGGCGCGACGGAGCGCCGCGCGTACGTGTTGCGCCGCATGCGCGAGCTCGGCTTCATCGACCAGGCCACCGCCGACCTGGCCTCGAAGGAAGTAGTTAGGGCCAAGGCGCACCGCGCGCTCGCCGACGTCGAGGCTCCATACGTCGCGGAGATGGCGCGCCTGTACGTGAAGGAGAAATTCGGCGACAAGGCGCTCGAGTCCGGCTTCAAGGTATACACCACGATCGACGGGCGGCTGCAGACCGCCGCGAACCGGGCGCTGCGCATGGGCCTCGTCGACTACGACCGTCGTCACGGTTGGCGCGGCGCGGCCAGCAAGGTCGAACTCACGGGCGCCGAGAAACCCGAGGCCCTGGAGTTGCTGCTCGACGAGTTCAACCGCGTGGGCATCGTGCAGCCCGCCATCGTGATGAACGTGGCCGAGAAGACGGCCGACGTGTACATCAAGGGCGGCAGCACGGCATCGATCGAATGGGCCGGCCTGTCGTGGGCGAGACGGCGAGAGAACGGTCTGTCGGGTCCCGAGCCCAAGTCCGCCGCCGAGATCCTGGCCCGCGGCGACGTCGTGTACGTCGTGCGCGACAAGGCCGACGGCCCCGCCGAGCTCGCGCAGGTGCCGCAGGCCGAGAGCGCGCTCATCGCAATCGACCCCAACAACGGGGCCGTCATGTCGCTGGTCGGTGGCTTCGATTATTTCGAAGGCCTCGGCAAGTACAACCGCGTCACCCAGGCGAAGCGCCAGCCCGGGTCTGGATTCAAACCCTTCCTCTATGCCTCGGCCCTCGCCGGAAACTTCACTCCCGCCACGATGATCCTCGACGCGCCGATCGTCATGGACGATCCGAACCTCGAAGAAGTCTGGCGGCCCGAAAACTCGGGCGGCGGCTTCCGCGGCCCGACGCGGTTGCGCGAAGCGCTCGTGCAGTCGCGAAATCTCGTGTCTATCCGACTACTCAAGGAAATGGGCATCAAGCCCGTCGTCGATTACGTGAAGAATTTCGGGTTCACGCGCGAGCGCGATCGCCTCGAGAGCAATCTCACGATCGCCTTAGGCAGCATGCAGTCGACGCCGCTCGATGTTGCGAGCGCGTTCGCCGTGTTCGCCAATGGCGGCTACCACGTCGATCCGTTCTACATCGATCGCGTCGAAGGACCGGGCGGGCAGATCGTCTTCACGCCCGAACCGCTCACGGTTTGCGCGGAATGCACGACGCCAGTCGACGCCGTCTCGGCCGCGGAACGCGCCAAGGACACGGACCCCAGCGCGACGATCGTCCCGCCGTCGCCTCTTCCACCCGGGGCCCGGCGCATTCAGCCCGCGCAGCGAGTCATAACGCCGCAGGTGTCCTTCCTCATCAACGACATGATGAAGGACGTGATCCGCCGCGGCACCGGCCGTCGCGCGCTCGCGCTCGGTCGCGGCGATCTGCGCGGCAAGACGGGCACCACGAATTCCTCCGTCGACACCTGGTTCAACGGCTTCAACGAAAGCTTGGTCGCGACGGTGTGGGTAGGCTACGACGACAACCAGCCGCTTGGCGAAGGTGAAGAAGGCGCCCGCACCGCCGTCCCGATCTGGGTCGACTTCATGCGCGAGGCCTTGAAGGGCGTGCCGGAGAAGTCGCTGGGCGTGCCCGAGGGCATCATCGAGATGAAGATCAACGCGGCGACGGGCGGCAGAAAAGATGCGGACCTCGATCCGCTCTTCGAGTATTTTCGGGCGGACATGCTGCCGACCGACGAGGGTTACCAGGGCGACCCGACCGCCCCGCAGAGCATCGATCCCGCGTTTCCGAACACGCCACAGCCAGGATCCGACCCGATTTTCTGAGGATGAAGAAGCTGCCGCCCCGCGCCGAAAACCTGCGCCGCGCGCTCGCGCAGGAAGCCGCGCGCATCATGTCCGAGCACGGCATCCGCGATTTCCTGACCGCGAAACGCAAGGCCGCGGAGCGCTTCGGCGTCGTCGACGGCGCCGTCCTGCCGCGCAACACCGAGATCGAAGATGCGCTGGCCGAGTATCAACGCCTGTTCGGCGGCGACCGGCACACGCGGAGCATTGCATCGCAGCGTAACGCTGCCCTGTCCGCGATGCAGATTCTGCGCGACTTCGAACCGCGGCTCGTGGGCCCGGTGCTCTCGGGCACCGCGACCGAACACAACGACATCCAGCTCCATCTCTTCGCCGAACGTCCGGAGTCGATCACCTTCCGGCTCATGGATCTCGGCATCGAGCACGAGGTGGTGGAACGCCGGGTGCGCTTCGGTCCGGATCGCGTGGTGGCCTATCCCGGCGTGCACTTCGACTACGACGACCAGACGATCGACGCGACGGTTTTCCCGGTTGACGGCATCCGCGAGGCTCCCGTGAGTCCGGTCGACGGGCGGCCCATGCGCCGGGTCGACGCGGACGAACTGGAAGTGCTGATGGAGAGCGACTCGACCTCGCTCGCGCAGTAGCTAGCTGGCGCTTCGCGATCTTCCCGCCGCGGCGTCAGCCGCGCGCTTCGATCGACTTGTAATCGCGCTGCGACAGGCCGGTGTACAACTGGCGCGGACGGCCGATGCGCATCGCCGGATCCGAGATCATCTCCTGCCAGTGCGCTACCCAGCCGACGGTGCGCGCGATCGCGAACATCACGGTGAACATCGAGCGCGGGATGCCCAGCGCCGAGTAGATGATGCCCGAGTAGAAATCGACGTTCGGGTACAACTTGCGCGCGACGAAGTACTCATCCTTGAGCGCCGCCTCTTCGAGACGCTGCGCGAGCTCCAGCAGCGGGTTGTCCGTCTTGCCGAGCTTCTGCAGCACCTTGTGGCACATGTCGCGGATGATCTTCGCGCGCGGATCGAAGTTCTTGTAGACCCGGTGCCCGAAGCCCATGAGCCGGAAGTGGCTCGACTTGTCCTTCGCCATCGCGAGATATTTCGGGATCTGGTCGGCGGTGCCGATCTGCTCGAGCATCTGCAGGACGGCCTCGTTGGCCCCACCGTGCGCGGGACCCCAAAGAGCCGAGACGCCGGCCGAGATGGCCGCGTACGGGTTGGCGCCGGTCGAGCCGGCGAGGCGGACCGTGGAGGTGCTCGCATTCTGCTCGTGGTCGGCGTGCAGGATGAACAGGAGGTCGAGCGCCTCGGCCGCGACCGGGTCGAGCTTGTAGGGCTCGCAGGGCACGGCGAAAAACATGTGCAACATGTTCGCGCAGTACCCGAGATCGTTGCGCGGATAGACGAACGGCTGGCCGAGCGAATGCTTGTAGGCCGCGGCGGCGATAGTCGGGATCTTCGCGACGATGCGGTGCGCGAAGATCTCGCGGTGCCGCGGGTTATGGATGTCCATCGAGTCGTGATAGAAGGCCGACATCGACGCCACCACCGCGGACACCATCGCCATCGGGTGCGCGTTGTGGTGAAAGCCACCGAAGAACCGCAACAGCGACTCGTTGATCATCGTGTGGTTGCGGATGCTGACCTCGAACTCCTCGAGCTGTCTTTTCGTCGGCAGCTCGCCGTTCAGAAGTAGATAGCAGACCTCGATGAACGAGCTCTTCGCGGCGAGCTGCTCGATCGGGTAACCGCGGTGCATGAGCACGCCGGCGTCGCCGTCGATATAGGTGATCTTGCTTTCGACGGCGGCCGTGGCGCCGTAGCCGGGGTCGTAGGTGAACGCGCCGAAATCCTTGGCGAGCGGCGCGATATCGACGACGGACGGACCGACCGTGCCCGAGCGGACCGGGAGCTGCGTCTTCCTGCCACTCTCCGGATCGAGAAGTTCGAATGTCTTGTCAGCCATGAGCGATGAGTCCTGCAAGCGCGCGCGACACGAAGGGTCGGCGCTGAATGCGCAGCAGCCTTACATGGTCCGCCAGCGGAATCAAGGCAACGGGCCGCAGGTCGCGCGCGCCGCGAGCGCGACTACTCGACGATCTTGAACAGCTCGCCGGGTTTCGGCTTCCGGTTCGGATACATCGCGTTGATGAGCTCGAGCGTCTCGCGCTTGAACTTGTCTTCCGGCATGTCGGAGGCGTAATCCGAGAGGTTCGTCTTGTCGGTGGCTTTCACCACCTTGATTCGGTACGGCTCCGCGAGCGGGAATTCCGACGCGCGCAGACTGCGGAGCGTCGAGATCGATGCCATGAGGACTCCATCGGCCTCGGGGATGCCGTTCATCGCCGAACGGCTCGCGCCCGCGAAGATGAAGGCGCTTTCGCCGCGATAGACGACCGCCCAGCGCACCGGGCCCAGGCCGTTGTCGATCGGCGAACCGCTACGCGTGATGATCGAGTAGCCGTCGTTGCCATCCACCGTGAGCGGCTCGCCCTTCATCACGGAAGCGCCGCGCAGCTTCGTCATGAGGAACTCGCGCGGCGCCTGCTTCTCGGGCTTCTTGTCGACGAGGACCTGCATGATCGAATCTTTCTTCGGCGTGAACGCGAGCAACCGGTCGCGCAGGTTGTCGATGGTCCAGCCGCGGGGGAAGGCCATCGTGATGCCCATGTCCGCGTGATAGAAGCGGTTGTCACGCACGATGCCCTGCGCCTTGCTCGACCCGTAGGCGATTCCATTGAGCGTCGTGAGATACTCGTCGTGCCGTACGATCCAACCGCCGTCCGGCGTTTCCTTGACGTTCGCGGCGCCCTTCGCCGCCAGCACCGCGCGCTGGTCGGGGCTCGGATGACTCGAGAAGACGCCGTGATAGAGACGCGGCTCCCGGCCCTCGGCGGCGGCGCGCTGGCGTTCGAACTTCTCGCCGGACTTGAACATGTCGAAGACCTTGCCGATCGACTCCGGGTTGTAACCGGCCTTCACCATGTATTTCATGCCGAGCTGGTCGGCTTCCATCTCGTTCTCGCGGCCATAACCCGACATCCACGCCTGGGCGCCGATATTGGCGAGCTGTCCGACGGCGTTCGACCCGGTGAGGATGGCAGCGGCCATCGCACCCAGCGAGGCCGCGACGCCCCGCGCCTGGCGGCGCGACGGATGGCGCGCGGTGACGTGCCCCACCTCGTGTCCGAGGACACCGGCGAGCTCGGATTCGGAATTGAGGTTCACGAGCAGGCCGCGATTCACGTAGACGTTGCAGCAGCCCGTCGTGAACGCATTGATGGCCTCGTCGTCGATGACGAAGAACTTCCACTCCTCGTTCGGCAGCTCGCTCATCTGCGCGACGCGCTGCCCGACGATATTCACGTATTCCTGGGTGGCCTGGTCGTCGTAGAGGCCGAGCGCCTTGACGATTTCCTGGTGGTTCTTCTGGACGGTCTTCTTTTCACCGTCGAGGCCGCCGACACCGACGCTCTTCCCGCCGGTGGCCGGATTGCTCACGCATCCCGTCATCAGCACACAGGCCGACGCGAGGACGTAGAGGAAAGGGCGGATGCGCTTCATCGAGATTCTCCCGGCCGGGTCGAGCGCGTATTTAACTACGATACGGCGGTGCGGCGACAAGTTCCGGTCGACGCGCCCCAGACAGCAAAAAGGCGCCCCACTTCGCTGAAGTGGGGCGCCTCTTGTGTGGCCCGCGGGAGCGGAATAGTTCGATTAGCGCGCGGCGGCGGCGGCGTACTTCTTGCGGAACTTGTCGACGCGGCCGGCCGTGTCGACGATCTTCTGCTTGCCCGTGTAGAACGGATGGCAGTTCGCGCAGACTTCCACCTGGAGATCATGTCCCAGAGTCGACTTCGTCTTGAACGCGTTCCCGCAAGTGCAGGTCACGTTGATTTCCTTGTAGTCCGGATGCGTGTCGGCTTTCATGGGTTTCTCTCTGACCGGGCGGATTTTGCCGACCGGGGGTTAGAAAAAGGGCGCGCAGTCTAGCGGGCCATTTGTGGGTTCTCAAGCGCCATTCTCAAGCAGTTCTTATCCACAGAAAGTGTGGATAACTCTGTGAGTCACGGCCCTCCTCCGGCAAAAAAACGCGGCCATATGCCCGAATCTGTTAGCTTGGTCAAATAATGATCATTGTAATAATGCGTTTTAAATCAGCGGGCTAGAGCACGTTTATCGTGCAACAGTATTGAAACATCCCGTAATGGCCTTGTTTAGGCGTCCATGCGGGGGCGTCTGTGAATAAAACCGCCCACCGATGGAGCGGGCGAAGTCAGGCCGGAATCAGCCCGACCAGGATTTCGTTGAGGAATCGCAGCCCCTGTGGTGAAGCGCGCCACCCACCAGGAACCCGTTCCACGAGTCCGCGGGCGACCTGCGGCTCGAGCGCGGCCTCCAGAACCTCGATGCCAAGCCCCGTGCGCCCGGTGAACAGGGCATCCCCGAAGCCCTCTACCAGACGGAATCCGTTCATCGAGAACTCGAAGGGCAGGTCCTCACGTGCAATTTCCTTGCGGACCTGCGTGCGCGGATCCGCCGCGAGGTAGCGGCGCGGCTCTCGCGGCTGCTGGGTGCGCACGATGGAATCCCGACCGGAAATCTTGCCGTGCGCGCCGGCGCCGATTCCGAGGTAGTCGCCGAAGGTCCAGTAGTTGAGGTTGTGGAGGCAGCGCCGTCCGGCGCGCGCGTATCCCGATACCTCATATTGCTCGAATCCCGCGGCACGCAGTGCGTGCAGCGATCGCTCGAGCATGTCTTCGACGACGTCGTCTGCGGGCTGCGTGGGCGGCGCCGCAGCGAACAGCGTGCCCGGCTCGATCGTCAGGTGATACTGCGAGACATGCGCGGGCTCGAGCGCGAGCGCCGCCTGGAGATCCGCCAGCGCGCCTTCGGCCGTCTGACCCGGCAGCGCATACATGAGGTCCAGATTGAAATTCGCGAGCCCGGCGGCATGGAGCTCCTCGGCTGCGCGCCGCGTCTCGTCGGCCGAGTGGATTCGTCCGAGCTTGCGAAGCTGCGCCTCATCGAACGTCTGCGCGCCGAGTGACACGCGGTTCACGCCGGCGGCCCGATACTCGGCGAATCGCCCCCGCTCGATCGTTCCGGGGTTCGCTTCGAGCGTGACTTCGACCGCGGGATCGAACCCGAGCGTGACGCGCGCATGGCCGAGGAGCCGCGCGATGGCCGCGGGAGAAAACAGGCTCGGCGTGCCACCGCCCAGGAAGATGCTCAGGAGTGGCCGGCCCGCCGCCAGTGGCGCCTGGGCGTCCAGATCCGCGAGCAAGACGTCGACGTAGCGCTGCTCGGGCAGCGCTTCCCTGAGGGTGTACGAATTGAAATCGCAGTAGGGGCACTTCTGCACGCACCACGGAAAGTGGGCGTACAGCGCGAGCGGCGGCATCATCTCACGGCCCGCGCGGAGTACGCCGCGAGGAAGGCGCGCAGCGCGATCCCGCGATGGCTCTTGCCATGCTTCTCGTCCTGCGGCATCTGCGCGACGGTGCGCGAGTCACCGCGGGGCACGAAGGACGGGTCGTAGCCGAACCCGCCATCTCCACGCCGCTCGCGGATGATGCTGCCTTCCCACGAGCCTTCGCCGACGATCGGCGCCGGATCGTCCGCCCGCTCGACGAACACGACGACGCAGCGATAGCGCGCGCCGCGTGCGTCATCGGGTACGGCGTCCAGCGCGGCGAGCAGCTTTGCGAGATTCTGCTCGTCGCTCGCGCCTTCGCCGGCGTATCGGGCAGAGTAAACGCCGGGCGCGCCCCCCAGTGCGTCGACCTCGATGCCCGAATCGTCGGCGATCGCGGGCAGCCCCGTACGGGCGGCAGCGTTACGCGCCTTGATGAGCGCGTTCTCGAGGAAGGTGACGCCGGTTTCCGGCGGCGGCTCGATACCGAGGTCGGATTGGCGCGTGAACTCGACGCACGTGCCGCCTAACAACTCGGAGAATTCGCGCAACTTGTTCGCGTTACCGCTGGCGAGCACGACGCGAACCGGGTTCATCACGAGCGCGCTAGGCAGCGCGCGCCTCGTTCTGCAAGGCGAACAGCTTTTCGATCGCGCCGGAGGCGAGCTCGAGCAGTGAATCGAGCTCGTGGCGCCGGAAAGCATGGCCCTCGGCCGTGCCCTGCACCTCGATGAAACCACCGCCGTTGTTCATCACGACGTTCATGTCGGTTTCGGCGCCGGAATCTTCCGCGTAGTCGAGATCGACGACGGGAACACCCGAGCAGATTCCCACCGAGATGGCAGCCACCTGTCCGTGCAGCGGAGACGTGACAATCGCCCGTCGCGCGATCAGCGCGTCGCAGGCGTCGGCGAGCGCGACGTAGCCCCCGGTGATCGCGGCGGTGCGCGTCCCGCCGTCGGCCTGCAATACATCGCAGTCGATCGTGACGGTGCGTTCGCCGAGCGCAGCCATGTTGGTGACGGCGCGCAGTGAGCGGCCGATGAGGCGCTGGATCTCCTGGGTGCGTCCGGTCTGCTTGCCCTTCGCCGCTTCGCGCGGCGAGCGCGTGTGGGTCGCGCGCGGCAGCATGCCGTACTCGGCCGTCACCCATCCCTGGTTCTTGCCGCGCAGAAATCCCGGCACGCTGTCCTCGACGCTCGCCGTGCACAGCACGCGCGTGCCACCGAACTCCACGAGCACGGACCCTTCGGCGTGCGCGGTGAATCTGCGGGTGAAACGGATGGCGCGCAGCTCGTCGGCGGCGCGTCCGCTGGGTCGGGCAGCCATCAGGCGTTCCCGATCCAGCGCACGACGGCCACCGACGTGTTGTCCGCGCCGGCGCCGACGACGTTCACCGAACGCTCGGCGAGCCGCTGCAGTTCGTCGCGCAGCGGCGCGCGCGCGGGCGGGAATGCGGCGCCGATCTCGGTGTCCTCGAGGCCGCCCCACAGACCGTCGGAGCAAACTAACAAGATGTCGTTGGCCTCGAGCGGCTCGCGCAGGCCGAGTGACATCTCGGGCAGGAAGGGTTCGCCGCCCAGGCAGCATTCCACGAAGTTGCGCATGGGGTGCGAGAGAGCCTGGTCGGCCGTGATCACGCCCTCGCGCAGCAGGAACTCGACGTGGCTGTGGTCGCGCGTGCGCTTGAAGACCTTGCCCTTGCGCAGAAGATAGGCCCGGCTGTCGCCGATGTGCGCCCAGAATGCGCTGCCGTTCTGCACGAGGCATACCGCGCAGGTTGCGCGCGGACGCAACTCGAGCGGCAGGTCCTCGCCGAGCTTCGCCACGTCCTCGTGCGCGCGGCCCAGCGCCAGATGCAGGAACCCGAGCGGATCGAGGATGGGTTGGGGCGTGTGCCAGAACGCTTCGACCAGCGACTTGATCGCGGTCTCGGCGGCGCGCGCTCCGTCGGAGTGGCCCCCCATGCCGTCGATGACGACGAGCAGGGCCGAGTGCTCCGAGACGGCGACGGATACGCGGTCCTGGTTGTCGGAGCGATTGCCGAGCAGGCTGACTTCGGCGTATTCGATGCGCAAAGCGGGTTGAGGCCGTCTGATAAACTGCCGCGCAGTCTACTGCACGCCGCCGCCCAAGGGCCCGGGAAGTTCAAGCGCCATGATCGCCAGCATGACGGGTTTCGCACGGCGCGAGGTAGCCGGCTCCTACGGCACGCTCACCTGCGAGCTGCGCAGCGTGAATCACCGCTACCTGGAGCCCGGCTTCCGACTGCCCGAGGAACTCCGTCCCCTCGAATCGGAATTCCGGCAGGCGCTGTCGAAGCACCTCAAGCGCGGCAAGATCGACTGCACCGTCCACCTGCGCGGGGCGCAGGCGGCCGAGCGCGAACTGCGCATCGACGCCACGGCGCTCGCGCGTGTCGCGGCGGCGGTCACCGAAGTAGCTCGCGCCGTGCCAGGGTCGACCGTGGACGCGGTCGAGATCCTGCGCTGGCCGGGCGTCGTCGAAACCGCCAGCCAGGACACCGAGGTCTTGTTAGGCGCGGGACGCGCGCTTTTCCAGCAGACGATCGACGACCTGTCGGCGATGCGCGCGCGCGAGGGCAAGCGGCTCGGCGAGCTCATCGAGCAGCGCTGCGGCGGGCTCGGCGCGCTGGTCACGCAGGTGCGCGCGCGCCTGCCCGAGATCCAGGCCCGCGTGCGGACCCGGCTGCACGAGCGGGTGGCGGAGTTGCTCGCCACGATCGACCGTGAGCGGGTCGAACAGGAAGTCGTCCTGCAGCTGCAGCGCCTCGACGTCGCGGAGGAACTCGACCGCCTCACGGGCCACATCGAGGAGACCCGCCGTGTCATGGGCGGCGGCGAAGCCGCGGGTCGCCGGCTCGATTTCCTCATGCAGGAGCTCAACCGCGAGGCCAACACCCTGGCCTCGAAATCGCAGGACCTGGACACCACGCGCATCACGGTCGACATGAAAGTGTTGATCGAGCAGATGCGCGAGCAGGTGCAGAACATCGAATGAATGCGGACGCGCGCCGCGGTTCGCTGTTCGTCATCGCCGCGCCCTCGGGCGCCGGCAAGACGAGCCTCGTGAAGGCCGTCCTCGAGCGGAGTCCGTCGCTGAAGGTGTCCGTGTCCCACACCACGCGCAAGCCGCGCCCGCACGAGGTGAACGGCGAGCACTACTATTTCGTCGGCGTCGACGAATTCCGCCGCCTCATCGACGAAAAGGCGTTCCTCGAACACGCGCCGGTCTTCGACAACTTCTACGGCACGGGCCGCGCGCAGGTCGAGGCGCTGCGCGCCGCGGGCCACGACGTGATCCTCGAGATCGACTGGCAGGGCGCCCGACAGGTGCGCGCCGCTCAGCCGGACTGCCGGTCCATCTTCATCCTGCCGCCATCCCGACGCGAACTCGAGGTGCGGCTGCGCAATCGCCAGACCGACAGCGAGGCCGTCATCGAGCGGCGCCTGCGGGACGCGGTCGCCGACATGTCCCATTACGACGAATTCGACTGCGTCGTGGTCAACGACGAGTTCGAGAAGGCGGTCGGCCAGCTGCTGGAGATTCTGGGCGGAAGCCCGGGGTACGGGGCGGCGCGTGAGGATCTGAAGCCCCTCGTGGCGGACTTGCTGGGCTGACGGGCCCCGCCAGGCCCTCGGGCTCGGGATTCCCTCCCGGTCGACCCGCAAATCCCGTAGACTTTCGGCCCCCCAGACGATTCGAGTTCGAGACACATGGCCCGTATCACCGTCGAAGACTGCCTCCCCAACGTCGAGAACATCTTCCAGCTCGTGCTGCTGGCCGCCCAGCGTGCGCGCCGCCTCGCGAATGGCGCGGAGCCGACGGTGCCCTGGGAGAACGACAAGCCGACGGTCGTGGCCCTGCGCGAGATCGCGGAAGGGAACATCACGCCGGAGATGCTGCGTGAGCCCGAGCCGCCGCCGCCGGAAGCAACCCTTCCCGACGCCGACAACCAGTCGCTGTTCCGTGCGCCGCAATTCGGCCTCCAGGGCGATCGCGACGTTCAGGAATAACGCCACCGCCTGATCCTTCCCACAGGAGCGCTCGCGCGCCATGGACTTAGCGTCGCCGCTCCTTCAGCTCCTGCCCAGCGCCCGGCGCCTGCCGGGACTGCGCGACCTCATCAACACGCTCGAGACTTACCTGCCGCGCGAGCAGGTGGAGCGGGTCCGCTCGGCCGCGGAATTCGGCGCCGAGGCGCACGAGGGACAGAAACGCCTCTCGGGTGAGCCGTACATCGCGCACCCGCTCGCGGCAGCGCAGATCCTCGCGGACCTGCACCTCGATCCCGACACGATCATCGCGGCGATCCTCCACGACGTCATCGAAGACACGCCGATCTCGAAAGAGGAGCTGTCCGCGAAGTTCGGCGCCCCCGTGGCGGAGATCGTCGACGGCGTCACGAAACTCGACCAGATCCAGTTCAAGTCCCGCGCCGAGGCGCAGGCGGAATCGTTCCGCAAGATGGTGCTCGCGATGGTGCGCGATCTGCGCGTGATCCTCGTGAAGCTCGCGGATCGAACGCACAACATGCGCACGCTCGACGCAATGGCGCCGGCGCGGCGCCGCGCGATCGCGCGCGAGACGCTCGACATCTACGCACCGATCTCCGGGCGGCTCGGCCTCTACAAGATGAAGCTCGAGCTCGAGGATCTCGGGTTCAAGGCCGCGTTCCCGCACCGCTACCGCGTGCTCGACCGCGCGCTCAAGAAGGCGCGCGGCAACCAGAAGCAATTCCTCAACAAGATCGCGGACACGATGCGCGTCGCGTTGCTCAAGTCCGACCTCAAGGCCGACGTCTCGACGCGCGAGAAGCATCTGTATTCGATCTACAACAAGATGCTGCGCAAGGGCGCGCCCCTGTCGGAGATCGTCGACGTGTATGGCCTGCGCGTCGTGGTCGACAAGGCCGACTCCTGCTACCGCGCGCTGGGCGTCGTGCACGCGACCTACAAGCCGATGCCGGGCCGGTTCAAGGACTACATCGCGATCCCGCGCGTGAACGGCTACCAGTCGCTGCACACGACGCTGTTCGGCCCGAACGGCATTCCGATAGAAGTGCAGATCCGCACCGAGGACATGCACCGCGTCGCCGAGGCCGGCATCGCCGCGCACTGGAAGTACAAGGTCAACGAATCCGAAGGCGGCCAGGACGAGCGCGCGCGCGAGTGGCTTGCGAACCTCGTCGACATGCAGGAAGGCGGCAGCTCCGAGGATTTCCTCGAGAGTGTCAAGGTCGACCTCTTTCCCGACAAGGTCTACGTGTTCACGCCCAAGGGCGAAATCCTGCGCCTGCCACGCGGCGCGACGGTGGTCGACTTCGCCTACGCCGTGCACACCGACGTCGGCAATCGCTGCGTGGCCGCCAAGGTAGACAGGCGCCTGACTCCGCTGCGCACGCCACTGCGCAACGGCCAGACGATCGAGATCATCACCGCGAAGGGCGCGATGCCGAATCCGTCGTGGGTGAACTTCGTCGTGACGGCGAAAGCCCGCGCCGCCGTGCGCCACTACCTGAAGGGTCTGCGGCGACAGGAGGCGATCGAACTCGGCGCGCGGCTCATCAACCAGGCGCTCGGCGAATTCCGCCTGTCGCTCGACGAGGTGGCGCCGGAGACGCTCAACGCGGCTGTCGTCGAGCTCGGCATGCACGATTCCGACGAGCTCTATGAAAAGGTCGGCCTCGGCGAGCGACTCGCGCCGCTCGTCGCGCGGCGCCTGCTGCCGACGAAGGCCAACGAGGAGTCCTTCTCGGGCGCGCCACTGCCGCTCGCGATCGCCGGCACCGAGGGCCTGCTCGTCGCCTATGCGCGCTGCTGCTTCCCGATTCCGGACGACCCGATCTTCGCGTTCCTGTCGGCCGGCCGCGGTGTCGTCGTGCACCGCGAAAACTGCGTGAACGTCGAGGATTATCGCAAGCATCCCGAAAACTGGCTGCCCGTCGCCTGGCAGGCAACCGCCGACAAGGTGTTCAGCTCGGAGATCCGCGTCGACGTCGCGAACAAGATGGGCGTGCTGGCCGCAGTCGCCGCGGCCATCTCCTCGGGCGACACGAATATCGAGCGCGTCGCGGTCGAGGAGAAGGATGCCGACAGCTCGTCGCTCGTGTTCGAGCTGCGCGTGCGCAATCGCGAGCATCTGGCGCGCGTGGTCAAGACGATTCGCCGGATGCCCGAAGTGCTCAAGGTCACGCGTACAATCGCGAGCCACGGCCGCGCGTCGCGCGCGGCCGACTAGCCACAGGAATCCAGCCATGCCGGTTGCCCGCCAGATCATCCACAGCGATCAGGCCCCGAAGGCCATTGGTCCGTATTCACAGGCCATGCGCGTCGGCGACTTGGTGTTCATGGCGGGACAGATCCCGCTCGACCCCGTCACGATGCAGATGGTCGAAGGCGACTTCGAGAAGGAAGCGCGCCGGGTGTTCGAGAACATCAAGGCGGTGATCGCCGCAGCGGGCGGCACATTCGCGCACGTCGTGATGGTGCGCATCTTCCTCACCGACTTCGCGAACTTCGCGCAGGTGAACGAGGTGATGCAGCAGTACTTCAAGGAGCCGTATCCGCCGCGCACGACCGTCGCGGTGGCGGCACTGCCGAAGAATGCGCGCGTCGAGATCGAGTGCACGCTCCACCTGGGTTGATTGTCCGCCCCAGCGCCACAACCGGATCCACCGGAGCAGCGCTCCGTCGCGACGCTGCGCGGCGTCGGTCCCGCGCTCGCTGAGAAACTCGCGAAGCTCGGCGTCACGCAGGTGCAGGACCTGCTTTTCGTGCTGCCTTCTCGTTACGAGGACCGCACTCACGTATCCGGAATCGGAACGCTGCGTCACGGCGTGCGCGCGGTGGTCGAGGGCGAGATCCAGCTCGCCGAGGTCGCGTACCGGCGGCGGCGTCAGCTCCTGTGCCGCATCGCCGACGGCACGGGTTCACTGACGCTGCGCTTCTTCTACTTCTCGGCCGCGCAGCAGGCCGGCCTCAAGCGCGGCACGCGGCTGCGTTGCTTCGGCGAAGTTCGCCGCGGGCCGCTGGGGCTCGAGATCGTCCACCCGGAGTACCGTTTCATCGGCGCACCCGGTTCGGAAGCGGAGCCGCTCGACGAGGTTCTCACGCCTATCTACCCCACCACGGAAGGCGTGCCTCAGACGCGGCTGCGCGCGCTCATCGAACTGGCGATGCGATCCCTGCTGGACGGTGCGACGGCCCGCGCGGGCGTGCGCGACTGGATTCCCGCCGACATGCTCGCCAGGCTCGAACTGCCCTCGCTCGTCGAGGCGCTCACGATGATGCATCGGCCGCCGCGAGACGCGGATCTGGGCGAGCTGCTCTCGGGACGTCATCCCGCGCAGCGCCGGCTCGCGTTCGAAGAATTGCTGGCGCATCAGCTCTCGCTGCTGCAGATCCGCCAGGTCATCAAGTCCGATCCCGCCGAGCCGCTGCGCGATGCCGCGGGAGTCGAGCCGAAGCTGCTGGATTCACTGCCGTTCGCGCTGACCGGCGCGCAGACGCGCGCGCTGGCGGAAGTCGATCGCGACCTCGTCGCCGACCGCCCGATGGTGAGACTCGTCCAGGGCGACGTGGGCTGCGGAAAGACCGTCGTCGCGGCGGCGGCGGCGGCGCGCGCGGTGGGCTCTGGGCTGCAGGCGGCCTTGATGGCGCCGACGGAACTGCTCGCCGAGCAGCACGCGAAGAACTTCGAAGGCTGGTTTCGGCCGCTCGGCATACCGGTGGCGCTCGTGACGGGCTCTCTGCCCGCGCGCGCCCGCCGCAGCGCGCTCGAATCCATTGCGAACGGCGACATCAAGGTCGTCATCGGTACCCACGCTCTGTTTCAGGAAAGCGTGGACTTCGCGCGGCTGGGTCTCGTCATCGTCGACGAGCAGCATCGATTCGGGGTCCAACAACGGTTGTCTCTGCGCGAGAAGGGCGCGCGCGCCGGGAAGTTCCCGCATCAGCTCATCATGACGGCCACACCGATTCCGCGAACGCTCGCGATGACGGCGTACGCCGACCTGGACGTCTCCGTGATCGACGAGTTGCCGCCCGGCCGCACGCCCGTCCGCACGACGGTGTTTCCGCAGTCCCGGCGCAGCGAGATCGTCGCTCGCGTGCACGCGAAGATCGCGGAAGGTCGCCAGGCGTATTGGGTGTGTCCGCTCATCGAGGAGTCGGAGGAGTTGCGCTACCAGGCCGCGGAGGAGACCGCGCAGGCACTCGCCGAGGCGCTGCCCGACGTGCAGGTCGGAATCGTGCATGGACGCATGCCTGCGAAGGAGAAGGAACGCGGGATGTACGCGTTCAAGGATGGGCGCATCGGTTTGCTGGTCGCGACGACTGTCATCGAGGTCGGCGTCGACGTGCCGAACGCCACGCTCATGGTGATCGAGAACGCCGAACGCATGGGGCTCGCGCAGCTGCACCAGCTGCGCGGCCGGGTCGGCCGCGGCGCGCACGGCAGCGACTGCGTGCTCCTCTACGGCGAGCCTTTGAGCGAGATGGCGCGCGAGCGGCTCAGGGCGATTCGAGAGACCAACGACGGGTTCGTGATCGCGCGGCGCGATCTCGAGCTGCGTGGTCCCGGCGAGCTGCTGGGCACGCGGCAGACAGGCCTAGCCGAGATGCGCGTCGCCGATCTCATGCGCGACTCAGATCTGCTTCCCGCCGTTCAGGCTGCGGCAGATGCTCTGCTGAAACATAACCCGGATACTGTCGTCGCTTTGACCCGCCGGTGGATCGTCCACGGGGAGCGGTACGGCCGCGTTGGCTGAATTCGAGAGGTGCGTCGCCGGCATAGAGAAGAATCGACGTTGAGCTCCAAATGCGAATCATTTACATTTGCCGCTCGTCATGGCCGTTCGGATCACCAACGAGATGCCCGATGCGGTGGTCGTTCGACCGCCGCTCGAGTCGTTGCGCGCGCTGAGTCCCGTTGCCGCGAAGTCCGTTCGTGCGCATCTCGGCGGTCGCGCGGGCTTCGTCCTCGGAACGATTGCCCTCCACGTTCTCGCCTTCTTCACGATCGTCAGCGCGCAGCGAATCCAGGGCTCGCTGATCGCACCCGAGCCGATCGTCGCCGAGATCCTCGACGCGCCTGCCGCGACGCCCGAGAGACCGCCGCAGTACACACCACCGCCGGTCGAGGTCGTGTATTCGCTCGAGGTACCGCAGGTGTTGAGCTTCGAGACCGAAACGATCTCGTTGCCAGAGCCGGTGGAGACGCCCGCGACCGTGGTCGCCTCGAACGACGTGCCGCCGATCGTCGAGTCCATCGAGTACGTGCGCGCTTCGCCGCCCGTGTTTCCGAAGGAGTCGCAGCGCCGGCGTGAGTACGGCACGGTGGTGCTGCTCGTGCTCGTGGACAGCGCGGGCAAGCCGGTTCAGGTCCAGGTGGAACGAACCAGCGGATTCGCGCGTCTCGACGCGGCCGCCCGCGCGGCGGTCGAGAAATTCCTCTTCCGCCCTCACGAAGTGAACGGCGTGGCGCAGCCCGCGCAGGTGCGCATTCCGATCGGGTTCGATCCACCGCGGTCTTCGTGATCTATGATGCGAGCCCGTGGGCACCTCGCTCGAACTCGACCTCACTCCGCGGCCATCTGACGCGCGGCTGACGCTGCGCCGCTACCAGAACCGCATCCGCGACCTCATCGAGGTCGCGCGCCTGCACCGGCCGATCGGCATCTGGCTGCTGCTCTGGCCCGTGTTGTGGGCCTTGTGGATCGCGGGCGCCGCGCACCCCACTCCCAAGATTCTCGTGATCTTCGTGCTCGGCACGATCGCGATGCGGTCCGCCGGCTGCGTCGTGAACGATCTCGCGGACCGCGATTTCGACCCGTACGTGAAGCGAACCCGCGACCGGCCGATCGCCTCGCGCCGGCTCGCGCCCTGGGAAGCCGTCGCGTGGTTCCTCGTGCTGATCGGGTGCGCGCTCGCACTGGTGCTGCAACTCGACGAACAGACGATCCGCATGTCGGTCATCGGCGCGGCGCTCGCCGTGACCTATCCGTTCTTCAAGCGGTTCTTCCCGCTGCCCCAGTTCTACCTGGGCGTGGCCTTCAGCTGGGGCGTGCCGATGGTGTTCATGGCCGAGACCGGCGTGATCCCGCGCGTGGCATGGATCATCTTCTTCGCCGGCATCATCTGGGCGGCGATCTACGACACGATGTACGCGATGGTCGACCGCGAGGACGACCTCAAGATCGGCATCAAGTCGAGCGCGATCGTGTTCGGCGACATGGACAGGCTGATCATCGGCCTGCTGCAGGCGCTGATGCTCTTCGCCCTCTATCTAGTCGGCACGAACATGGAATTCGGCTACTGGTACAACGCCGGCCTCGTCGGTGCCGCGGTATTCTTCGCGTGGCAACAGTGGAAGATCCGGGAGCGCAAGCCGCTCAGCTGTTTTCTCGCGTTCCAGAACAATCACTACGTGGGGCTGGCGGTGTTCGTCGGCATCCTGCTCGAGTACGCCTTCCGCCGTTGAACCCCCGCGTCACCTCCGGGAGGGTGTCGAGAAAGCTTACGGTCGGGAATTGGCTGCGGACTCTTGGGTGTTCCCGCACTGACAATAATGAAACTTATTGTCCGCGAGACCGGGCCGACGGGCCCCAAACCGTGACCCAGGTCGCGCTTCGGGGGTCAGCCGGGGTGAATCGGGACATCCCCGACCCGCATTACGGGAGACTGGCACGCAGATTGCTTGAGCTTCAGTACCTGCCACGAAGATTGTGCGCAGTAACCACAGACCATCGGATGACCATGAATCGCAAAGCCTCTTTTCTCGCCCTCGCGCTCGGCGCCTTCGGCATCGGAACCGCCAACGCGGCGCTGATCGACCGTGGCGGCGGCCTCATTTATGACGACGTCCTGAACGTCACCTGGCTGCAGGATGTCTCGTACATCCAGACGTCCGGCTATTCCGCGCTCCCGCAGACCAACTACACGGACGGTGTCGCCTGGGCGGATCAGCTCTCGTACTACGACGAAGTTCGCGGCGTTTCGTACGACGACTGGCGCCTGCCGTCGACCATCGACCTCGGTTCGTCCAGGGGATACGACACGGCCGGTGTCACCAGCGAACTGGCGTACATGTGGTACATCAACCTCGGCTACCAGCTTAACTACAACCCGCTGCCGAGCGACCCGGCTCCGGTGAGCGACCTGTACAACCCGTTCATCAACATGGCGTATCGCGGCTACTGGTCGGGTACGGCCACGGAACGTCCGGGCGGTGCCTGGTACTTCCATTGGCACTTCGGCTTCCAGGACGTGGACGACATCAATGACGGTGGCCTGCGCGTCTGGGCAGTCCGCGATGGCGACGTGGCGAACATGCCGCCGGCCAGCGTTCCGGAACCCGGCACCCTGGCGCTGTTCGGCACCGCGCTGCTCGGCCTCGGACTGGTCCGTCGCCGCCGCCTGGCGAAGTAAGAAGTCCTTCGATGTGAAAAGGCCCCGCGCGAAAGCGCGGGGCCTTTTTGTTTAGCGCCCGCTCTCTCGAGCGTCGCGAGCCTCACCACCAGACGGTGTAGAGGACCGCAAGGACCGCGACGACGATCACCGAGGCCACGTTGAAGAACGTGCCGGTCTTGAAGTCGACGTTCGTGATGTCGACGCGCATCGCCGCTTCCCTCCGCGGCGACATCAGCGAGATCGCGACCGCGATCACGATGCCCGCGACGAAACACCAGCCCACTCGATTCATGAACGGGTAGTCGGGCAGGTACTTGTAGAACACCCAGGACAACACCACCGTGGCCAGCATCGAGACCATGGCCGCCGTCGCCGTAGTGCGCGCCCAGAACAGGCCCAGCAGGAAGATCACGCAGATGCCCGGCGTCACGAAGCCCGTGAAGTTCTGGATGTACTGGAAGCCCTGTCCGAAATTGCTGAGGAAAGGCTTGGTGATGAAGATCGCGATGACGATCGACGCCACCGCCACGACACGGCCGATGGTCACGAGCTGCTTCTGGGCGGTGTCCGGCCTCCAGGCGCGGTAGAGATCCATCGTGGCGATGGTCGCGATCGAATTGATCTTCGATCCTGTCGACGCGACGATCGCCGCGACCAGCGCGGCGAACACCAACCCCTTGACGCCCACCGGCAGCATCGCCATCAGGCTCGGATACGCCTGGTCCGTCTTCTCGAGGCCGGGCACCAGCACCAGCGCCGCGATTCCGGGCAGCACGATGATCGCCGGCATCAGCAGCTTGATGAAGGCCGCGAGCACGATGCCCTTTTGCGCTTCGTTCACGCTCTTGGCCGCGAGACCGCGCTGGATGATGTACTGATTGAAGCCCCAGTAGCTGACGTTCATCATCCACATGCCACCTAACAACACGGCGAGACCCGGCAGATCCTTGTAGTGGGGGCTGTCCGGCGAGAGGATCATGTCGAACTTCTCGGGATAGCGCTCCGTGAGGATGTCGAAGCCGGCGAGCACGCCCTGGCCGTCGCTGACCTTGTCCAGCGAGATGTACGTGATGACGATGCCGCCGAGCACCAGCAGCGACACCTGAACGATATCGGTGAGCGCGACGGCCTTGAGTCCGCCGTACAGTGCGTACAGCAAGGCGAACAGCCCGAGCGCGATGATTGCGACCTGCAGGTCCACGCCTGCGATCGCGTTCACCGCCAGCGAGCCGAGCCACAGGATCGAAGTGAGGTTCACGAAGATGTACAACGCGAGCCAGAAGACGGCCATCACGTTGCGCACTGCGGGGCTGTAACGCTTCTCGAGGAACTCCGGCATCGTGTAGATGCCGTTCTTGAGGAACACCGGCAGGATCCACTTGCCGACGACGATGAGCGTGAGTGCCGCCATCCATTCGTACGACGCGATGGCCATGCCCATCACGTAGCCTGAGCCCGACATGCCGACGATCTGTTCCGCGGAGATGTTGGCGGCGATCAGTGATGTGCCGATCGCCCACCACGGCAGCGCGCGCGAGGCGAGGAAGTAGTCCTGTGCGTTCTTCTCGTGGGTCCCTTTCTCGCGCGACACCCATTGCGCGAGCAGGAAGATGCCGATCGCATAGATCACCAGGATCGCGATATCCACTGTAGCCAGATTCACGTAGACCCCCTACGGTTGTGCGGCGCTGCTCGCCGTCAGTTGTAATTCCCGCGCCCGACTTTCGATCTGCGCGAGTGTATACGCGGGTTTGAACAATTCGCCGCCGAATCCGAAGCCGTCGGCGCCGGCCGCAAGCCATTCGGCGATGTCCTGCGAGCCAATGCCGCCGACCGGATAAACCTTCACGTCCTTCGGCAGCACCGACTTCAGCGCACGCAGGTGTCCCGAGCCGTAGGATGACGCCGGGAAGAGCTTGAGCTCGCGGGTACCCGCGGCGATCGCCGCGAATGCCTCCGTGGCCGTGGCGACGCCGGGCAACACGCGCATCCCTTTCTCGAGCCCGCGGCGGATCACCGCCGCATCGCAGTTCGGCGAGACGACGAGCCGGCCGCCGGCCGCATGCACCCTATCTACCTCGGAGACGGTCAGCACGGTACCCGCGCCGACGAGGCAATCGGCATGCGCCTGCGCGAGCAGGGCGATCGTGTCGAACGGCCGGGGAGAGTTCAGCGGCACCTCGATCGTGCGGAACCCCGCGCCGACGAGCGTGGCGCCGACTTCCGGCGCGCGTTCCGGCGTGAGGCCGCGGAGGATGGCGACGAGTTCGAGTGTCATGAGTCTTTCCCTGTCCGTACGCGATGCAGGTACCTGAGGCCCGCGAAAGCCGTCGTCTCGCCATCGATCGCTTGCGCCGTGCAACCGGCGAGCACTAGCGCGGCCGAATAGGACTTCACCAGCTGCGGCGTGCCGATGACGTGGACCGTCGGTCGGTCATCGAAAAGTTGCAGCGCCCCGGCGACGTCCGCGCCGATCAGCAGCCCCGACATCCACGATGCCGCACCCTCCGGCGACAACTGCCGGTCCAGCCGCAGGCTGCGCGCCTGGAAGATCTTGTGGAGCACGGGAATCTCCGGATGCCGCGTCGCCTCTGCGAGACCGCGTTCGAAATCCACGGCGCGATGTTCGATGGGCGTGGTCTTGTCGCGGACGAGCACGCTGTGCTCGCACAGCAGCGCGAAGAATTCGCCGGTCGGCACCGTGAGGATTTCCTGGACGACGCTGCCGTGCAGCGATACCCATTTGGTGTGCGTGCCGGGCATGCACGCCAGGATCCGGCCGGAACCGATCCCGCCGACCACGGCACCGAGGAGCTGGGTTTCCTCGCCGCGCATCATGTCGGGCGCGCCGAGCGGGTTGGTGCATTTCATGCCCGGGACGATGTGCACGTTCTCCCGCGGCGACACCAGGCCGTCCGTCAGTTCGTGGACGTCCGCGGGACACGCAAGGTAGGGCGCCTCGATCCAGCCGAAGGCCGAGCCCACCATCCCGCACAGGTAGACCGGCAGCTGGCCATGTTTCTCTCTCCAGTCGGCGCTGAGGCCGTCCACCGCCTCGGCGAACTTGCCGCGGGATTCCGCCGCTCCGGGGCCCTGGCGCAACTCGAGAACCTTCCCGTCCTCGTCGCACAGCGCCAGCCGGAGGTTGCTCGTGCCCCAGTCGCCCGCGATGAATGCCGCCGGTAGTTCCACGTTCACACGTGATGCGGAGCGACGATGCGCCGCTCGCCGATGAGGAAAGCATCCGCGACGAGCTGGAAGGGGCGCCAGTCCACCTCCGACTTGCCGGTGGCGCACAGCGCGGCAAACTTCTCGTACAACCGCGGGTATTCGCCTGCGAGTCCGGCGTCGCTCGCGAGCGTCCGGCCGTCGATGGCGAGCGTTGCGCCGCCATTCGATAGTCCGAGCGTACCGGTCGTCGTCGCGAGCTCGATGTCCCAGCTCTGCTCGCCCTTTTGCCGGAAGTCGAACTCGGCCTCGATGGCGATGCCGTCGGCCGTGCGCAGATCCACGCGCGCCGCGATCGGCGCCTGCTGGTTCTCGGGGAATTCCAGCAACGCGCCCTGGACGCAGACGTCGTGCGTCAGGACCTCGGTGAGCACCGACAACGCATTGATGCCGGGATCGAACACGCCGAAGCCGCCCGCGTCGAAGATCCACTGCTGGCCCGGATGCCAGTGATGCACGTCTTCCTTCCAGACGATCCGACCCGCGACGAGCTTGCGCCCGCTCAACCAGTCGCGCGCCGCGTCGACGCTCGCCGCGAACCGGGAGTGCCAGGTCTGGAACAACGTGCGCTTGCGGCGCACTGCTTCGTCCGCGAGCAGGGAGATCTGGCGCGTGGTCGACGTCGGCGGCTTTTCGAGCATCACGTGCTTGCCGGACTTGAGGGCGAGCATCGCCGCGTCGAAATGCGCCGTGGGAGGGGTACAGATCGAGATGCAATCGACCTGCGGCGAACCCGCGAGCATCGCGACGAGATCCGGGTAGTTGGCCACGCCGTCGACCGTGGCGTTGCGGCTCGCGCAGGCGACGAGCTCGAACTTGCGATTGGCGCGCAGCGCCGGGATGTGCTGATCGCGCGCGATCTTGCCCACGCCGAGCAGGCCTACCTTCAAACTCATGGATTCCCCCGCGGGCGCTGGCCTGTCCTATTTATAGTATAAATACACGCCGACGTCCCGATCCGTCAACGGATGACGCGAAAGGTCGTCGTCATTCGCGCCCCTCGTCACTGCGCATCACGAGCATCAGAGCTTCCTTGATGAGGTCGCGACAGGCCTCAGCGGCGGCGGCGGCGTTCCCGCTCTTGATGGCGCGGTAGACCTTTTCGTGGGCGTCGTAGTCGGCCAATGCGCCTTTCGCCTGGTTGGTCAGGCGGATGGAGAAGCGCAGCGCCGTTTCGACGATGGGCGTCAGCTGGTGGTAGAAGCGGTTGTGGCTGATCTCGAGGATCGTGGCGTGGAACGCGATATCGGCGGCGACCGGATCGAAATGCCCGCTCATCGCGCCGTGCATGTTCTCGAGCCGCTGACGCAGGAGTTCCTTGTCGGCGGGCGTCGCGTTCGTGGCGGCGAGCGCCGCGGCCGCGGGCTCGATGCCGATGCGCACCTCGAGAAACTCGCGCACGAGGCTGTGCGAGAAGTGCCGGTCGAGGATCCAGGTGAGCACCTCGGCATCCAGCAGGTCCCATTTGTCCTCGGGGTGCACGTATGTGCCCACGCGCGGCCGCTGCCCGATCAACCCCTTCGTCGAGAGGATCTTCACGGCCTCGCGCATGACGGTCCGGCTCGCGCCGAACTGCTTGCCGAGCTCCGCTTCGATGGGCAGCGATTTTCCCGCCGGCAGCTCACCCCGCACGATGGACGAGCCGAGCTTCTGCACGAGGGACTGCGTGAGATTGATGCCGGACATGCCGGTACGCTAGCACGTCGGCGCCGCATTCGAGCCCGCGTCCTCAGACGGCGAGCTCCACGCCGAGCTCACGCAGGATGCTCACTCGCAACGCCTGTGCCTCCGGGCTGGAGACCCGGCGCGGGTGCGGCAGCGACACGTCGAAAGACGCCTGGATCCGCGCGGGCCGCGGGCTCAGCACGAGAATGCGGTCCGCCAGGTGGATCGCTTCCTCCACGTCGTGCGTGATCAGCATGACGGTGTGCTTCTCCTTCGCGAGGATGCGCAGCAGCTCGTTCTGCATGCGCAGGCTCATCAACGCGTCGAGCGCCGAGAACGGCTCGTCCATGTAGAGAATCTGCGGTTTGACGACCAGCGCGCGCGCGATCTCGGCGCGCTTGAGCATGCCGCCCGACAGTTCGTGTGGATAGTTGTTCTCGAAGCCCTCGAGTCCGACGAGATCCGCGTACTCGTCCGCGAGCGCCTCGCGGTTCGGCATTTCATCGGGCAGACCGAACAGCAGGTTCTGCTTCACCGTGAGCCACGGGAAGACGGAGCCTTGCTGCGTGATGAGCACGCCATTGCGATCCGGCTCGAGGCGCGGCTTGCCGTCGACCAGCACGTTGCCCGCATCCGGCGCGAGGAAACCCGCGATGATGTTCATGAGCGTGGTCTTGCCGCAGCCCGAGGGGCCGACGATCGCGACGAATTCGCCGTCGCGCACTTCGAAGTCCAGTCCGGAAATGACGTCGAGCCGGCCTTTCTGCGTCGGGAAACCCTTCACGACCTTGTCGATCCTGATTTTCGCGGTCATCGGCGAGGCAATCGACATCGCGACTTCTGGCGCGTCAGTGGACATAGCGCCACCGCACGTTCTTCATGCTCTCGAGCAAACGCATGATCCCGTCGAGCCCGAGACCGATCAGGCCGATGATGATCATCCCGGCGATCACGAGGTCGTAGCGATTTCCCGCGTTGCGCGAGTCGATGATCATGTAGCCGAGGCCCGAGCGCAGCGCGATCATCTCCGCCGCCACGACCACCAGCCACGCGACGCCGAGCCCGATGCGCATGCCGACGATGATGTCGGGCAGCGCCGCAGGGAATATCACCTTGCGGAACAGCTTGTCGCGCGGCACGCCGAAGTTCTCCGCGGCGCGCAGGTAGCGCTTCTCGATGGTGTGCACTCCCGCGGTCGTCTGCACGATCATCGGGAAGACGGACGCGATGAAGATCAGGTAGATAGGCGACGCATTGCCTACGCCGAACCACAGGATCGCGATGGGAATCCAGGCGATCGGGGAAATCGGCCGCAGGATCTGGAAGATCGGGTTCAGCGTGACGAACGCGCCGCGCACGCGGCCCATCCACAGGCCGAGCGGAATCGCCAACAGCACGGCGATGCCGAAGCCGATGCCGACGCGCATGAGCGACGCGCCGATGTGCTCCCACAGCGTGCCGTCTTCCGCGAGTTCGAGCGTGCCGGTGACCACCTGCCACGGCGTGGGAAATATCGCGCTCTGCGTCCAGACGACGATCGCCCACCAGAGCGCGACGACCCCCGCAATCACGCCGATTGAAGACAGCGCTCTGGCGAGTCGATTCATTCGCGCTATTTCTCCAGCCACTGGCGCAAACGCCAGCGGAGCTTCTGCCACGGCCAGACCGGTTCGGCCTCCACGAGCACCGTCATCTGTCCGCTCGCGTGCGCCGTGCAGGTAAACTGGTTCTCCGAGACCCGATCGAATGGCAGCCGGAAACTCTGCCCGGGCATCATGATCGTCGGACCGAAGACCTGCGGCACGTCATCGAGGTTGCGCAGCAGCAGCACGTCGTCGAGGCCGAGCGTCAGCGTGATCTTCGACGGGAGGATTTCCACCTTGTCGCCCGCCATGCGTCGCGCATACGTGCCCTTGGGGATCTCGAACACGTGTTCGCGAGAAGCCCTTTGGATCGGCGCGAACGACGCCCAGCCGGCAGCTGCCAGGACGGGCAACGACCATAGCCATGCCGGCTTCATCGACCACGCAGCAGGATCTTGAGATCGTGCACGAAATCGTCGCTGGGGTGTCCATAGGGCATGACCGCACGCAGGCCGCCCTGCCGATCGATCAGGTAGATCGATGACGAGTGGCCGATCGTATGGCTCCCGTCGGCGTTCACGTTCTTCGTCGACGAGATGCCCCAGTTCTTCTGCGCCGCGTCGATCTGCGCGCGAGTGCCTACACCCCCGATGAAAGTGGGATCGAACGTCGCGAGGTATCGCTTCATCTGCGCTTCGGTGTCGCGCTCGGGATCGACCGTGACGTACAACACCTGGACGTCCGCGGCTTCCGCGGGCGCCAGTTTCTTCCGCGCACCCGCCAGCGTCGCAAGTGTGATCGGGCACACCTCGCCGCAGTTGCTGAAGCCGAAGGCCACGAGCACGACCTTGCCCTCGTAGCGCGCGAGGTCGATCGGTTTGCCGTCGGTGCCCTGCAGCTCCAGCGCGGGCGCCGGCATCACCGGGCTCAGCGTCCCCGCCTTGAAGAGGTCGCCAGGCGGCGCGGCCAGCTTCGGCGGCTCCGCCGCGCCCGCGAAGGCGGCCAACAACATGACCGTGAGCATGCGCTTCACAGGGGAATGCTCGCGCCGACGGCCGCCTTCGTGAACCTCTCTTCCATGTACCTCTCGTACGCGATCGGGTGCTTGATCGTGCCGGCCTCGATCGAAAGCTGCATGAGCTCTTCGAATTCGTCGCGGATCATGCGCAGGTCGCCGTACGTCACGCGGTCCGTCGGGTTCTCCATGACGAACCTCAAGATCCTGGGATCCTGGTTGAAAAACCTCTTGCCGGCCGCGATCTGCACCGCCGTGTCGCGGTTGGCCTGCTTCTGGTCGAGCCACTGGCCGGCGCCGAGCACCTGGTTCACGAGGTCCTGCACCATTTCGGGCTTCGACTGGATGAGTTCTTCGCGCACCGTGAGACAGCAGCAGATGTAGTTGCGCCACTCGTCGCGCGTCATGCGCAACACGCGCGCGTAGCCCGCACTCTGCGCGGCGGCGCCGAAGGGCTCGCCCGTGCAGTACGCATCGACCGCGTTCGCGTACAGCGCGGCCGGCATGTCGGGCGGCGGCATCTCGACGATCTCGATGTCCTTCGGCGTCATGTTCTCGCGCGTGAGCATCTTGCGCAGGAACAGGAAGTCGACGGCGAAGCGGCTCGGGATCGCGATGCGTTTACCACGCAAATCCGAGAACTTCTGGTACGAGGAATCCTGGCGCACCATGATGACGGCGCCCGATCGATGGCCGAGCGACACGATTTTCACGGGGATCTTCTTGTCGGCGAGGTCCATCACCAGCGGCGCGAGCATGTAGCCGGCCTGGATGCGTCCCGCCATCAGCGATTCCTTGATCTCGGGCCAGCCCGAGTATTTGCTGTACTCGAAACGGAAATCGTTCGTCGCGTGGCCTGCCTTGATCGCGCTGTCCTTGCCGACGCACGCGACGGGGAGAGTCAGATTGCAGGTCACCGGCAGGCCGCCGACCACGAGCGGCTCGGGCCCGCCGTCGTTCGCGCCGCCCGAGCAGCCCGGGAGCACGAACGGCACGACGGAAGCCATGGCGCTTTTCAGAATGGTGCGACGTGAAAATCCTGCGCTCACGGGTCGTTGTATGGTTGTCGAGCCGAGCCGGGAGGGTACCGGACGGTCATATAGCTTGGGGCTATGAGCGCGGGCGGCACCGCGCCCGTCATCGCGTATTCTTGGGCACTTCGTCGCGCAGGGGAGATCATGGCATTCATCGACGCGAACACCGCGGACAAGAACGCATATGACGTAATCGTCGTCGGCTCGGGGGCGGGCGGCGGCCAGACCGCCTATACCCTCACGATGGACGGCGCGAAGGTGCTCATGCTCGAAGCGGGCCGCAAATACGACCCGGCCATCGAGACGCCGATGATGCAGACCTCCGGCGAGGCGCCGCTGCGCGGCACGGGCACGCCGGAAAAGCCGTTCGGCTTCTGGGACGCGACCATCGATGGCGGCTGGCAGGTCCCGGGCGAGCCGTACACCAGCGCCTCGAGCGACCCCGCCCGGCAATTCCAGTGGTGGCGCGCACGCATGCTGGGCGGCCGCACTAACCACTGGGGCCGCATCTCGCTGCGCAACGGCAGCTACGACTTCAAGCCGAAGACGCGCGACGGACTCGGCTTCGACTGGCCGATGGACTACGCGGATCTCGCGCCCTACTACGACAAGGTCGAGATGCTCATCGGCGTCTACGGCGGCGACGAGGATCTCGAGAACACGCCGCGCTCACCGAAGGGCGTGCTGCTGCCACCGCCCGCGCCGCTCGTATCGGACCTCCTCTTCAAGAAGCACGCCGCGAAGCTCGGCGTTCCCGCCATCGCCGGCCATCGCGCCGTGCTCACGACGCGGCTCGACCACGCGCGGCTGCCGAAACTGCTGCACCCGGGCAACGCGAAGGCCCAGGCCATCCTCGCGGCGGACATGCAGAAGCGTTCGGCGTGCATCTTCGCCACGCCGTGTGGCCGCGGCTGTTCGATTCGCGCCAATTACCAGTCGACCACCGTCCATCTGCCGCCGGCAATGGACACGGGCAACCTCGACATCGTCACCGATGCAATGGTGCGCTCGGTGATCCGCCGCAACGACGGCAAGGCCGAAGGCGTCGTCTACATCGACCGCAAGACCGGCAACGAACATCGCGCAAAGGCGCGCGTGGTCGTGCTCGCGGCGAGCGCGCTCGAGACCGTGCGCATCCTGCTGAACTCCGAGGTCGCCAACTCGAGCGGCAAGGTCGGCAAGTACATCATGGACACCGTCGGTGCGAGCCTGGGTGGCCAGGTGCCGCTGCTCGAGAACATGCCGCTGCAAGACGAGGACGGCGTCGACGGCCTGCACCTCTACACGCCCTGGTGGCTCTACCAGGAGCAGCTCGCCGGCAAGCTGGGATTCGCGCGCGGCTATCACATCGAGTTCGGCGGCGGCCGCAAGATGCCTGGCATGGGCACGGCCGCTGGCATGGAATGGCTCAACGGCGGCAACTACGGCAGGAAGTTCAAGGAAGACGCGCGCCGTTACTACGGCTCGTTCTTCTACATGGCTGGCCGCGGCGAAATGATCCCCAACGACGACTGCTACGCCGAGCTCGATCCGACCGTGAAGGACAGGTTCGGCATTCCCGTGCTGCGCTTCCACTGGAAGTGGTCCGCGCACGAAATCGGCCAGGCCGCGCACATGGAGAAGACGTTCGCCGAGATCCTCGACGCGATGGGCGGCCGCTACTCGCGCAAACCGCAGTCGGGCGAGAAAGCGATCAAGCAGGGCGGCGTGATCATTCACGAGGTCGGCGGCGCGATGATGGGCAACGACCCGAAGAAATCCGTAACGAACAGTTTCGGCCAGTGCTGGGACATGAAGAATCTCTTCATCACCGACGGCGCGACGCTCTGCTCGAACGCGGACAAGAACCCGACGCTCACGATCATGGCGCTTGCCTGGCGCGCGTCGGACGAGATGCTGCGCCAGCTGAAGAGAAAGGAGCTGTGATGGACCGCCGCACGACGATCAAGTGGATGTTCGCGGCAGCGGCCTCGGTGCCGCAGTTGCAAGGCCTGTCTTACGGTGCCACTGGCGATCCGCTGGCGCGCGAAGTCGCCGCTGGCCAGGCGGGTTATGGCACGGATCCGGATCTCGTGAAGGTGTGGAAGCCGGGCGGACCGTGGCCCCTCACGCTGAGCGAGCCGGCACGCCGTACGGTCGCCGCGCTCTGCGACCTCATCATCCCGGCCGATGACGCGTCGCCCGCGGCTTCCGCCGTCGGCGTCGTGGAGTTCATCGACGAGTGGATCAGCGCGCCGTATCCGAACCAGCGCGCGGACCGCACGATCGTGCTGCCCGGCCTCGAGTGGATCGACGCGGAATCGCAGAAGCGCTTCAAGAAGAAATTCGCGGACATCTCCGCAGCCCAGCGCGCGAAGATTGCGGACGACATCTGCTCGCCGGCGAATGCGCGGCCCGAATTCGCGACCGCGGCGAAGTTCTTTTCGAAGTTCCGTGACCTCACGGCAGGCGGGTTCTACACCACACCCGTCGGCATGAAGGACATCGGATACACGGGCAACGTGTCGCTGTCGAAGTTCGACGGTCCGCCGCTCGAGGCGTTGAAGAAGGCCGGCCTGGCCTGACGCGTCTTCGGCCTCACGCGCGCGCGACGGCCCAGACATCCACTCGCCGGGCGCCCGCGCCGAGCAGCACCCTCCGCAGTTCTTCCACCGTGCTCCCGGTGGTGATGACGTCGTCGACGATGGCGACGTGCCCGGCCGCCTGCAACCTCGCTTGCGCGCGCCGGCCAGCCACGGCGAACGCACCGCTGATGTTCCGGCGGCGCGCGTAGACGTCGAGCTCGGTTTGCGATGGCGTATCGCGCACCCTGCGGACTGCCTCGCGAGCGAACGGCACGCCCAGGATCCGACCCGCGTAGCGCGCGATCGCGAAAGCCTGGTTGAAACCGCGCTCGCGCTGCCGCGCCGAATGCAGCGGCACCGGCACGAGCAGGCGTGGCAACGCCTCACCGCGCTCGCGCACCGACTCCGCCAGCAGCACTCCGAGCACGCGCGCGTGGGCGAAGACCCCGTGGTATTTGAGTTCGCGGATGAGCTCGTCCACCGGCGGCTCGAAACGCAACGCGCCCGCGCGATCCGCGTCTGGCGACCACGGCAGATCCGCGAAGCAGAAGCTGCACAAGTCGAGATCGAGGCTCGCGCCCTCGAAGCCGCACAGACAGCAGCGCGGTGGAAACACCGTGGCGGCGAGCACCCGCGACAGCGCCTGCGGAACCGTCAACCTGAGACGGCGCAGTCGGTTGACAATGACCCCTTCGCTCCCGAACATGGCCCCAGTTTCGCCGCGCGAGAGCGCCGCGAACAGCCGAAAAACTCATCTGAATCAACAGTTAAGGCAGGTCGAATGGATAAGCTCAACCAGGTGCGACACGACTGGACCGTCGCCGAGATCGAGGCGCTGTTCGCCCAGCCGTTCTCCGATCTGATGTTCCAGGCGCAGTCGGTGCACCGCGCGAACCAGCCGCACAACGCCGTCCAGATGAGCACGCTGCTGTCGATCAAGACCGGCGCCTGCCCCGAGGACTGCGCGTACTGCCCGCAAAGCGTCCGCTACGACACCGGACTCGAGCGCGAGACGCTCGTGCCGCTCGACGAAGTCCGCACGCGCGCGCGCGCGGCGAAAGACGCCGGCGCCACGCGCTTCTGCATGGGCGCCGCGTGGCGCAGCCCGAAGAAGCGCGACGTCGAAGCCGTCGCCGCGATGATCCGCGAGGTGCGTGCGCTCGGCATGGAGACGTGCGCCACGCTGGGCATGCTCACCCCGGATCAGGCGCGTGAGCTCAAGGACGCCGGCCTCGACTTCTACAATCACAACGTCGACACCTCGCCCGAGTTCTACGGCGAGATCATCACGACGCGCACCTACCAGGATCGCCTCGACACGCTCGCCGCGGTGCGCGACGCCGGGCTCAACGTCTGCTGCGGCGGCATCGTCGGCATGGGCGAGACGCAGACCGATCGCGCCTCGATGCTCGCGACGCTCGCCAATCTTCCCGAGCATCCCGAGAGCGTGCCGATCAACCAGCTCGTGCGCGTGCCCGGCACGCCGCTCGCCGGCGAGAAGGAAGTCGATCCGTTCGACTTCGTGCGCACGATTGCCGTCGCGCGCATCGTCATGCCGAAAGCGTCGGTGCGACTCTCGGCGGGGCGCGAATCCATGAGCGACGAGCTTCAATCGCTGTGCTTCCTCGCGGGTGCGAATTCGATCTTCTACGGCGAGAAGCTGCTCACGACCGGAAACCCGGACGTCGAACGCGATCGCGCGCTGCTCTCGCGTCTCGGCATCCAGCCCCTCGTGCCGCCGGCGGTCGCCGCCGCGCGAGCGAGCGAACCGTCCGAGCCGCACGGGCGCGCACCGGCGCGACCGATGGCCGCATGCAGCGCGACCCGGCAGCGCTGAAGGCGGCGCTCGCCGACCTCGAGCAGCGCGACCTCAAACGCACGCGGCGGGTCATGCCGCGCGCGGACCTCGTCAACTTCTGCAGCAACGATTACCTCGGTCTTTCGACCCATCCCGAGGTGGTGCGTGCGTTCGTCGCGGCCGCGGAGAAATACGGCGTGGGCAGCGGCGCGTCGCATCTGGTCACGGGCCACGGCATCGAGCACGAGGCGCTCGAAGCCGAGCTGGCGGCGTTCACGGGGCGCGAGCGGGCGTTGGTGTACTCGACCGGCTACATGGCCAACCTGGGCGTGATTGGCGCGCTGGTGGACCAAAAGAGCGTCCTCGTCTCGGACAAGCTCAATCACGCATCACTGATCGACGGCTGCCGGCTCGCGCGCGCGGACTCACTGCGGTTCGCGCACGGCGATGTGGCCCATGCCGCGGAGCGCCTGGCCGGCGCGGACGGCGCCACGAAGCTCGTCATCACGGACGGTGTGTTCAGCATGGATGGCGACCTCGCGCCACTGCCCGGGCTCGCGCGCGCGGCACGGGATGCGAACGCCTGGCTCGTCGTCGACGACGCGCACGCGCTCGGCGTCGTGGGTGCGCGCGGTCGCGGCAGTTGCGAACACTTCGGCCTCGATCAGGACGACGTGCCGGTCCTCGTTGGCACGTTCGGCAAGGGCTTCGGAACCTTCGGCGCATTCGTCGCGGGCAGCGCCGATCTCATCGAGCTCCTGATCCAGACCTCGCGAACCTACATCTACACGACGGCGTTGCCGCCGGCGGTGGCCGCCGCCACGCGGGCGGCGCTGCGCGTGAGCGAGGCCGAAAGCTGGCGGCGGGAGAAGGCGTTGACGCTCGCGCGCAAGGTGCATCGCGCGCTGCGACTGCCGGGCGAGTGCGTCTCGGCGATCGTCCCCGTCATCGTCGGAGATTCGGCGCAGGCGCTGCGGGCGAGCCGCGAGCTCGAAGCGCGCGGACTGCTCGTCGCGGCGATCCGGCCGCCGACGGTGCCGGACGGAACGGCGCGCCTGCGCATCACCCTGTCCGCCGCGCACGAGGAATCCCAGGTGGATACGCTCATCGAAGCGCTCGGTGAACTGCGTGGATGACCCGCGCGGCACGTTCGCGCTGGATCGCCACGCGGTCGCGCGATCTTTCGATCGCGCCAGCGCCAGCTACGACGCGGCGGCCGCGCTGCAAACACGCGTGCGCGACACGCTGCTCGCCCGCTTCGACGAACTGGATGTGAAGCCCGCGGCCGTGCTCGACCTCGGCGCCGGCACGGGTCACGCCACAGGCGCGCTCAAGCGGCGCTTTCCGCAGGCGGCCGTGGTGCCCGCGGACATCGCCGCGGGCATGCTCGAGCAGGCGCGCCAGCAATCGCGCTGGCGGCGGCGTTTCGAGCGTGTGCGCGCCGATGCGTATGCATTGCCCTTCGGCAACGCCAGTTTCGACGTCGTCTTCAGCTCGCTCATGTTCCAGTGGTGCGACGACCTCGACGCGGCGTTCGCGGAGGTGGCGCGCGTGCTCCGCCCCGGCGGCCTGCTGATCTTCAGCACCTTCGGGCCCGGGACGCTCGCCGAGCTGCGCGACGCCTGGGCCGCCGCCGACGGCCGGGACGATCACGTGAACCGCTTCGCCGATCCTCACTCGCTCGGCAGCGCGCTGCTGCAGGCCGGGCTCGCCGAGCCGGTGCTCGACGTCGACCGCATTGTCGTGGAGTACGACGATGCACTGTCGTTGATGCGAGAACTCAAGGCGATCGGCGCGCACAACGTCACGCGGGATCGGGCGCGCGGCCTCACCGGCCGCCGGCGCCTGGAGGCCATGACGCGCGAGTACGAGGCGCTGCGGCGCAACGGCATGCTGCCGGCAACCTACGAAGTGATCAGCGCGGTGGGCTGGGGGAGCGAAAAACAACGGGATTTGCCGGGCGAAACACTCATCTCGCCGTCCGCAATCAAGAGAAGGGGGCAGACTTGAAGTCTGTCCCTCGCGGCTTCTTCATCACCGGCACCGACACCGGGGTCGGCAAGACCCTCGTCGCCGCCGCGCTCACGCGCGCATTCGTCGCACGCGGTCTGCGTTGCGCAGTCATGAAGCCCGTCGCAGCGGGTGGAAGCCGCACGCCCGCAGGCTTCCGCAACGACGACGCGCTCGAGTTGTTAGCCGCGAGCAACGTGCAGGCGCCCTACGAGCACGTGAACCCGTGGTTGCTCGCGATGCCGGCATCGCCGCACCTCGCCGCGCGCATGGATGGCGTCACCATCGGCATCCCGCGCATCCTCGCGGCGCGTGATCGCCTGGCCGCGGCCGCCGATGTCCTGATCGTCGAGGGCGCGGGAGGATGGGAGGCGCCGATCTCGGCCACCGGCACGATGGCGGATATCGCGGCGAGCCTGGAGCTGCCGGTGGTGCTCGTCGTCGGCCTGCGTCTCGGCTGTCTGAACCACGCCCTGCTCACGCGCGAGGCCATTCGCGCGCGCGGGCTGCCCTTCACGGGCTGGATCGCGAACAAGCTCGACCGCGAGATGCCCCTCCTGCGCGAAAACATCCAGACTTTGACGACGCGTTTCGGGGCCGATCCACTCGCCGTGGTCCCGGTCGACCCGACGGATTCGGCCTGGGCTGTGGCAGGTGCAGGAAACCTCCTAAGTCATTGAGTCATCCCGCAAATTCGCTGGTATAGTCGCGCGCGTGCCAGCCGCTGCCCGCCACCTCGAAATCGCTCCGCATTGCTCGCTGACCCCTCGCGGCGCGGTGCTGTTCTTCGTGAGCGTCTGCACCGCCACTTTCGGCGTCGCCGGGGCCGCCACGGCGCTGGGCTACTGGCCGGTCCTGCCGTTTGCCGGCGCCGAGATGCTGCTGCTGGGCTGGGCCCTGCGTTCCAGCATGCAGCGCCGCTTCGAGCGCGAAACCATCGACATCTCGGACAGCGAAATCATCATCGAGTACGCGCGCGGCACCCCGCAGCGCGTCGTGTTCCCGCGCCACTGGGCGCGGGTTAAAATCCGCCACCCGAAATCGCCCCTCCATCGCACCCAGCTCGTGTTCGAATCGCACGGCCGTGCCCACGAGGTGGGAAAGTTTCTGACAGAGGAGGAGCGCCACACCCTGGCCGCCGAATTGCGGCGCCTGGTTGGCGACATGAACCAGTCTCCGGCGCTGCCGCCGGCCGGTTCACCGGAACAGTTTTCTTGAGGTCATCGATGAGCTTTCACATGAAGAACGCCACCGCGCGCCGTGCCCTGGGCGTCGCCGCCATCCCGCTGCTCGCCCTGTTCGCGTCGGTCGCGCACGCCGATTGGGGCGGACTCAACATGCATGAGGGTGTCACCATCCTCAGCAAGAAGATCTACGGTCTGCACATGACCATCTTCTACTGGTGCATTTTCCTGGCGGTGGTCGTCTTCGGCGTCATGATCTATTCGATCGTGAAGTTCCGGAAATCGCAGGGCGCTCAGGCAGACAAGACGCTCGTGCACAGCACGAAGGTCGAGATCGTCTGGACCGTCATCCCGATCATGATCCTGGTCGCGATGGCCGTGCCGACGGCGAAGACGCTCATCGAGATCGAGGACATGGGCCGGGTCGACCTCAACATCAAGGTGACCGGCTACCAGTGGAAATGGGAGTACGAGTACCTGGGCGAGAAGGTGAGCTTCTTCTCCACGCTCAAGCGTGACAGCGACGCCGCGCGTCAGCTCGGTTCGGGCGTGGATCCCGAAAGCGTTCCCAACTACCTGCTGGACGTCGACAACGCGCTCGTCATCCCGGCCGGTACGAAGATCCGCTTGCTGCTCACCGCGCAGGACGTCATCCACGCGTGGTGGGTGCCGGCCTTTGGCATGAAGAAGGACGCGATCCCGGGCTTCGTGAACGAGATCTGGGTGCAGGTCGATGCGGACAAGGTCGGCACGTACCGCGGCCAGTGCGCCGAGCTCTGCGGCCGCGACCACGGCTTCATGCCGATCGTCGTGGAGGTGAAATCCCCCGCCGAGTTCGACGCGTGGCTGCGTGCGAAGCAGGCCGAGCAGAAGCTCGCCGGATCGCCGTCCCCGACCGCGCCGGTCGAGCCCGCCACCATTGCCTCGGCCGCCCCGGCCGCGGTCGCCAAGTAAGTTGCAGACGAGAAGTTAGACATGGCACACGAACACACAGCTGACGGACACCACGACCACGACCATCACGGCCCGGCGCACGGCTGGCGCCGCTGGGTCTACGCGACGAACCACAAGGACATCGGCACGATGTACCTGATCTTCGCCTGCGTGATGTTCTTCGTCGGCGGCCTCATGGCCCTCGTCATCCGCGCGGAGCTCTTCCAGCCCGGCCTGCAGCTCGTCGATCCGCAGTTCTTCAACTCGATGACGACCATGCACGCGCTGGTCATGATCTTCGGCGCGGTCATGCCGGCCTGGACGGGTCTCGCGAACTGGATGATCCCGATGCAGGTGGGCGCGCCCGACATGGCGCTCCCCCGCCTCAACAACTTCTCGTTCTGGATCCTGCCGTTCGCATTCACGCTGCTGCTCGCCACGCTGTTCGTGCCGGGCGGCGCGCCGGCCGGCGGCTGGACGCTCTATCCGCCGCTCTCGCTGCAGGCGGGCGACGGCTTCCCGATGGCGATCTTCGCCATCCACCTGATGGGCGCGAGCTCGATCCTCGGCTCCATCAACGTGGTCGTCACGATCATGAACATGCGCGCGCCGGGCGTGGGCCTGCTGAACATGCCGCTCTTCTGCTGGAGCTGGCTGATCACGGCCTATCTTCTGATCGCGACGATGCCGGTGCTCGCGGGCGCCGTGACGATGCTGCTCACCGACCACTTCTTCGCCACCAGCTTCTTCTCGGCATCCGGCGGCGGCGACCCGGTGATGTTCCAGCACATCTTCTGGTTCTTCGGACACCCCGAGGTGTACATCCTCATCTTGCCGGCCTTCGGCATCATCTCGGAGATCGTGCCGACGTTCTCGCGCAAGCCGCTGTTCGGTTATGACGCGATGGTCTACGCGACGGCCGCCATTGCGTTCCTGTCGTTCATCGTGTGGGCGCACCACATGTTCACCGTGGGCATGCCGCTCGCGGGCCAGCTCTTCTTCACGCTGTCGACGATGCTCATCTCGATCCCCACGGGCGTGAAGGTGTTCAACTGGACCGCGACGATGTGGAAGGGCTCGCTCACGTTCGAACCGCCGATGCTGTTCGCGCTGGCGTTCCTGTTCCTGTTCACCATCGGCGGCTTCTCGGGCCTCATGCTCGCGATTGTTCCCGCCGACTTCCAGTATCACGACACGTACTTCGTGGTGGCGCACTTCCACTACGTGCTCGTGCCCGGCGCGGTGTTCGCCATCATGGCCGGCGTGTACTACTGGCTGCCGAAATGGACCGGCAAGATGTACGACATGAAGCTCGCGAACTGGCACTTCTGGCTGTCGACGATCTTCGTGAACGTGCTGTTCTTCCCGCAGCACTTCCTGGGCCTCGCGGGCATGCCGCGCCGCATCCCCGACTACTCCACGCAGTTCACGGACTGGAACATGGTGTCTTCCGTCGGCGCGTTCGGCTTCGGCCTCTCGCAGCTTCTGTTCCCGTACCTCATCTGGAAGTGCGTGAAGTCCGGAGCGAAATCGGAAAGCCGTTCGTGGGAAGGCGCGCATGGTCTCGAGTGGGAGCTGACCTCGCCGCCGCCGTATCACAGCTGGACCGACCCGCCGTCTCGCGAGATCGTCGCGCGCGGTGTGCAGCATTGAGCCAGGTCATGACACCCGACGAGATCAACGAACGCCGCGCGCGGGCGCGGCGTTCGGCCATCATCCTGGGGCTCGTCGCGCTCGGCTTCTATGTCGCCTTCATCGCGATGTCGGTGAGCAGGGCCTGACATGGAGCAGCGCGCCGCGAACAACAAGCTGATGCTCAAGCTGCTGGGCTTCGCGCTCGGCAGCTTCGCGTTCGGCTTCGCGCTCGTGCCGCTGTACGACGTCCTCTGCGATCTCACGGGGTTCGGCAATCAACGCGCGCTCGCGCAGGCACGCGAGGCAACGGAGAACCCCGACGACTCGCGCACGATCACCGTGGACTTCCTCGCCGAGCTGCCGTCCGTCGGCAACTGGGAATTCCGCCCGCTCGTGGGGTCGATGCAGGTGCACCCGGGGCGGCTCTATGCCACCGAGTTCATCGCGCACAACCTCACGGGCCAGGACACCATCGCGCAAGCCGTGCCGAACATCGCGCCGGGCCGCGCCGCAGGCTATTTCCGCAAGACCGACTGCTTCTGCTTCACGCCGCAGAAATTCGCGGTGGGCGAGCAGCGGCCCATGCTCGTGCGCTTCATCGTCGACCCCGCGATCCCGCGCTCGGTCGACCGCATCACGCTTTCGTACACTTTCTACGACGAGTCCACGCGCGTGGCCTCATTGAACTAGCTACAGGGATCTTTCATGGCAGACGCTCACGCCTCCACCGGCAAGTACTACGTTCCCCACGAGAGCAAGTGGCCGATCATCGGTTCCGCGGCGTTCTTCACGCTGCTGCTCGGCGCCGTCGCGCTGCTCAACCACTGGCTGCCGGCGTGGGCGATGCTCCCCGGCTTCGCGCTGGTCTGCTACATGTTCATCGGCTGGTTCGGCAACGTCATCGACGAGAACCAGCAGGGCCTCTACGGCTGGGACGTCGACCGGTCGTTCCGCATGGGCATGATGTGGTTCATCTTCTCGGAAGTGATGTTCTTCGCCGCGTTTTTCGGCGCGCTGTTCTACGCACGGGAGCTCTCCGTGCCCTGGCTCGGCGGTGAGGGCACGAAGGTCATCGGCAACGAGCTGCTGCATCCGTCGTTCGAGAACACGTGGCCGACCAATGGCCCCGCGCGTCTGAGCCCCCGCGAAGACGGGACGTTCGAGACGATCCCCGCGTTCGGCCTGCCGGCGTGGAACACGATCATCCTGTTGATGTCCGGCGTCACGGTGACCATCGCGCACCACGCGCTGCGCGCCGGCAACCGCGCCATCCTCAACATCTTCCTCGCGCTCACGTTCCTTCTCGGCTTCCTGTTCGTTTACCTGCAGGCGCACGAGTACGGCGAGGCGTATGGCCACCTTGGCCTGCAGCTCGGCACCGGCATCTACGGCTCGACGTTCTTCATGCTCACCGGCTTCCACGGATTCCACGTGACGCTCGGCGCGATCATGTTGTTCTGCATCTGGCTGCGCACGATGAAGGGACACTTCACGCCGGAGCGGCATTTCGCGTTCGAGGCGGTGGCCTGGTACTGGCACTTCGTCGACGTGGTGTGGCTCGGCCTCTTCATCTTCGTCTACTGGATCTAAAGGGGACAGACACCTTTAACTCGGGGCGCTTCGGCGCCCCGTTTCATTCTCGCGCGCAATTCACACTTGACTCGGATCTCGGGAACGCAGCCCGGGCTACCACGCCGGTGCGCGATCGGAATCCCAGTACGCGACGGCCCGTGACTCGAATTCGCGCCAAAGCGCTTTCTCTCCATTCTTCTTCTTGAACTCCAGCTCCGAATCAAAGAGCGGTACCAGTTGAATGAAATCGACTCTCTTAGTCGAGTCGGTATAACTCGGGATGAGCCCAGAACCGTCGGTATAGAGAAAGGTCTGCATGGGAGTGCCCGACCATAGGGGAAAGGAAAGCGTGGTCGTGTCTCCAAAGCTGGGCACGGTAGCGCTGCCGATTCCGTGCAGCGCGAGTTCAGCGAGTGAATCGGCAATGTCGTCAACCGGAGGCGATAAGCCGATAAAGAACTCGCAAGATCGACTTTCATCGCCTAATACGTCAGATGCTCCGCCCGTGGCATACACGGTGACGCCCTCACTGGTCTTGTCGGCATTCCACTTGAAGACATAGATACGGCAGCCGTTGCGCGAGGTGAATTCCGCCGTCCGATCAGGGCTGCCGTATTTTCGGTCATAAAGAGCTGATGCTTGATTCATCGCCTACCTATCTTTAGGAGCTGTCCATTCAGAACCAAGTTTCCGGCTTCCCTTGCTGGGATTGCAGGACGTGCAGGCGCCTGAAAGATTCTTCGGCTCATTGACTCTCGCGCTACGCACTGCCTGCGTGTCTTTGTATCCTCCGCTGACCCAATCTTCCTTTTGCGATCTCACGTGATCTACGGTCTTGGAAGGCTGGTCGTTACAGTACACGCAGTTCGGGTCCTTCTTTAAGACGTCGTTTCTTTCCTTCTCCGTAAGCCTGTCGTATTTGTTTCGCGAGTACGGAGGAATGACGCTCTTTCCGGCCGCGCTTGGACTTGGCGCTTTCTTGCTCGCCTTGCCGAGCGCCATCAAGAGTTTGCCGGCGTTCTTTCCCGGAATCGGATTGATGAGTCCGATTACTGATTCCTTCAGTGCACCTTTGAGGTTCGCCTCGCCGGTTGTGACGTAGTTCAACGCGACGTTGATGCCCACGTCGATCACGAACTTCGCGACGTAGGTCAGGAACTCCCCATCCGGATCCACATACTTGTACGGGTTGTTGTTCACGTACAGGTATCGGTTGAAGCTCATCGCGTTCTGTTCGGTGAACGCGACCGGGTCGACGCTGGTGAATCGCCCGAGCTCAGGATCGAAGTGCCGGCCACCGAAGTAGGTGAGCCCGATGGCGTCGTCGTGCTGCTTGCCCGTGTAGGCGGTGCGCTCACTGTCAGGCGTCGAGTCGATCTGCTCGCCGAACGGCGCGTAGTCCTTGCGCCACAGCACGGCGCCTGCCTGGTTGGTCGCGGCGACGACGGAGCCGAGACCGTCGTTGTGCAGGTAGGTCGTCGTGCGCGCGGCAAAGACCTGCGAGCCCAGGCACAGCAGCAGCGCGGCGACAAGGCCGCGAGTGAACATTCCATGGAAGCTCATTGCACACCTCCGCTCGAGTTGCGGGACTCTGAAGTTAGGGCAGCCACGAGCGCCACGCGCTCGGGCAGACGAGGCGAATCGGGTCGAGGTTCGGGCTCACGGCTTGCGACCAGCGACTCGCGCGCGATTTCCCGAGCGAGCGACGTGAGAGAGGACACGACGTGGATGGTGATTGCGTACACCCCCTTCGCGCCCGAACTGTCGGTGATCAGCGCCTTGATCGTGCGTGCCGACACTGAGTCCGGGGGTCTCGATGCTCGTACCGACTCCGAGCTGTCCCTCGAGATTCGACGACCAATGTATGTCGGTGAGGTAGCCTTCTTCGTATGCGCGACGGAGCACCTCAGCGCCCCGTCCTCGTTTCGGAACGTTCGTGCACACTACTCAGATGCGCCGAGCTTCTTGAACTCCAGGCCTATTCCCGATTTAGCGAGTGCTTGGCTGGCATTCTCGTAGAACTCCTTCCCAACTGGCGAAAGGTCGTACTTGCCGATCACGCTGATAGTGACTGATCTTCCTTTCGAGTCAGGATATGCCTCGGCGAGTTCCCCGCTTTCTGTAAATGCCAAATACGTGTTCAACTTATCGCGCAGGTGATTTCGATGTGCCTCAGCGTCACCTAGCCATGGAAGGTGGTCGGCAATCGTGAGCACGACCCTCGAAGTGAGATTGTCCAGTCCAATCGCATCGATTTTATCGGGTTGGTCGATCGCCATAAGTATCTCGCGCTATGGCCTGATGATATCGACTTTGGTTGGAGGTATCACGGTACCTCCCGGAAAGCCCGGCTTTCCTTTGCCAACGACAACTGCGCCAGATTTCTCGATCTCAGGAAACGCTTTCGTTTGATTGGTAGTTAGTCGCGCGGCAGCCGATCCCTTGCACTCACTACATCGGACAGCGCTCGAGGCATCTCTACCAAGCGCGTCGAGACGCGTCCGCACGCCGCTTTTTGTACGAACTGTTACTTCTTGAACGACGCCCGACTGTGTCTCTTTCAGCGAAGCGATTGCCTTTCGGGCGAAAGCATCTCCTGACGCTTTGTTTGCCAAGATCCCCGTTGCCGCGCCGGGATCTGGCGCTTTCTTGCTCGCTTTACCAAGCGCCATCAGCAACTTGCCGGCGTTCTTCCCTGGGATCGGATTGATGAGCCCGATGACCGACTCTTTGAGCGCCCCCTTGAGATTCGCCTCACCCGTCGTGACGTAGTTCAGCGCGACGTTGATGCCCACGTCGATCACGAACTTCGCGACGTAGGTGAGGAACTCTCCATCCGGATCCACGTACTTGTACGGGTTGTTGTTCACGTACAGGTATCGGTTGAAGCTCATCGCGTTCTGTTCGGTGAACGCGACCGGGTCGACGCTGGTGAATCGCCCGAGCTCAGGATCGAAGTGCCGGCCACCGAAGTAGGTGAGCCCGATGGCGTCGTCGTGCTGCTTGCCCGTGTAGGCGGTGCGCTCACTGTCAGGCGTCGAGTCGATCTGCTCGCCGAACGGCGCGTAGTCCTTGCGCCACAGCACGGCGCCTGCCTGGTTGGTCGCGGCGACGACGGAGCCGAGACCGTCGTTGTGCAGGTAGGTCGTCGTGCGCGCTGCGAATGCTTGAGCGCCGAGGCTCAGCAGCAGCATGGCGACGAGACCGCGGGTGATCAGTTCATGAGACCTCATCGCACACCCCCGCTCGAGACGCGAGACTCTATGTTCAGGATAGCCGCAAGCGATCTTGGCGAAGATCGCGAAAGCAGTCAGTCTCTGGCCCAACGTCAGCTCTTGAATATCAAACGCCCCACGGGCTTTACGTCCTTCGAGATCAACAGGGCATCCAGGTAATTCGGGTCCTTCCAGTCATCCCAAGGAACCAACCCGTAAAACGCGTTCACGAACTCGTTGACGATGTCCGCACCAAACACCTTCGCACCAATGAATCCTTTGCTTCGCGTGTGCTCAAACGGATTCGTGCGCGGGTCGACCTCTACTTTGCGATGGTCGACAACTCTCCAGTCACCGGAGTCCAGGTGGTTCTTCGTCACGTAGAGCACAGCGAATAGATTCTCGGGTGACAGCGATGCGTGAATTCGAGCCCCTTCGATGGATGCGTGCCGCTCGTCGAACAGAGCCACTGTGGCACTGGAGAGCAGGTCGGGCTCCACGCCAACGATTTGCCCGATGGCGAGCTGTCCGTCCTTCGTTGGAATCGTGAAAACATCGCCGATTCGCCATTGTTTCGATCCTGACGCATCAGCCATTGTCCGAAGCCAACTTGTTGCCGTTACCGTTTGTAATGTCCTCAGCGTCCGACATGCGCACTAACTCAGTTCAGGTAGTCGAGATCTAAACGAGCGTCAAAGAAGTCATACTGTGATGATCTCAGTCTCGTCTCGAACTTGTCAGACCCGTTCGCTTCGATAAATGCGGCTTCTCGGGGAAAGATCGGCATCAACCATTGCAAAGCAAAATTGGCACCCTCCATCTGGATCGCATTCACGCTGCCAGGGAGAAAGAACGGTACCGAGCTGTAGACGTGTGAGTAACCTGCATCATTTCCCGCGATTCTCCCTATTTCGATAACATCACTAGGCTCCACCGGACGGCGTGTTAGATGGTAGTAGACAGTCAGCTCGAGCAAACTGAGGGAGAACTCTTCGCCGGCGGATTCCTCTACCAAGAACTCATCACGCCATCCGCGATTCGCCCCTGGGTATTTGGCACATCCTCTCGACAGAAGAAAGGACCTGTCCTTGGACGAGTATCGGACTGCCATGACGTCGCCATCAAAGCTCTGAACCTTCTCTCCGAACGCTGTCGCTCGACTGGCTGACAGCCCCAGAATTGAAAGCCTGCCATCCAACGCAATACGATAGCGTTCATAAACTTGTATCGTCATCGATGTTCTTTCTGCATTTCGCGCCCTTCATTCTGCTGGCGGACTTTGCACTTAGCGCCGTTGATGGCGCCTTCAGTACGAGCATACTGTCGACGCTCGGTGGACGTCATCGTCTTGCCTGCCCCGTTGAAGTGATCCGACAGGGGCTGATTCCGTTCCCGAACGCATGGTTTTTCCGCAGCTGGGGCACGCGGTGCCTTCTGCGTTCTCCCGCGCCCTTTTTGCAGCCGCAGAACTCGAAGGATTTCCGTATGCCTCCTTTCGAGTCATGCCGCCAAACACCCCACCCTTGCTTGCCTTATCGGCAAAGCTCGCTGCTCCACTCGGGTCAGGTGCCCTTTTGCTCGCTTTGCCGAGCGCCATCAGCAGCTTGCCGGCGTTTTTTCCCGGAATCGGATTGATGAGTCCGATCACCGATTCTTTCAGTGCACCTTTGAGGTTCGCTTCCCCCGTCGTGACATAGTTCAACGCGACGTTGATGCCCACGTCGATGACGAACTTCGCGACGTAGGTCAGAAATTCCCCATCCGGATCCACATACTTGTACGGGTTGTTATTCACGTACAGGTATCGGTTGAAGCTCATCGCGTTCTGTTCGGTGAACGCGACCGGGTCGACGCTGGTGAATCGCCCGAGCTCAGGATCGAAGTGCCGGCCACCGAAGTAGGTGAGCCCGATGGCGTCGTCGTGCTGCTTGCCCGTGTAGGCGGTGCGCTCACTGTCAGGCGTCGAGTCGATCTGCTCGCCGAACGGCGCGTAGTCCTTGCGCCACAGCACGGCGCCTGCCTGGTTGGTCGCGGCGACGACGGAGCCGAGACCGTCGTTGTGCAGGTAGGTCGTCGTGCGCGCGGCAAAGACCTGCGAGCCTAGGCACAGCAGCAGCGCGGCGACCAGGCCACGAGTGATCAACGCATGAAGGCTCATCGCACACCTCCGCTAGCAATGCGAAGCTCAGCAGTCGGAAGACCCCAAGCCGTTGGGTGAACTAGCTTCTGCCCATTCATCCCAAGTCAGAGTCGGCGCGTACCCATCGCGTGAAACGTCTTGAGCAGGGAGATCAAAGCTCTTCGAATTGCAGTTCGACACGAAATTCATTGGCCGCTTGTTTGCTTATCTCGTTCAAGAGTTCGTTTCGTTGAGCGGCAGTTCCAGCATGGAATGCTATGTAAACACTTCGGTCTTCGAGCGATACGCTGATGTCCGGGCTGTAGCCCTGACCTGCGCCGAGTGGGCCGTCGATCAACGACGACCACTGGAGCATCGCGCTGATGTCACCGTCAGTTGTGTCGTAGGCAGTCCCGTAGAAGCCGATGTCCGAGCCGACTTCCCAGTAACTCCAGTCAGTCGGGGAATCGATCTGGACCGTCGGCGGCGTCGGTCTGACGATGACGGTGAACTGAACGGAGGTCTCGGTGCCGCTGTCGTCCTGCGCGTCACCGTGATGACGTGCGTGCCCTCGGAAAGGCTCGAGATCAGGAACGTCTGCCCGTTCCCCAACAGGCCGTCCCGATCGGACGTCCAGACCAGGGTGTCACTCACATCCCCATCGCCGTAGTCGGTCGCCGTCCCGAAGAACTCCACGGCCGCGGTGATCTTCACGGGGCGCTTAGGCGCCCCGTTTTGTTTCCGTGTCTCCACACAAAAAGTGGAGGGAGGGCTTGTGCGTTCTATGTGCTTTGCGAGATTGCAAGCAGCTCCGAGCACTCACCGCAAGAAGAAGTACAAGGCCGCTTCGCCGGTGAAGAAGACTCATTCGTCAAGCAGCCTGCCAGGCTCTTAGCTCCACCAGTTGAGCGCTTCGCCGGTCACTGAATCGTAGATGTTGGAGTACTGCCACTGAGAGCCTGGAAATCTCTTTGCGGCTGACTGGAAGATTTGCTCGATGGCTGAGAATCCTGCTGTGACAGGAACTGTATAGACGAGCAAGCCCGCTGTCTGACCATCAAGGCGGCCGCCTAACAATTCAATCTCGGGCGCAATACTAAGCGCCACACTTGCGGTTTCCTGAACGCTGTCCGCATTACCTTCTGCGAGATAAAACTGCACAGCGACGTTGCCGCCACGACTGATCACTTCGAACTCACCGGAATTGTCGTTCGGCGATCTGATCGTATCGCCTGCCGCCAACTGCAGCGCATACATTGGAGTGCGAAGCAGTAACCAGTGGTCGCTTCCAAGACTGCGTGCTGGAACGAGCTCGAACCCCGCCTTGTCGGCTCCTTCTACAATAACCCTCACATGATCGTGCGTCATGGTTCTAGTCCGATCGTCCACAGGGTGCGCCGCAACTCCCTCGCTCTGCGCAACTCATTCCAGATGAGGGCGCGGCTCGATTTCCTTGGCTTAAATTGCAAGCTGCGCCCTCGCAGCGAAGATTGCCATCTGAAAGGTCCCCGCCATGCGACCGCGCCTTCTTATGCCCGGCGTGGACATTGGCAGGATTATCCGTTTTCTGCCCACACGTTGCGCATGTCCAAGAGCCGTCTGGATTCTGATCCCTCGCTTCACTGCATAACGTTGTATTCGCTCATCGCGCAAGAGTGACAGACTTCACTGCCTCTTCGTCGCTTCATATGTTTTGAAGCAGCAACGAATCCAGTACGCGGCTTGGCAAACATCCCCTGCTCACTCTGATTTCGTTGCCATTCGCGAAGTCACGATTTCGTTCTGATGAGTATCAAACGCGATCCAGCTCAAGTCCGTTGGTGTGATGAAGTACTCGAAGTGCCGAACCTCGCGAAGTAGTGTGCCAATACTCGCAACGTCACCACTTACAACCGGCCATGGTGGCGACTCGTCGTCGGTAATGAACAGAAGAAGTTCCTTCGCATCACCGACGATTTCAATCAAGTGGCTTACACCGTCGTCTTGATCATAGCTGACACGCCTAATCGGAATTTTGAGGTTTGCCCACCACCAAAGAGAATCAGTGTCCCGCACGTACAATTGACCAACGCGTATTCGCAGTTCTTCAGCTTTCGAGGCTTCCAGCGTCCGTAGAGCAGGCGTAGCTCCTGTAATGGCGTCGATATCAGATAGTAATTCGGCGTCAATCACTTCTATTTCCTGTCTGGTCGCGAAGGATGCTGAGGACCAGAGTAGGGTTCATTGCCGCGTTCTCGACCGCCCTGACTGCGTTTTCCACCGGTCTGCCAAGAGATGTGTTGTGTATCGTGGTGCGGTCCCGGAGATTTGTGCGGACCGTCATACCCAACTTTCGCCCCTCCCGACCCTTTGAACTCAACCACTGTACCTGTCTTTGGATCAACCTTGGAGAACACAACTCTTGATGGGTCTGTCATGCCTGCCTTGTCAAAGGCTGCTCGCCTCGCTGTATCGAAGTCCGGAGCCGCATTGTCGACTTTCGAAGCGATTCCCATTGTCGCCCTTGGATCGGGTGCCTTCTTACTCGCTTTACCAAGCGCCATCAGCAACTTGCCGGCGTTCTTCCCTGGGATCGGATTGATGAGCCCGATGACCGACTCTTTGAGCGCCCCCTTGAGATTCGCCTCACCCGTCGTGACGTAGTTCAGCGCGACGTTGATGCCCACGTCGATCACGAACTTCGCGACGTAGGTGAGGAACTCTCCATCCGGATCCACGTACTTGTACGGGTTGTTGTTCACGTACAGGTATCGGTTGAAGCTCATCGCGTTCTGTTCGGTGAACGCGACCGGGTCGACGCTGGTGAATCGCCCGAGCTCAGGATCGAAGTGCCGGCCACCGAAGTAGGTGAGCCCGATGGCGTCGTCGTGCTGCTTGCCCGTGTAGGCGGTGCGCTCACTGTCAGGCGTCGAGTCGATCTGCTCGCCGAACGGCGCGTAGTCCTTGCGCCACAGCACGGCGCCTGCCTGGTTGGTCGCGGCGACGACGGAGCCGAGACCGTCGTTGTGCAGGTAGGTCGTCGTGCGCGCGGCGAAGGCTTGCGAGCCCAAGCACAGCAGCAGCGCGGCGGCTAGGCCGCGGGAGATCATTTTATGAAATCTCATCGCACACCTCCGCCAGAGGCCCGGGACTCAGCAACTAGAGAACCCACCAAGGCCAATCGTTCTGGCCTGCGACGGGACTCCATCCTTGTCACAACCTGGTATTTCGACACCCTTGTGCTTCGCCTGACTTTTGGTTCGGTTGGTAAAGTGGTCAGTCGACTACCACGCCGGTTTGCGATCTGAGTTCCAGTACGCGACTGCCCTTAACTCAAACTCTCGCCAGAGCGCCTTGTCTCCGTTGCTCTTTTTTTATTCAAGCTCTGAATCATAGAGTGGTACCAACTGGATGAAGTCCAGTCGTTTGGTCGAGTCCGTGTAGCTCGGAATGAGTTCAGAACCGTCTGTAAAAAGTACGCTCTGCATCAGGGTGCCGGACCAGAGAGGGAAAGGGAGTGTGGTCGTGTCTCCAGACGAGGGGATGCTGGTACCACCGATCCCGCGCAGCGCGATTTCTGCGATTGCTTCGGCAATATCATCGACTGGCGGCGATAAGCCGACAAAGAACTCGCACGCCCGAGTCTCATCACCAAGCACGTCGGACGCGCCCGCTGTGGCATGTACGGTGACGCCTTCACCTGTCTTGTCTGCGTCCCATCTAAATACCTGTATGCGGCTGCCACCGCGGGAAATGTATTCGGCGGTACGGTCAGGATTGCCGTACTTTCGAACGTACACCGAAGATGCTTGACTCATTAACTACCTTTTGTTGGGTGCTATCCATTCCGAACCAAGTTTGCGGCTCCCCTTGCTGGGATTGCAGGAACTGCAAGCACCCGAAAGATTTTTCGGATCATTGACCCGGACGCTACGCATCCGCAGGATTGATTCGACTCGGCCCAAAAGCCTCAAGCCAACTAGCGCCCATTTACGAGCGTAACCGCAAGATCGTCGAGAGTAGTCCCATGGACCTCGCCAACCACGCCCTTCGCGGCATGAGCTTCGGACCATGCAGATGCGATCAGGTCGGCGCAGGACTTGGCCAAGTCGTCAGTGAGTTCGGCGTTTTGAAGCAGTGTGCTGATGTGCAGGTGATTCATGACTCGCTGGACTGACTTACCGTCATTCAGCTGCAGCTTCCATCTTTCGTAAAAGACACGATTGAATCGATCGGCGATGAAGTAGTGACCTTCCACCTCGATGAGGTCGCAGAGCAGCAGCGCTGCAAAAGCAAAAAGCAGCTCCGGTGTTGCGTTAAAAGTTGCGTAGTCCAGGAGCGAAATACGTTCTGCACTCGTCTTACCTTCGTTCCATGCATGAAAGTCGTCCAATCCAGCCAGTTGAGTCTCACTGATCCTCACGGTCGCTCCTATCTTCGTGGTATCTCGTCGGGCCGCGCTGGGCGCGTTCCTGTCTCCTTAAACGAGAACTTCGTTGAGTCCTTCGGGTTCGCGTGCTTGCTTGTCGAGACCACATGTGGTGTCGGGATTCCATTATGCGGCGGCCCGACTGCATCTACACGCTTGCCGACTCCCGACGACGGATAGTTGTACGTCTCGTAAGATGTGACCCGTCCCTCGGCGTCGGTGCGGTACGACGTATGTGGACGACCGTCAGCGTCGGGTGCTTCTCGATGGTGATTCTTCACGCGACCCGGTTTGGTAGCCTTGCTTGTCGCTGATGCAATGCTGCCGGCGTCGGGAGTGACCTTGCCTCCCTTGGAAAGAACCATTCCCAGCTTTCCGATGCCGGCGGTAGTCTTCGCGGGATTGAGGAGTCCGATTGCTGAGTCCTTCAGCGCGCCGGATACATTCAACTCCCCCGTGGTGAGGTAGTTGATCGCCATGTTCACGCCCACATCGAGCACGAACTTCGCCGCGAAGTTCAGGAACTCCCCATCCGGATCCACATATTTGTACGGGTTGTTGTTCACGTACAGGTATCGGTTGAAGCTCATCGCGTTCTGTTCGGTGAACGCGACCGGGTCGACGCTGGTGAATCGCCCGAGCTCAGGATCGAAGTGCCGGCCACCGAAGTAGGTGAGCCCGATGGCGTCGTCGTGCTGCTTGCCCGTGTAGGCGGTGCGCTCACTGTCAGGCGTCGAGTCGATCTGCTCGCCGAACGGCGCGTAGTCCTTGCGCCACAGCACGGCGCCTGCCTGGTTGGTCGCGGCGACGACGGAGCCGAGACCGTCGTTGTGCAGGTAGGTCGTCGTGCGCGCGGCAAAGACCTGCGAGCCCAGGCACAGCAGCAGCGCGGCGACAAGGCCGCGAGTGAACATTCCATGGAAGCTCATTGCACACCTCCGCTCGAGTTGCGGGACTCTGAAGTTAGGGCAGCCACGAGCGCCACGCGTTCGGGCAGACGAGGGGGATCGGGTCGAGGTTCGGGCTCACGGCTTGCGACCGGCAACTCTCCAGCGATCTCTCTAGCGAACTACGTCAGTGAGTGCACGACGTGGATGGTGATAGTTTGCACCGCCTACGCGCAGCTAAAGCCGCAAATCGTCTATCAACTTCTGCGCCAAGATCGGAGTCAACTTTCTAGTGAGATCCGGGTTGGCAAGTTCGAAAAGAGTTTGTTTCAGAATCTCTTGCGAGCCGGGCTCAAGACCCACGTCATCACGGCTCTCGATTGCTTCAGCCCAAGCCTGCACGGCACTTCCTGTGGCTGATCCTTTCAGGAACTTCATCAGCATTTCGCCGATGTCCCGCTTGGTGATGACCGCTAACTCTGCGTCGCTGTCCCATCCAAGGGCGGCAAGCTCCCGCGTGATCTGATCAGCCGGTCGGCTTGCGTGGAGAAGCTCAAGAAGGAGATCAGTTCTGCTTTTCACGGGAAAGTCTCACCAGTGATCTTGTCTTTGACATGAACAATGTCGCCTGCCGGAGCATATGTAGTTTTTGTGTAGCCAGTCGTCATTCCGTTCGCGTCCAATTGCTTTTCGTAAACGGCCTTCGACCCAGGGACGCGTCCTGGAACTTCAGCCTGGAAGGCCTTGCCCCCAATAGGTAAGTCATGGACTTTGGTAGGTCCAGCGCCAGCGGGAAGTTTCTTCTCAAACCTGGCGAGGTTCGCGGCCTGCTCCGGATTGAGTATCCTTGCGGCCGAGGATACTGTTGATGGCTCCGGCGCCTTCTTGCCCGCCTTGGCAATCGCCATCACGAGTTTGCCGGCATTTTTGCCCGGGATCGGATTGATGAGTCCGATTACTGATTCCTTCAGTGCACCTTTGAGGTTCGCCTCGCCGGTTGTGACGTAGTTCAACGCGACGTTGATGCCCACGTCGATCACGAACTTCGCGACGTAGGTCAGGAACTCCCCATCCGGATCCACATACTTGTACGGGTTGTTGTTCACGTACAGGTATCGGTTGAAGCTCATCGCGTTCTGTTCGGTGAACGCGACCGGGTCGACGCTGGTGAATCGCCCGAGCTCAGGATCGAAGTGCCGGCCACCGAAGTAGGTGAGCCCGATGGCGTCGTCGTGCTGCTTGCCCGTGTAGGCGGTGCGCTCACTGTCAGGCGTCGAGTCGATCTGCTCGCCGAACGGCGCGTAGTCCTTGCGCCACAGCACGGCGCCTGCCTGGTTGGTCGCGGCGACGACGGAGCCGAGACCGTCGTTGTGCAGGTAGGTCGTCGTGCGCGCGGCAAAGACCTGCGAGCCCAGGCACAGCAGCAGCGCGGCGACAAGGCCGCGAGTGAACATTCCATGGAAGCTCATTGCACACCTCCGCTCGAGTTGCGGGACTCTGAAGTTAGGGCAGCCACGAGCGCCACGCGCTCGGGCAGACGAGGCGAATCGGGTCGAGGTTCGGGCTCACGGCTTGCGACCAGCGACTCGCGCGCGATTTCCCGAGCGAGCGACGTGAGAGAGGACACGACGTGGATGGTGATTGCGTACACCCCCTTCGCGCCCGAACTGTCGGTGATCAGCGCCTTGATCTGATGCGTGCCGACCCCGAGTGCAGACGTGCTTATGCTCGCACCGACGCCAAGCGGCCCCTGCAGATCCGATGACCATTGGATATTCGTCAGTTCCCCCTCCTCATAGTCGTAAGCCTCGGCCTGCAATGAGATGGAGGTGTTTTCGGAATGCTGCGAGCCCCACTCCGGCGAGTAGATGTACACGGACGGCGCCGAGTTGTTGGGATCCGCGACCGTCATGTAGCGCTCCATCGTCGCCGTCTGCCCATCGGAATCCGTCACGGTCGCCGTGATGATGTGCGTGCCGACGCTGAGATCGTTCCGATAGAAATAGCCCTGACCTGTGCCAATTGGGCCGTCGAGCAATGACGACCACTGGATCATCGCGCTAATGTCACCATCGGTCGTGTCGTAGGCAGTCCCGTAGAAGCCGATGTCCGAGCCGACTTCCCAGTAGCTCCAATCGCCGGGGGACTCGATCTGCAGGGTCGGTGGCGTCGGCCGGACAATGACGGTGAACTGGGTTGAAGTCTCAGTTCCGCTGTCGTCCTGCGCGGTCACCGTGATGACGTGCGTGCCCTCGGAGAGGCTCGAGATCAGGAACGTCTGCCCGTTCCCCAACAGGCCGTCCCGATCGGACGTCCAGACCAGGGTGTCACTCACATCCCCATCGCCGTAGTCGGTCGCCGTCCCGAAGAACTCCACGGCCGCGCCGAGGTCGAGTTCGGCCTGGTCATAGGGCGAGTGCGTGATGACCGGCGCCATCTGCACGATCTCGATCGGCACCGTGCGCGTGGCCGTCAAGCCGAAGCTGTCCGTCACGGTCGCGGTGATCGTGTGTGAACCGGCCGTCAGATTGGTGCGCGCTACTTGCCCGCCTGTCCCGATCTGCCCGTCTCGATCCGAGGACCAGCGAATCAGGTGACCAATGAAGCCATCACCCCGATCCACGGCCGTCGCCGAAAAGTTGATCTGCTGCCTGACATCGAATGTCTGCCCGTACCAAGGCGTTAGGAGTGAAAGCTCGGGCGCGAATGCCCCCTTGGTCATTTGCAATGTTGCCGTGTCCGAGAGGTTCTGGCTGTCCGTCACCGTCGCCGTGATGGTGTGCGTCCCGGCACCCAGAGCCGTCAAGGACGCCGTTGGACCCGTCGCGAACTCACCTTCGAGCGACGATGTCCAGCGAATCGCGGCGCTGATGTCTCCCTCAACCGAATCCGACGCCCGAGCGCGTACAGTCTTCGGTTCGCCGATGTCGAGACTGACGGACACTGTGATCGGGTCGGTGATCACGATGGATGGTGCCGCGTTCGGCGGCATCGGCGCGACGCCTCCTGCATTGCGTGAGCCGCGGACATCGCGATCGCGCGCGGGCCATCCGGTCGGCGCCAGTCCTCGTCCGGTTCCGAGAATGATGTAGTCCTGCGGCGTTGCGGGCACGAGAATCGTCGCATCGTCCAGAACGACTGGTCCGTTGCTCGACTTGAAGCCCGTCGACACGGGCAGCGGCGTCTCCCAACGCGTGGTGCCATCGCTGTTGAACGCCACGAATCGACTCGATGCTGGCCGATCGCCGCGCGAAGCGCCCGATGGAATACGATGCGCGCAACGGCGTCATCGTCCGGCTCGGCCGCAAGCACGGCATCGACGCGCCGATGAATGCGCTGATGGTGGCACTGCTGGAAGCAGCACAAGAATAAGGGGTCAGACCCCTTCAATCCGCGAGGTTCGACATGCGCACGATTCTCGGACTGACGATTCTCTCGATCGCGTGCGCGACCATCGTGCAAGCCGCCGACCACGACCTCGTCGTCCGCGGCGGCACGATCCTCGACGGCACTGGCGCCGAAGGTTACATCGGTGATGTCGTCGTCGACGGCGATCGCCTCGTCTACGTCGGCAAGTCGCGCGGCGACAACGCCAAGACCGTGATCGACGCGCGCGGCAAGGCGATCGCTCCCGGCTTCATCAACATGCTGAGCTGGTCCGTCGAGTCGCTGATCGCCGATGGCCGCGGGCAGAGCGACCTGCGCCAGGGCGTCACGCTGCAGGTGTTCGGCGAGGGCAGCTCGATGGGGCCACTGACTCCGGAGATGAAGACGCTGGCCAAGGCGCGGCAGACTGACATCCGGTACGACATCACCTGGACGTCGCTGGACCAGTACCTCGAATTCCTGCAGAAGAAAGGCGTCGCGCCGAACGTCGCGTCCTTCATCGGCGCCGAGACCACGCGCGTCCACGTGCTCGGCGAGGGCGACGTGGACCCGACGCCCGCGCAACTCGACGCGATGCGCGGACTCGTGCGCACCGCGATGGAGGAAGGCGCGCTCGGCGTCGGCTCCTCACTCATCTACGCGCCCGGTACCTTCGCCGAAACCGACGAGCTCGTCGCTATCTCGGCCGAAGCGGCCCGCTGCGGTGGCAGCTACATCACGCACATGCGCAGCGAAGGCGATCGCCTGCTCGAAGCCATCGACGAAACCGTCGAGATCGCGCGGCGCGCGCAGGTCCCCGTCGAGATCTATCACCTGAAGGCCGCGGGCCGCGCCAACTGGAGCAAGCTCGACGCCGCCATCGCGCGCATCGATAAGGCCCGCGCGGAAGGCCTGCACGTCACCACCGACATGTATACCTATGTCGCCGGCGCTACCGGTCTCGACGCGGCCATGCCGACCTGGGTGCAGGCCGGCGGCGTGGAAGAATGGATCAAGCGCCTCAAGGATCCCAAGATCCGCGCGCGCGTCATCGCCGAGATGCGCTCGGACTCCAAGGATTGGGAGAGCCTGTATCGCAGTGCCGGCAGCGCGGACAACGTGCTGCTCATCGGATTCAAGAACCCGAAGCTCAAGCCGCTCACGGGCAAGCGTCTCTCCGAAGTCGCGCGCATGCGCGGCGTGAGTCCGGAGGACGCGGCCATCGACCTCGTGATCGAGGACGGCGCGCGCGTGGAAACGGTGTATTTCCTGATGTCCGAAGACAACGTGCGCCAGCAGATCAAGCTGCCGTACATGAGCTTCGGGTCCGATGCCGAAGCCTCGGCGCCCGAGGGCGTGTTCCTCGAGTCCAGCACGCACCCGCGCGCCTACGGCAACATCGCGCGACTCTTGGGCAGGTACGTCCGCGATGAAAAACTGATCACGCTGCCGGAAGCGGTTCGCCGCCTCACTTCACTACCCGCGACGAACCTCGCGCTCAAGGATCGCGGCAAGCTCGCCCCAGGTTACTTCGCGGATGTCGTCGTGTTCGACGCAGCCGCCATCCAGGACCACGCGACGTTCGAGAAGCCGATGCAGTATTCGACGGGCGTATCGCACGTCGTCATCAATGGTGGCGTCGCGCTCTCGAATGGCGAGCCGACCGGCAAGGCGACCGGCCGCGTGGTGCGTGGGCAGGGCTGGAAGGGTTGGCCCGACGGCGGATGCCGCGCCGCGGCGAAGGATTGGCCGGCGCGCCGCTGAACGTCGGTGCCTGGGCAGGCCGCTATTCGTGCCCGTTCACCAGCGTGACGACGAGATCGCCGAGCGTCTCGCCGTGTATTTCGGCGACGACGCCTTTGCGGCCATGGACCTCGTTCCAGGCATTGGCCAGGAGCTGGGCGCAGTCGAGCGCGGCGGTGTCGTCGACGTCCGCGTTCTGCAGCAACGTCGAGACCTTGAGCTCGTTCATCTCCAACTGGATTTCCCGCCCCGACTTTCGGGGCTGGAGCCGCGCGTAGGCCTCCTCGCTGAAGACATCGGCGAAGTAGTAGTGACCGTCCACCTCGATCAGCGGGCGGAAGAACAATGCCGCGTAGCCGAAGAGCTGATCCGGTGTCGCGGTATAGGTCGCGTAGTCGAGCAGGGTGGCGGCGGCGTCCTCTCCCTCCTTCCAGGACTGGAAGTCGCCCAACCGCTGCAGCTGCCGATCGTCGAATCTCATGCGCGTTTCCTTGGTCAACCCGGGACCGGGTTGTGATTCCGGTAGATGTAAGGTAGCTTGCCCGCCATGATTCGCAACGAGCAGCCGGGCTTCGCCCCCATCCGCCGCACTCCCGCGGCGCTGCTTCGTTCGCTCCTCCTTCTTGCGGCCTAGCCGCAACACACACTCGCGCCACCCGTCGGCGCAAACAAGACGGGAAACTTAAGACGATGCCGCGAACAGCGGTGCAGTCTCGTTCCGCCTCCGTTCGAGAGTGACGATCATGCTGAAGGATCCTTCGCAGAAGTACCGGCCGTACCCGACCATCGACCTGCCGAACCGGCAGTGGCCGTCGCGCGCGCTAACTACCGTCCCCATCTGGTGCAGCACGGACCTGCGTGACGGCAATCAGGCGCTCTTCGAGCCCATGAGCCGCGAGACGAAGAAGCGTCTGTTCAGGACCATCACCAAGGTCGGGATCAAGCAGATCGAGATCGGCTTCCCGTCGGCGTCCGAGACGGATTTCCTGACGGCTCGCGATCTCATCGAGCAGAACCTGATCCCCGACGACGTCACGATCATGGTGCTCACGCAGGCGCGCGAGGAACTGATCCGCCGCACGGTGGAATCCGTCAAAGGAGCGCGTCAGGCGATCGTCCACGTCTACAACGCGACGGCGCCGGTGTGGCGCAAGGTCGTGTTCGGGCTGTCGGTGCCCGAGGTGATGCAGCTCGTCGAGAAGCAGGTGACGCTGGTGAAGCAGCTCACGGATGCCCTGCCGGAGACGAAATGGGGTCTCGAGTACTCGCCCGAAGCGTTCAGCATGACGGAACTCGAGGTGTCGCTCGAGGCGTGCAATACGGCGATTCGCGCCTGGAACGCAGGCCCGGGCCGCCCGATCATCATCAACCTGCCGACGACGGTCGAGAATGCGTCGCCCAACGTCTACGCCGACCAGATCGAGTGGATGTCGCAGCGCCTCGAGCGGCGCGAGCACGTGATCATCTCGCTGCACACGCACAACGATCGGGGCACGGGCGTGGCAGCCGCGGAGCTCGGCATGCTGGCGGGCGGGCAGCGCGTCGAAGGCTGTTTGTTCGGCAATGGCGAGCGCTCCGGCAACGTCGATCTCGTGAATCTGGCGTTGAATTTCTATTCGCAAGGCATCAACCCCGGGCTCGATTTCTCGGACATCAACGCGGTCGCGCGCGAAGTGGAGCAGGCCACGCGCCTGCCGATCCATCCGCGGCATCCGTACATCGGCGACCTCGTGTTCACTTCCTTCTCCGGCTCGCACCAGGACGCCATCAAGAAAGGCATGGCCGCGCAGAAGCCCGGCGAAGTCTGGCAGGTGCCCTACATTCCGGTGGATCCGGCGGATCTCGGCCGCACATACGACAGCATCGTCCGCGTGAACAGCCAGTCCGGAAAGGGCGGCATTGCCTATCTCCTCGAGCGCGACTACGGCGTGGTGATGCCGCGGCGCATGCAGGTCGAGTTCAGCAACGTCGTGCAGAAGTACATGGATACCGCCGAAGGCGAGATGACGGCTCAACAGCTCTGGGAGCTGTTCGAGAAGACGTACCTCACCATCGACTACGACGTGGCCTACCACGCGCATCACCTGTTCGAAGAGGGTGACAAGCAGGGGATCGAGCTCGAGATGACGGTGGCGGGGCAACGACGCCGACTGCGTGGCATCGGCTCGGGGCCGATCGCGGCGACGGTGAACGCGCTGGCGCTGCCGATCCGCATCGACAACTACGAAGAGCGTGCGCTGCGCGCGGGCGCGGATGCGTCGGCGCTGGCGATCGTGGAGGCGGCGCGCGAGGGAGTGGCGGGGATTCGCTACGGCGTGGGCCGGCACGCGAACATCGCGACGGCGTCGGTGCTGGCGGTGCTGTCCGCGGCGCGTCGTCTCGGAGTCAACGCGAAGGACCTGTAAAGGGGGCAGACCTATTTTTTCGAACGATCGGGACTGATCAGGGGACGGGGGGAAAAATAGGTCTGACCCCTTTACTCAATCAAGCAGTCGTTCCGCGATCTGCACCGCGTTGAGCGCGGCGCCCTTCAGCAGCTGGTCGCCGGCGACGAAAAGCGACAGTGACTTGCCGGAGGGATCGCTGACATCCTTGCGGATGCGGCCGACGAGCACTTCGTCCTTGCCGCTCGCGTCGACGGGCATCGGGAAATAGTTCTTCTCGATGTCGTCCACCACGCGCACACCCGGCGCGTTCGCGAGCAGTGCACGCGCTTCGGCCGGCGTCAGCGCATGCTCGAGCTCGATGTTGAGCGCGATGCAGTGCGCGCGAAGCACCGGCACGCGCACGCAGGTCGCCGTCACGCGCAGATCCGGCTCACCGAAGATCTTGCGCGTCTCCTGCATCACCTTGGTCTCTTCCTCGTTGTACCCGGTCTCCGGGTCCACCCTGGTGTTGTGCGAGAACACGTTGAACGCATACGGATGCGGCAGCACCTTTGGCGTGAACGGCCGCCCTTCGAGGAAGGCTTTCGTCGACTCGCTGAGCTCCTGCATCGCGGCGGCGCCGGCACCCGAGGCCGCCTGGTAGGTGGACATCACGAGCCGCTTGATGCGCGCCTTCTGATGGATGGGCCACAGGGGCATCGCGGCGACGATGGCGACGCAATTCGGATTCGCGATGATGCCGTTGTGGCTCTTCATCGCCGCCGCGTTGATCTCCGGCACCACCAGCGGCGTGTTCGCGTCCATGCGAAAGGCCGACGAATTGTCGACGACGACGGCACCCGCCTTCACGGCTGCCGGCGCATAGCGCTTCGACTGCGCGCCACCCGCGGAAAACAGTGCGATGTCGACTCCCTTCAGGCTGTCATCGGTGAGTTCCTGCACGACGACGTCGGCGCCGCGGAATTTCATCTTCTTGCCCGCGGAACGCGCGGAGGCGAGCAAACGCAGTTCCGACAGCGGGAATTTTCGCTGCTCCAGGCACGTCATGAGCTCCACGCCGACGGCGCCCGTGGCTCCCGCGATGGCGACGACGGGGGACTTTTTCTGCAGATTGGTCGATGACATTTCCAAGGCTCCCAAATGAAAAAGGCCCCGCGGGTTTCCTCGCGGGGCCTTCGGTATTCCTGTTCGCTTCGATCAGCGTGCGCAGCAACCCAAGGCCCGCGAGGGCTTGGTCTTGAGCGTAATTTTCGTCGTCGTGCGAATCATGGGGCGGCGAATGTAGCCGTTTACCGACCCCCAGACAAGCCGTGAGGCGTAATGAGGCCATTCGCCCAGGCGATCATTAACAGAATGAAGAGCGCGACCGACAGACCGATGCGGATGGTGAGCGCCCGCACCATTTTCTGGGGATCACCCTTGCCGCGGGACAGGTGAAACAGCGCGCTGCCCAGGCTGAAGACGATGGCGAACAGCGCGATGATGATCAGAATCTTGATGGCGTCCATGAGGGGCAACTTTATACTCCCCGCGCCCATGCCGATCCGCTTTTCGCCGCCCTGGTCGATGACGCTGCTCACCACCGTGCTGCTCGCCGCGTTCATCGCGCTCGGGATCTGGCAGTGGAATCGCGGCGCGGCCAAACAATCCGTCTGGGCCGAGTTCCTGCGCGAAGCGCCCGCGGAGCCGCTCGCCGGACGAAGCATCGATTCGTTGCCGCGCTTCACGCGAATCAGGGTCCGCGGTGAGTTCCACCCCGCTCAGCAGTTCCTGCTCGACAACCGGTCGCACGGCGGCCGGCCGGGTTACGAAGTGCTCACTCCCTTCGTATCGAACTCGCAGTACGTGCTCGTCAACCGCGGCTGGGTGCCTTTCACCGGCTATCGCGACCGGCTGCCGGACATCACGATGCCGGCGGACGGCGCACGCGAAATCGTGGCGCGTGTCGACGAATTGCCCGCCGCGGGACTGGCGGGCGGGCGGGCGGCACCCGACGTCACGGCGCCGTGGCCGAAGCTCACGAGCTTTCCGACCGCGGAAGAACTCGCGACTTCGCTCGGGCAGGAACTGCCACGGCGCATCCTCTTGCTCGATGCCAACGTACCTGGTGGATACGTGCGCGAATGGTCGCCGCCCGGGCTCGCGCCCGACCGTCACTTTTCCTACGCGATCCAGTGGTGGGGTTTTGCCACCGTGCTGCTCGTGCTCTACTTCGGTCTCAATCTCCGCAAGGTGAAGTAATGGACGAGTCCCGCCGCCGCGGCCGCCAGGTGTTGTTGATCATCGCGGCGATCTTCCTGGTGCCCGTCGCGATCGCGTTCGCGCTCTACTACGGCAAGCTCTGGCAACCCGCGGGCTCGGCGGTCAAGGGCACGCTCATCGATCCCGCGCGCCCGCTCGAGGTTGCCGGTCTGCGCGACGCGGACGGGTCGCCCGCCGCCGCGAACCTGCTCGCCGGCAAGTGGACGGTCGTCTACATCGGCGACGGTGCCTGCGACGCGTCGTGCCGGACGGCGCTCGTGTTCGCGCGGCAGACGCGCCTCGCGTTGAACAACGAGATGACGCGAGTGCAACGCGTGTTCCTCGCGACCGGCAACTGCTGCGCGAGCGACTACCTGGCCGCGGAACATCCCGGCCTCATCGCGCTCGATGCCTCGTCGCCCGAGGCCCGAACGTTGTTAGCCGCGTTTCCCGGGGACCGCGCGAACGCGCTGTTCATCGTCGATCCTCTCGGCAATCTCATGATGCGGCACGATGCGGCCCACACCACGAAAGACCTGCTGAGCGACCTCAAGAAGCTGCTCAAGCTCTCGCACATCGGCTGACATGCGCGAAGTCGTCTGGATCCGTCGGCTGGCGTTGTTCGGGGCGATCCTGTGCCTGGGGGTCGTCGTGCTCGGCGGGTACACGCGCCTGTCGGACTCCGGCCTCGGCTGCCCCGATTGGCCGGGCTGTTTCGGCCACGTGGCGCCCACGGGCTCCGCGGAGCACTACGCCACGCCGTCGGACGTGCGCAAGGCGTGGATCGAGATGATCCATCGCTACGCCGCGGGCACGCTGGGCCTCGTCATCGTCGTGATGGCAGCGTTCGCGATCCGCGCGCGCCGCGAGCGCGGGGTGAACGTGTGGTTCTCGTTCGCGCTGGTCGCGCTCGTGGTGTTCCAGGGCATGCTGGGAATGCTCACCGTGACGTGGCTGCTGAAGCCGCTCATCGTCACGGGCCATCTCGTCGGTGGACTAACTACGTTCGCGCTGCTGTGGTGGCAGTGGCTGTCGATGCGGGCCGCCGAACGCCCGGTCGACGGGTACCAGGTGCTCGCGGGCAACATCATCGCCCAGGAAGGCGGCAGTGCCCGGCTCTTCGCGGTGCTCGCGCTCGCGGCGCTCTCCGTGCAGGTGGCGCTCGGTGGATGGACGAGCAGCAATTACGCCGCCGTTGCCTGTCCGGACGTGCCGAAGTGCCAGGATCAGTGGGTCCCGGCGGCGAACTACGAAGAAGCGTTCGTGCTGTGGCGCGGCCTCGGCATCAACTACGCGGGCGGCGTGCTGGATCACCCGGCGCGCGTGGCGATTCACTACGCCCATCGCGTCGGCGCGGCCGGCATGACGCTCCTGCTGCTGCTCGCGGCGGTGACGGCTCTCAGGGGGCTCGGCGCCGGGCCCAAGTGGGCCGCGCTTCTCGCCCTCTGCGCGCTGGCGCTGCAGATCGGCATCGCCTGGTTCATGGTGAAGCGCGCCTTTCCGCTCGAGCTCGCGGCCGCCCACAACGCGGGCGCGGCCCTGCTCGTAGGAGCCGTGGTGTATCTCAACCGAAAGGTCCGCCCGGTCCCCGATTTTTGAGGATTCGAGCCGGCTTTTCAGCCTTTTCCGCTAAACTTCCGGGCCCTCGAATGGCCACACCCGAACCCATCGTCGCCGCAGCCTTCACGACTCGCTGGCGCAGCTTTTACGAGCTGACCAAGCCCAAGGTCGTGATGCTCATCGTGTTCACGTCGATCGTGGGCACGTTGCTGGCCGTGCCGGGCCTGCCGCCGTGGGACGCGTTCCTGTTCGGCAATCTCGGCGTCGGCCTCGCGGCCGCCAGCGCGGCCGTCATCAATCACGTGCTCGACGAACGAATCGACGCGCAGATGTCGCGCACGAAGCGCCGGCCGCTGCCCACCGGCAAGCTGTCGCCGCGCGACGCGCTGGTGTTCGCCGGCCTGCTCTGCCTGGCGTCGATGGCCGTGCTCGTGTTCCTCGTCAACACGCTGACGGCGATGCTCACGTTCGCCTCGCTGATCGGTTACGCCGTGATCTACACCGTGTGGCTCAAGCGCGCGACTTCGCAGAACATCGTGATCGGCGGCGCGGCCGGCGCGGCGCCGCCGGTGCTCGGCTGGACCGCGGTCACGAACTCGATCGACCCCGACGCGCTGCTGCTGTTCCTCATCGTGTTCGTGTGGACCCCGCCGCATTTCTGGGCGCTCGCGATCGCGCGCAAGGCTGAATACGCGAAGGTGGGCATCCCGATGTTGC
>CADEED010000001.1:9641-101516 GCA_902826225.1 uncultured Pseudomonadota bacterium | reverse complement strand
CCGTACGGCACCGTGGCGGTGTTCAAGGATCTGTACGGGACGATGTGGGATCTGGTGCAGCTGAGATAAAAGGAGGTAAAGGGGTCAGAGCTATTTTCGGCGGCCGAAAATAGCTCTGACCCCTTTACCTCAGCGCCTTCCTCACCACCAGCTTGAGTCCCGACCAGATCTCGTCCACCGCGCATACCTTCACGTCGACGAAGCCCATCGGCAGCGCGACGGCGCGGATGGTGTCCTCGGTGATGTCCGTCGCCACCTTCGACGCCTTCTTCGGCCACGACACCCAGACCATGGCGTCGGGCGCCAGCGTCTTGCGGCACGATGTCAGTGTCTTCGCGAGTTCCGCCTTCTTCGCGGTGAAGACGTGCACCATCTGGCTCGTCGGCGCGATTCTCGTGCCGAAGGTCACGCCCTCGGGCAGCGGCGCCAGCCACTTCCGGTAACTCGCCGGCGCCCCCAGCAGACACACATGGTCGCCAGCCTTCAGCCCGAGCTTCTTCGCGAGCGGTGTGCCGGAGTAGCCGCTCACGCGGCACGTGCCTTCGCGATGAGCTCGGCGATGACCTCGTTCTTGGCTTCCGAATAGGCGAGCAGGCGCCCGGCGCCCTTCCTCAGCGCCGCGATCTTCGCGGCGGCGTACTTCTCGCGTGCCGCGGCATCGCGGATGAGCAGGTCGCGCAACGCGAGGTTGTTGATCCAGAGTTCACCGCCGCGCTTCACGAGATGCGCATTGAAATGCTGTCCGTTGCGGCAGCGCAGGTAGACGCGCTCGACCACGCCGGCCTCGCCGAGATTTTCGTACCCGAGCGAGCAGATGCCCTTGATGAGCTTGTTGGGCGGCGGCCAGTCGCGCACGCCCAGCATGAGATCGATGACGGGCTTCGAGATCAGCCCCGGCACCGCGGTGCTGCCGATGTGCTGGATCAGGCCCGAGCTCGGAAACACGCCGAACGCGAGCGCAATGCGGAAGCGCTCCTGATCGTAGACGTCGGTCCACTTCGGATCGTAGGGAACGAGCGTCACAGGCTCGTCGATGTGATTCATTCTCTGGCCGGACCCTGATTGGTACGCATCTTCGCGAGGTACTGCTGCTCTTCTTCCGAGTTGCCGGTGATCTCGCCGGGGATGTCCTCGCAGAACTTCACCCACGGCAGCCGGCTCTCGACGCCGAATTGTCTGACGATGCCGGCGCGTTCGGGATGATCCAGCGAACCCATCGTCACGTACATGCGCGCCGTCTCATCCTCGTAATGGAACGACAAGGGCGTGCCGCACTTTTCACAGAACGCGCGCCTGGCGAGATTGGAGCTCGGGAAAAACGCAGGAGTTCCGCGCGTCCACGCGAAATTCGCGAGTGCGCCGCCGGCGAGCGCGGCGAACAGGCCGCCGGTCGCGCGCTGGCACATGCGGCAGTGGCACACGTGACTGTTCTCGAGCGGCGCATAGAACGCGTAGCGCACCGCGCCGCACTGACAGCCGCCCGTCGCGACCGGTTGGCGCGCGTCAGTCATGCCGGCTCATCACTGGAAGGTGTCGCAGTCCTCGACGCGGCCCGATCCGTAGCCGCGACGGAACCACTGCTGGCGCTGCGCGCCGGATCCGTGCGTGAACGACTCCTGGTTCACGTTGCCGCGGACGCGCTTCTGGATCGTGTCGTCGCCGACCGCCGACGCGGCGTTGAGGGCTTCTTCGATGTCGCCGGCCTCGACCACCTGGCTGGTGCGGTCCGCGTAGTGCGCCCAGATGCCCGCGAAGCAATCCGCCTGCAGTTCCATGCGCACCGACAGCTCGTTCGACTCCGCCTCCGAGCCGCGCTGGCGCGCCGCGTGCACGCGCTCCGAGGTGCCGAGCACCGTCTGCACGTGGTGGCCCACTTCGTGCGCGATCACGTATGCCTTCGCGAAATCGCCTTGTGCCGCGAATTCGGTTTCCAGCTGGCGGAAAAATGTGAGGTCGATGTACACGTACTGGTCGGCCGGGCAGTAGAAGGGACCTGCCGCCGACGTCGCGCCGCCGCAGCCCGTGCTGATCGCATCGTCGAACAGCCGCAGCTTCGCCGGCGGATACGGGCGCCCGGCCTGCTGGAACAGCGCCGACCAGGCTTCTTCCGTGTCGCCGAGAACATGCTGGACGAACTGGCCGCCTTCGTCCCCGGGCGTGCTGCTCGGGATCGGCGCCTCCGACTGCGCCGGGGCGCCCGCGCCGCTCAGCAGGCTCATGACGAGATCGGGTCCGCCGACGAAGTAGGCGATGACCGCGACGACGATGCCACCGAGGCCGAGCTTGAACCCGCCGCCGCCGCCACCACCACCGGTGCCGCGGCCGCGGTAATCCTCTACATTCTGACTCGCCTTGGTTTGTCGCCAGCGCATGCGCGGATGTTAGCAGAGGGGCGCACGGTATGATCCGCGCGCGTGAAGTCCGGCCTGCCCATCGATGAAATCCTGCCCGCGTTGCGCAGCGCACTCGCGACCGGGCGCAGCGCCGTCGTCGAGGCGCCTCCGGGCGCCGGCAAGAGCACCGTGGTTCCGATTGCACTGCTCGACGAGCCGTGGTTGCGGGGTGGGAAGATCATCATGCTGGAGCCGCGGCGGCTGGCGACCCGCGCCGTCGCCATGCGCATGGCGGCGACGCTCGGGGAGTCCGTCGGCGAGACGATCGGCTACCGCATGCGGCTCGAGACGCGCGTCGGCCGGCGGACGCGCGTGGAAGTGGTCACCGAGGGCGTGTTCACGCGCATGCTGCAGAGCGATCCGGCGCTCGAAGGCGTGGCGGCCGTGCTGTTCGACGAGTTCCACGAACGCAGCCTGCATGCCGACACGGGGCTGGCGTTCGCGCTCGACTCCCAGGAAAACCTCTCGCCCGACCTGCGGCTCGTGGCGATGTCCGCGACGCTGGACGGCGCCGGCGTCGCCAGATTGTTAGGTGACGCCCCGCGCATCACCGCGCGGGGCCGCGTGTTCCCCGTCGAAGTCCGCTGGGCCGGGACGGGCCTGCCGCTGCTGCCGGGCGGGCGCGACTCGCCCGAGCTCGCCGTGGTGAAGGCCATCAAGCGCGCGTTCGGCGAAGCCGAGGGCGACATGCTGGTGTTCCTGCCGGGCGCAGGCGAGATCCGCCGCGTGCAGGGAATGCTGGGCGACATCGGTGCGCACGTCGACGTGCTCCCGCTGTATGGCGAGCTGCCGCCGGGCGAGCAGGACGCGGCGATTGCGCCCGCGCGTCCGCACCGCCGCAAGATCGTGCTGGCGACGAACATCGCGGAGACCTCGCTCACCATCGATGGTGTGCGTATCGTCGTCGACGCGGGGCTCGAGCGCCGCAGCCTCTTCGATCCGTCGAGCGGCATGAATCGGCTGGAGTTGCAGCGCATCGCGCGCGCGTCGGCCGACCAGCGCACCGGCCGCGCGGGTCGCACCGCGCCAGGCGTGTGTTACCGGCTGTGGGGCGAGGGCGCGGAGCGCAGTCTCGCGGCGTACGCGCCGCCGGAGGTCGTCGTGGCGGATCTCGCGCCGCTCGCGCTCGATCTCGCGGTCTGGGGGACGGAGGCCGGCGCACTGCGGTGGCTCGATCCTCCACCCGCGGCGACGCTCGCGAGCGCGCGCGAACTGCTGCGCCGGCTCGGCGCGCTGGACGACGCCGGGAAAGTCACCCAACACGGCCGCGCAATGCAGGCTTTCCCCGCGCACCCGCGCCTGGCTCACATGCTGCTGAAGTCGCAGGCACTGAACGCCGCGCCCCTGGCAGCCGAACTCGCGGCGCTGCTGTCCGATCGCGACGTACTCAAGGGTCGCGGGGACAGCGACGTGCGCACCCGGCTGGAGGCAATGCAGCGTGGCGATGTCGATCGCGGCACGCTCGATCGCATCCGCCGCGCGCAGCGTTCGTTCCTGCAGCAGCTCGATGCGCGCGACGGGCGCGGCGCGAGTAGTGAGCTCGCCGGCGTGCTGCTCGCCCATGCGTATCCCGATCGCATCGGCCGGCGGCGGCCGGGTGCGGATGCGCGCTATCAGCTCGCGAACGGTCGCGGCGCGGTGTTCGAGTCGGCGCAGTCGATCGCTCGCCAGGAGTTCATCGTCGCGGTGGACCTCGACGATCGCGACCGGGAAGCCCGCATCCGCATCGCCGCGCCGATCGCGCAGGACGACCTGCTCGAGCAGTTCGACGAACGGATCGTGCGCGGGCAAGAGCTCACCTGGGATCCGAAGACGGAATCGGTCGCCGCGCGCCGCGTCGTGCGGCTCGATGCGTTGGTGCTGGAGGAGAAGCCGATCAACGAGCCGCCGCGAGACGCGACGGCGGCGGCCATGCTGGACGGCGTGCGCGCACTGGGCATCGACTCGCTGCCCTGGGACGACGAGACGCTCGACTTCATCGCGCGCGCGGAGTTCGTGCGCGGTCTCGGCCGCGGCGACGTTGCCGACTGGCCGCCGCTCTCGAAAGATGCGCTCGCCCGCAACCTCGACTGGCTCGGGTCCTTTCTCGGCGGCATCACGCGCCGATCCCAGCTCGCGCGCGTTCCGCTGCTCGACGCGCTGCGCGCGCATCTCTCGTACGAGCGGCTGCGCAAGCTGGACGAGCTCGCGCCGACGCACATCGGACTGCCGACCGGCTCGCGGACGCCCATCGACTACCGCGACGACAACGCGCCGGTCGCCTCGATGCGGATGCAGGAAGTCTTCGGACTCGCGGCGACTCCCCGCATCGGCGGCGGGACGGTTCCCGTGACCTTCAAACTGCTGTCGCCCGCGCGCCGGCCGCTGCAGGTGACGCGCGATCTCGCGAGCTTCTGGAAGAATGCCTACGTCGAGGTGCGCAAGGACATGCGCGGGCGCTATCCGCGCCATTACTGGCCGGAGAATCCGCTGGAGGCCGAGCCGACGCGCCGGGTGAAGCCGCGAAGCTGACGGTCTGGAGCCCGTCGTTCGCCCGGGTTACAGGTCGCGCGCGCGCCACCGGGCGCGTTCGTACGCATTCACGGCATCGCGACGCTCGTACTCGGCGGCCCCCAGTCGATACACCAGGCGCTCGCGCTCCTTCGGCTCGAGGTCCTTCTGATCGAGCGAGGCGCGGATGGAGTGGATCTGCGAATCGATCGAGTCGACGGCGTTGCCGGCGCGGTACACGTCGATGCCCTTGTGATGCGCTTCCGTCAGGCGGCCCTCGTCGAAGCCGCGGCAGATGCCGACGTCGAAGCCCGCGCCCTGTTCGCCGATCTGGTACGCGCGGTACGGAACGCAGAAGCGCTCCAGACCCTGGGCGCGGCCGTCGAGCCACGATTCGCGGTCGGGCGTGACGTTCACCTTCGAACACGCTTTCGCGTGCTGGATCAGGTATTCCTCGGCGCGCCCGCTGGCGCCGTCACGGACGCCGATGTCCTGCCAGTCGGCGGATAGACACTCGCTCTTCGAGAGGCTGGCGCAGCCGCCGAGACCCAGGCTCGCGAGACCTAACAAACCCAAGACCGCGAAGAATTTCGTGTTCATGGCCCGCACTGTACGGGCCGAGGTTTGAATGCAACCTGAACGTCGCCGTTCTGTCACATCGGGTCGTTCAGATCCGGTTCAGACGGGCTCTCCGTCCTCGCGCTCGATGGCGACCATGGCCGCGCGCGCCGGCAGGCCGTTCCCGTCGGGCCAGTGGCTGCGCGGCTTCGCGAGCGAACCGCCTTCACCCGGATGCTGGATCGAGAGAAACAGGGTGCGGCCGTCCGGCGTGAATTCGCAGCCGCTGATCTCGCTTCCGTTCGGACCGCTCGCGAGTTGTTTGACGAGGCCGCGCTGCGGGCCCGAGGTTTCCATCACGAAGCAGCCGTTGTTCGGGCGGTCGTCGGCATCACCGTCGGTCACGATCCATAGCCGTCCCTGCGGATCGATGCCGAGATTGTCGGGACAGTGGATCTCGACCTGGTCCGCGGCGCTGGCGTAGCCGCCGAAATACGTGTCCTTCGGGCCCGGCGATCCCGCGGCGAGGTCGCGCGCATCCACGAGATAGCGCGCCTCGGAAGGTTTGCCCGCGAGCAGGAAGACGTTCCAGGTGAAGCGCGTCGCGCGCACATCGTCGCCGTCTTCCGCGATCTCGATGATGTGGCCCGAGCGGTTGTCGGGTCGCGGGTTCGCCGGGTTCACGCCGGTCGCCGTCTGCCGGCCAAACCAGTCGCGCTGGTCCGTGACTCCGCGGTCCTCGGATTTCGTGCACGCCACGTAGATTCGCCCGGTGATCGGGCTGGGCTCGACGTCCTCGGGGCGATCCATCGTCGTCGCGCCGAGCACGTCGGCGCCGGCTCGCGTCTTCACGAGCACGTCACCCTGGTCGCGAAAGCCGGCGCCGGTGTTGAGCGGCCCCTGTTCATCGTGCACGAGCGGGAGCCACTCGCCGCCGCCGTCCGCGTCGAAGCGGGCCGCGTACAGCGTGCCGTGGTCGAGCAGGTCGCGGTTCGCGGCGGGATTTCTCGGATCGAACCGGTCGCGCGTGACGAACTTGTAGACGTATTCGAATTTCTCGTCGTCACCCATGTAAGCCGCGACGTGGCCGCTGCGGCCCACGATCGTGTTGGCGCCCTCGTGCTGGAGGCGGCCGAGCGTGGTGCGCTTGCGCGGCACGGACTTCGGGTCGTGAGGATCGATCTCGACCATCCAGCCGAAGCGGAAGAACTCGTTCGGCTCCTGCAGGGCATCGAACCGTGGATCCTGCTCGTCCCATCCATAGAAGCTGCGCTCGCGCAACGGGAAGCGGCGATCCGCCTCGACCCAGGCGGCGCTCGCGCGCTTGCGCTGCGACTCGCCGTTGCCGAAATAGTCGTCGACGTTCTCTTCCGAGGTGAGATAGGTGCCCCACGGCGTCTTGCCGGCCGAGCAGTTCGCGAACGTGCCGAACACGCGCGTGCCGGTCGGATCCGCGTTCGTCCGCAGCAGCGGATGACCTCGCGCCGGCCCCATGATCTCCATCGGCGTATTCGCCGTGACGCGCCGGCTGTAGGGCGACGCGAAGCGCGCCCAGCCATCCGCGTCGCGCTGCAGCTGGACGATCGAGACACCATGCGCGGCCTGCATGAATTTCACCGCGTGCGGATTCTTCGCCATCCACGCCTTGCGCGCTTCGTGCCGCATTCCGACGCCGGAATGCTCCGTGAACACGAGCTCCATGTTGAAGTATTCGTTGTTCACGCAGACGAGGCCGCGCGCAGCGCGACCCGTGCGCAGCGGGAAATACTGGATGGCGTCGGCGTTGGTGCCGAACTGCCGCTGCTGCGCGTCGACGGCCTGCGCCGTGACCCACGTATTGTCGACGAGCGACCGGGTATCGAAGTCGGGTGTGCCGGTGAACAGACTGTCACCCCAGCGCGCGAGCACCTTGTGACGGTAACCGTCCGCGACCGTGAACGAGTCGCCCTTGCCCGACGCGACGTTGCGGAACGCGCTGCGCGGCGACGGTGCGTCCGCCTGCGTAGGAAGTCGCGCACAGGCGGCGAGGCCCACGCCCGCGACGCCGGCGAGCACGGTTCGGCGGGAGAGGCGTGCCGCGAGAACGGCGGCGAATTCGGGTCGCTGGTCCATGGGTCGCATGCTAACGTGAGGTCCCCATTCGAGTCATCGCGTCGAGGACCCTTGCGCGTTCATCCGATTGCCATGTTTCTCGCGGTCGTACTCGCGGCGTGCGGACAGAAAACACCCGGGCCGGCGACGAGCGCCGCGCCACCGCCCGCGCCCGCAGCCTCCACCGATCTCGCGGCAATCCATTCCGACGCGCCCGGCATCGCCTGGTTCAATGGTGACGTCGACGCCGCGTTCGAGTCCGCGCGGGCCTCTAACAAACCGGTATTGTTGTACTGGGGCGCGCAATGGTGCCCGCCCTGCAAGCAGCTCAAGTCCGCGGTATTCAGCCGCCCGGATTTCATCGAGAAGTCGAAACTGTTCGTCGCCGTGTACCTCGACGGCGACCTGCCGGATGCGCAGAAGTACGGCGACGAATTCCGGGTCACCGGCTATCCCACCGTCGTGGTGTTCAAGCCCGACCGCACGGAGATCACGCGCATCGCGGGCAACATGGATCTCTCGCTCTACGCGGGCGTGCTCGACAACGCGCTCGGAGACGTGCGGCCGGTGAAGGACGTGATCGACCTCGCCGTCAGGGCGGAGGCGCCGCTCGTGGCGCAGGATTGCCGGCGCCTCGCGTATCACGCGTTCGATCTCGAGGACGACGGCATCTTCGCGCCGCCGGTGCTGCGCGCGGCCTTCGAGAACGCCGCGCGGCTCTGCCCCGCGGAGCTCGCCCCGGAGCGTGCGCGCCTGCAGATCCTCGCCGCGGCGCAGGCGGCGTCGCTGCAGAAAGAGGCGATCGAGAAAGGCGGCAAGGCCGACAGGAGCCTGAGCGCCTCGATCCTGCGCGTGAACGAGATCCTCGCCAACAAGGGACTCGCGCTCGCGAATGCCGACGCGCTGCGGTCGCTGCGTCCCGAGTTCTACCGCGCCGCCCGCCAGACGTTGCCGCAGATCGCACCCACGTTGCGCGAACGGGCGATGGCCGTGGCGGATGCGACGACCACGAACGCGCAATTCGCGCCGGCCGATCAACTCGCCGCGCAGCTCATGCGGATCCGGATCGCGAAGGCGTACGCGCCCGACGGCAAGGTGCCGACGGACGTGCGCACCGTCGCGCTGCAGACGGCGGAGAAGATGCTGGCCATCGAGCAGGAACCGTACGTGCGGGCGGGTGTCGTGAATTCGGCGATAAACATCTATGTCGCGCTCGATGACTGGCCGCGTGCGCGCGACCTGCTGGCGCTCGAGGCGACGACCTCGAACACGCCTCACTACTATATCGGCGATCTCGCGGATGCCGAGGAGCATCTCGGGAACACCCGGCGCGCGCTCGAGCTGCTGGCGGAGGCATACGCGAAGGCGAAGGGGCCCGCGTCGCGCTTCCAGTGGGGATTCAACTATCTCGATGGGCTACTGAGACTCGCACCCGACGACACGGCGAAGATCGAGCAGGTGGGAACGCAGGTGCTGGCCGAACTGGACGGGCCGAACCGGGTCCACCGCCGCACGTTGTCGCGGCTGAATCGCCTCGACAAGGCACTGCAGGAGTGGAACACGACGCCGCAGCGCGCCGCCGTGATGGCGAAATTCCGCGCTCGCGTCGCGCAGGTCTGCGCGAAGTCGGCCGATGCCGCGGCGGCCGCGGGCTGCGCCGCGTTCGGCGCGCCGGTGGCGGCGGCCATCTAGTCGGATCGCGCGGACTATTCCTTCGGACGACGCGCGTTCGTGCGCGGAACCGTGCGCACCTCGCGGCCGCGCTTGGCCAGAGATTCGCGCAACAGCCATTCGATCTGCCCGTTGACGCTGCGCAGTTCCTGCGCTGCGAGCGACTCGATCGCGGCGGCCACCGCCGGATCGAGCCGCAACAGGAACGCCTTGCGTGAGGACGACTCGCTCAACGCCCGGCCTCAGCCGTAGAGGGTGCCGGCGTTGATCACGGGCTGCGCCTCGGTTTCCGCGCAGAGCACGACCAGGAGGTTGGACACCATCGCGGCCCGGCGTTCGGCGTCGAGCTCGACGACACCGCGCTCGGTGAGGCCCTGCAGCGCCATTTCCACCATGCTGACCGCGCCGAGCACGATCTGCTTGCGCGCGCCGATGACCGCTTCCGCCTGCTGGCGGCGCAGCATCGCACCGGCGATCTCCGGCGCGTAGGCGAGGTGCGTGAGACGCGCGTCTTCGACCCGCAGTCCCGCCTTCTCGAAGCGCTCCTGCAGCTCGGACTTGAGCTTGCCGATGATCTCGTCGCCGCCGGCGCGCAGCGTGAGCTCGCTGTCGTTTTCGTCGACGTGGTCGTACGCGTACTGGTTCGCCAGGTGGCGCAGCGCGGACTCGGCCTGGATCGGCACGTACTGCTCGTAGTGGTCGATGTCGAGCATCGCGCGTGCGGTGTCGCTGACGCGCCAGACGACGGCGGCAGCGATTTCGATCGGGTTGCCGCGCTTGTCGTTCACCTTGAGTTTCTCGCTGTTGAAGTTGCGCAGGCGCAGGGACACCTTCGTCTTGTTGAGGAAGGGATTCGCCCAGCGCAGACCGGTGGAATAGTCGGTGCCGCGATAGTCACCGAACAACATCATCAGCGCCGACTGGTTCGGCTGCAGCATGTAGATGCCCTTGATGAGGAAGATCATCGAGAGCACGGCGAGCACCGTGATCACCGGCAGGCGCATGAGGATGCCCCCCGGTATCGCGATCAGCGCGACGAAGATGAAAACGAGCGCCAGGTAGCCGCTCGAACTCTTGAAGTCGATCTCTTGGGTGCCAGTGCCCGGCGTGTTCATCGTCGTCTCCCGAGGGACCTCGAACGATTGGGTCCCTGCTATGGCCGCGATACTAGAGTGATATCACTTTGCAGACAAGCGCTTTTTGACATTGCGCTACAATCACCGCCGGTTGGGCCTGTAGCACAGCGGTTAGTGCAGGGGACTCATCTATATAGGTGCCTGCGCGGGGAAACCCGCGCAGTGGACGGGATGAATTCAGGGAAACCTTCGCGTCGGATCACGCATGGCAACCCTGAGCCAAGCCCGCGCTACAGCGCGGGAAGGTGCAGAGACTACCTGAGGGCTAGAGCGCCCTTGATGACAGGCTAGAGCGTCCCGCACCCCACCGGGTGGTTAGAGACCGTCGGTCCGACTAACCACCCGCGGGTGAAGAGATAGTCCACGCGGGGCGGAAACGCTTCGATGACGTGAATCCCTTGGTCCTTGGTTCGAATCCAAGCAGGCCCACCGATTCCAACCTGGGTGTCGACGCCCTTGGCGCCGCGCTCTAAGGAACGAACTCGGTGGCTTCGTCGCGCGGGCAAGCCGCGGCCTTGACCGGCTGCTCCCATTTCCCGGGCACGCGCCAGCACTCGTCGAACACGGAGCAGTAGCAGAACTCGACGTTCCAGCTCGTCTGAGTGCCTTGTAGATGGTCCCAATACACGGCGTTCTCCGGCGTCTTCCGGATGCGAAAGACGAACTGTTGCTGGCCCGCAGGGATGTACCGCTTCGGAACTCGATTCTGCAGTGAGTCGAGCTTGCGGGCCGCCTCCGCGGTCAGCTCCGGACCGATCGCCGCGGCCACCAGATCCCTCACCGATTTCACCGTCTTCCCATCCACGGAGAGCCGCAGACTCTGCTGGTAGGCAGGACCGACGCCGCGGTTGAACAGGTCGAGCGACAGGATCTCTTCTCCCTGTTCGGTGGCGTCGCTGAACCCGCCTTGCATGAACGGCAGCGAGTTCGCCTGCACCAGCTTCTCCATGACCTCGCCGTGATGCATCGCGATGACGATCGAACTGACGGAGGTCACCAGGGCGGTGAGGGCGATCACGAGCTCCAGCCAGCGCGGCAGCCCGCCGCGATGATGGACGTGGGGGTGATGGACCTCGGGTTGCTCCACGACGGTGGCCTCTTCGGGTGTGCCGGTCATGCGCGGATTGTGTCGGTTATCAGCACATAGCCAGCCGTGCATTGCCGCGGTACAAAGGCGGCGATAGCTTCTGCGCCACTCGAACGAGCCCCGCAAACCGAAGGAATTTCCCATGCGCATTCCGCATCGCGCGCCGGCGTCCGCCGCGCTCTCGACCCTGGCCGTCGCCGCCGCGCTGTCCATGCCCGTGGCGGCCCAGGAATCGCCGGATGACGAGGACTTGTCGATCGTCGTCACGGCGTCCCGCGCGCGGGCCGAATCCACGCTCGATACGACCGTGCCGGTGGACGTCGTCGATGCGCAGAGCATCGCGGGCGCGGGCGCCTTCGGCGGTGAGCTCGCCCAGACGCTGCAGGTGCTCGTCCCGTCGTTCAATCTCTCGCGGCAGTCGAATTCCGGTTCGGCGGATCTCGTGCGGCCCGCCCAGTTGCGCGGTCTGAGTCCCGACCAGGTGCTGGTGCTGGTGAACGGCAAACGCCGCCACACCACCTCGGTGACGACCATCGAGGCGAAAATCGGCCGCGGCACCGCGCCCGTGGATTTCAACTCGATACCGACCAATGCGATCCGGCGCATCGAAGTGCTGCGCGACGGCGCCGGCGCGCAATACGGTTCCGACGCCATCGCGGGCGTGGTCAACGTCATCCTCGACGACCGCGCCGAGGGTGTCGACGTCGCCTTGAGCTACGGCAAACACCTCACCGACTTCGATCCGATCGACGACAGCATCGAAGACGGCGGCACGACGACGGCGCAGCTCTCGTTCGGCACCGCGCTCGGTTCCGACGGCTTCCTGCGCGCCGGCATCGAGTATCGCGATCGGGCGGGCACGAATCGATCGGGTCTCGATCTCGTCCCGTTCTTCGAGGACGAGGCCAACGTCGATCTCGTCGGCGGACAACGCAACTACAAGCCCGGCGACGCTGCCACGGAGGATCTCAACCTGTGGGTCAATGCGGAAACGGCGCTCGGTAGTTTGCGCGGCTACGGCTTCGCGCTCTTCGGTCAACGCGACGTCGAGGGCACCGGCTTCTTCCGTTACCCGGTGTCGTCGACCAACATCGAATCCGTCTACCCGGATGGCTATCGTCCCGTCACCACGGGCGAGAACCGCGACGTGTCGCTCACCGCCGGGGTGCGCGGCGAAGCCGGCGCCTGGAACTGGGACGGAAGCGTGTCGTTCGGACAGAACGAATTCGAACAGGGCGTGCGCAATTCGCTGAATCCCTCCCTCGGCCCGACGAGCCCGCGCTCGTTCGACTCCGGCGAAACGCAGAACCAGCTCCTCAGTTTCAACTTCGATCTCACGCGGGAGCTCGATCTCGCGGCGGGCGCGAGCTTCGCCACGGGCCTTGAGTGGCGTCGAGAAGCCTTCGAGAGCCAGGCGGGAGATCCCGATTCTTACGCCGCCGGCCCGTTCGCGGACGCGCCTGACTTCCTCGCCGTCGGCGCGCAAGCCGGCGGCGGGCTGCGCCCCGAGGAAACGCGCGATCTCTCGCGCAACGTGATCTCGGCCTACGGCGAGCTCTCCGTGGACCTCACCGAAACGGTCAAGGTGGATGTCGCGGCGCGCTACGAAGACATCGAGGACGTCGGGGGCACGGTGGCCGGCAAGCTCGCGGGCCGCTGGGAATTCGTGCCCGGTTACGCGCTGCGTGCCGCGGTGTCGAACAGCCTGCGCGCGCCGTCGCTCGTGCAGCTCGGCTTCGGTACCTCGTCGACGTCGTTCGGCGCCGGCGGTCAGCTCACGACCGTCAATACGCTGCCGGTCGACGATCCGCTCGCGCAGGCGCTCGGTGCGCGGCCGCTCGACGAAGAGACTTCGCTGAATCTGAGCCTGGGTCTCGCGGCCCGCATCAACGACCACTTCAGTGTGACGCTCGACGCGTTCCGCACGGACGTCGACGACCGCATCACGCTGAGCGAGCGCGTCGACTGCTCGCCCGGCAACGTCCCCGCTGCCGCGCTCGCCATCTGCACGACACGCAACATCGATGCGGCCAACTTCTTCACGAACGCGGTGAACACGCGGACCGAGGGCGTGGAGCTCGTCGCGAACTACGGCGCCGAGATGGGCGGTGGACGCTTCGATCTCACGTTCGGGTATTCCACCGCGGACACCGAGATCCGCAGCGTCAACGATCCGGCCGTGACCGGCGTGATCCTCGTGGGTGTCGAGGAGACGAATACGATCGTCGGCGCGGCCCCCGACGAGAAGGCGACGCTGAACGCGCAGTGGCAGGGCGAGAAGTTTTCGTTGTTAGGTCGGGTGAACCACTACGGGGAGACGACGCGCGTCTTCAATTTCGGCGACGGCTTCGAGCCCGAGCAGACCTACGGCTCGAAGGTGCAGGTCGACGCCGAAATCGGCTACCGTCTGGGCAAGGTCCAGGTGTACCTGGGTGCGAGCAACCTGCTCGACGAATATCCGGACCGATCGAGCGAAGACATTTTCTATTTCGGCAACTTCCCCTATGACGTCCTCTCGCCCATCGGCTTCAACGGTCGCTTCGTCTACGGAGGGCTCCGCGCTTCCTTCTGACGCGGCCGGCGCGAGTGCGCCACGCCGGCACGTCAGCGTGCTGTACGTGGTGATGGTCGCGGTGGCGATGGTGGTGGGCGCGGGCATCTTCAAGTCGCCCTCCACGATCGCCGGGGCGGCGGAGACTCCATTCTGGTTCTACTCCGCGTGGATCGCCGGCGGTCTCGTGACGCTTGCCGGCGCGCTGTGCTTCGCGGAGCTGTCGTCGATGCTGCCGAGCGCGGGCGGTGACTACCACTTCCTCAAGGTCGCCTACGGCCACGACACCGCGTTCCTGTTCGCCTGGGCGCGGTTCGCCGTCATCAACAGCGGGTCGCTCGCGTTCCTGGGCTTCACGCTGGGGGACTACACCAACGCGGTCTGGTCTCTCGGGGACAACGGTTCTTCCTGGTATGCGCTGATCACCGTCGTCTCGATGACGGTATTCAACCTCAAGGGTCTTTATACGGGCGCGCGCGCGGACTACGCGATGACCGGCCTCGAAGTGGTCGGCCTCATGCTGGTGTTCGCCGCGGGAGTGGCGCTCGTGATCGCGGGAGCGCCGCCGAAGACGCCGGAAGTCGTGTCGGCCCCGGGCATCCCCGGCACGATCGGAGTCGCGCTGCTGTTCGTGTTGTTCGCATTCAGCGGCTGGAGCGAGGTGTCCACGCTGTCCGCCGAGGTGCGCGACGCGCGGCGCGGCATGTTGCGCGCGCTGGTCGCTTCCGTGGCGACGATCACCGTTCTCTATCTACTCGCCAACTGGGCATTGTTGCGCGGGCTTGGCATGCAGGGGCTCGCGGCGAGCGCCACGCCCGCGTCCGACGTGATCGCTTACGCGTTCGGCGGCTGGGCCGGAATCCTGACGGCGCTCGCCATCGCGCTGGCGACACTGACGTCGGTCAATGCCACGATCATCGTGGGAGCGCGCACGACCTACGCGGCGGCGGCGGACTGGCCGCGACTGTCCGGTCTCGGCGGGTGGAACACGGAACGCGGCATCCCCGTCGCCGGCATCGTGTCGCAGGGCGTGATGGGCGTCGCGCTGGTCGGCTTCGGCGCCTGGACGCGCGATGGCTTCGTGACGATGGTCGACTACACCTCGCCGGTGTTCTGGGGTTTCCTCATGTTGAGCGGCTTCGCGGTGATCGTGCTGCGCGTCAAGCACCCGGACCTGCCGCGACCTTACAAGGTGCCGTGGTATCCGTGGCTGCCGCTGGTGTTCTGCGCATCCTGCGGTTTCGTGCTCTGGTCCAGCATCAAGTACGTGAAGCTGGGTGCGCTCGCCGGGCTTGCGGTGCTCGGCGCGGGCTTCCTCGTGCTGCTGTGGGTCCGGCGCGGCGGCGCGCGCCCGGGCTGACGGGGCGGCTTCACGACTGCGCCGCGAAGATCCCGCGCACCGTGTCCATCGTGTCCGCGTCCTCGACGCGCTTGTCGGGCCGGTAACCCTTCACGCGCGCCAGCCGCAGCGCGAGACCCCCGGGATAGCGAGTGCTCTAGGTGGCGACGAACCACTGGCAGACTCGTTCACGCATCTCGGCAATTTACGCCAAACGCGGAATCGCGAATACTCCCGGTGTCATGCCGGAAAAAAGGCCCGGTTCAGGGGGAAGAATGTTGCGCGCACGTTTCCTGTCGGCCCTACTTCTCGCGGGCGTTTCCGGGCTCGGCCCGGCGCAGTCCGCTGCCGCGCCCGGACGCGCCGAGGTCGAGGCGACGATGCGCCGCGCAACCGAGTTCATGGTCGACAAGGTTTCGTACCGCGGCGGCTACCTCTGGAACTATCTACCCGACATGTCGCGCCGCTGGGGCGAGATGGAAGCGCGCGAGACGCAGATCTGGCTGCAGCCACCGGGCACCTCGAGCATGGGCCACCTGTTCCTCGACGCGTACCACGCGACCGGCGACGAGTACTACTACCGCGCGGCCGAAGGGGTCGCGTCCGCGCTCACCTGGGGCCAGCACCCGAGCGGCGGCTGGAATTACTTCATCGACTTCGCGGGCGACCGGTCCCTGCGCGACTGGTACGCCACCATCGGCAAGAACGCGTGGCGCCTCGAGGAGTTCCAGCACTACTACGGCAACGCCACGTTCGACGACCAGACGACGACGGATGCGGCCACGTTCCTGCTGCGCCTGTACGTCGAGAAGCTCGACTCGCGTTACAAGGCGCCGGTCGACCGTGCGATCCAGTTCGTGCTCGACAGCCAGTACCCCATCGGCGCGTGGCCGCAGCGTTTCCCGATCAGCCAGGAGTTCTCGAAGAAGGGTCTCGCCGACTACTCGTCTTACTACACGTTCAACGATGACGTGGCCTGGGAGAACGTATCGTTCCTCGTCCAGTGCTACCAGGTGCTGGGGGACCGGCGGCTGCTCGATCCCATCATGCGCGGCATGAACTTCTTCCTGTTGTCGCAGCAGGGACAGCCGAGCCCGGGCTGGGCGCTGCAGTACACGCTCGATCTCAAGCCGGCGGCCGCACGGACCTACGAGCCCCTCGCGCTCGCGACCCACACCACGGCCTCCAACATCGATCACTTGTTGAAATTCTACGAGTGGACGGGCGACACGCGCTGGCTCGCGCGCGTGCCCGAGGCGATCGGCTGGTTGGAAAAGGTCCGGCTCGCGAAGCCCGACGCCGGCGGGCGCACGCATCCCACGTTCATCGAGCCCGGCACCAATCGCGCGCTGTACGTGCATCGCCGCGGCTCGAACATCGTGAATGGCGAGTACTACACCGACTACGAGCCGGCCAGGCCCATCGGTCACTATTCGTCGACGCGCAAGCTCGATCCCGCCGCGCTGCGCGCGAAGTACGAGAAGCTCGAGGCGGCGGACGCGAAGAAGCTCACGCAGGCCTCGCCTTTCGTGGCGGGCGAGGGGGTCGGGGAGTTGCCGCGCTTCTTTGCGGCGAGTTACGCGCCTCCGAAGGCGGAGGATCTCGACGGGCAGGTCGGGGCGTCTCTGGCAAGCCTCAACACCGCGGGCTTCTGGCCCGCGCCGCTGCCGCAGACGAGCCATCCCTTCAAGGGCGCGACGCCGCCCGCGAAGGCGACCGGAGATTTCGCCGGCACGCACGTCGGCGACGAGACGGACACTTCGCCATTCACCGACACCGCGAAGACCATCGCGATATCGACGCAGGAATACCTGCGCAACATGAACATCCTGATCCGCTGGCGCGCGGAGCAGCGCTAGCCGCACCTCGCCGGTTCCTGTGCACTGCAGCGCATTCGCCATGCTGCGCGTCTGTCAGCCGCGGGCCACCTCCACGCGGGCGATCGTCCGATACGCGCCACCCGGCGGCGAGCACAGATTGCGGCAACCAGGGAGGTCTCATGGCCGCAGTTCATTCCCGCCGGCTGCCGTTCACGCTCGTGCTGGCGTTTTTCTTCAACGCGGCGGCGGTGCATGCCGCGTCGTTGCCGGCCGGCTTTGCCGAAACGCGTGTCGCCGCCGGTCTAGCTAGTCCGACGGCGATGGCATTCGCTCCCGACGGCCGCCTCTTCGTCGCGCAGCAGGGTGGCGCGTTGCGCGTCATTCGCGACGGCGCGCTGCTCGCGCAGCCCTTCCTGACGCTGAGCGTGAACTCGTCGGGCGAGCGCGGCTTGCTGGGTGTCGCGTTCGATCCGAACTTCGCGACCAACCGGCATCTCTACGTGTACTACACGACGTCGACGTCGCCGATCCACAATCGCCTGAGCCGGTTCACGGCCAGCGCGTCGAACCCGGACGTCGTCGCGGCCGGCAGCGAATTCCCGCTGCTCGATCTGCCCGCCCTGAGCTCGGCCACCAACCACAACGGCGGCGCGATCCACTTCGGCGGAGACGGCAAGATCTACGTGGCGGTCGGTGACAACGCCAACTCCGCGAATTCGCCGTCGCTCACCACGACCCTGGGCAAGGTCCTGCGCATCAACGCCGACGGCTCCATTCCCGCCGACAATCCATTCCTCGGCCAGACCACCGATATCAACCAGCTCATCTGGGCGCGCGGCCTGCGTAACCCGTTCAACTTTGCGGTCGATCGATCGAACGGCCGGATCCACGTCAACGACGTGGGCCAGGACTCCTGGGAAGAGGTGAACCTCGGCGCGGCCGGGGCGAACTTCGGCTGGCCGCAGACCGAGGGCCCGAATCCCGCCGGCGTCGCCGGCGTCACCTACCCGGTCCACGCTTACCAGAACGCGGGAAGCAACTGCGCGATCACCGGCGCCGCGTTCTACCGGCCCGACACGGCGACGTTTCCCGCGGAGTATGCCGGCCGCTACTTCTTCGGCGACTTCTGCGGCGGTTTCATTCGCATGCTGAGCCCGCCGAACTACTCGACGTCCGCCGGATTCGCCACCGGGATCTCCTCGCTCGTCGACCTCCAGGTCAACACGGACGGTTCCCTGTGGTACCTCGCACGCGGCAACGGGGGCGAAGTATGGCGCGTGCAGTTCGCGGGTGCGGTCGGCCCGGGGATCACGTCCAGTCCGCAGAGCGCCTCCGTCGCGGCCGGTCAGTCGGTGACCTTCTCCGTGACGGCCACTGGAACGGCTCCATTGCAATACCAGTGGCAGCGCAACGGCGTGGACATCCCGGGCGCCAACGCGCCTGTCTACTCGCTGACGGCGGTTGCCGCCGATGATGGCGCGGCGTTCCGCGTCAGGGTGAGCAATGCCGCGGGATCCGTGCTGAGCAACTCCGCGACACTGACCGTGACGTCCGGCACCACCACGCTGTTCAGCGACGACCTCGAAATCGATCGCGGCTGGACGCTGACCCCGGGCATCAACACCGCGTTCTACGGCGGATGGCAGCGCGGCGACCCGCAGCCGACATCATCCGAAGGCGTCGCTCTGCAGCCCGGCAGCTGCGACGCCGGCTCCGTCAACTGCTTCGTCACCGAGCTGGCGTCGGGATCGGCGGCCTGGTCGCGCGATGTCGACGGCGGTCTCACGTCGGTGCAGTCGCCGCCGATCACGTTGCCGGCCGGCGGCACGATCACGCTGCGATTCCGCTATTTCTTCGCGCACCTCGGCAACGCCACGGCGGTGGATCTGTTCCGGGTGCGGGTGGTCGGCGTCAACGGAACGCCGCTCACGGTGTTCGCGCGCGGCGGGACGCCCGCCAATCGCGCGGGCACGTGGTCGAACGGGACCGCGAACCTCAGCGCCTACGCGGGGCAGACGATCCGCCTGCGCGTCGAAGCCTACGACGGGAATCCGGCGAGCCTCATCGAGGCGGGCTTCGACAATGTCGTGGTGACGCGCCAGTAAGGAGCGTCAGACCATCGCGTGCAAGGCTGCCAGCAGGCGTTCGATGCCGCCGGCGGTCGTGACGTTGCCGGGGGAGAAGCGCAGGGTCGAACCGCGGCAGTCGACGAAGATGTCGCGCTCGCGCAGCGCCTGCACGAGCGCCGGGGCGGGGGCGCCCGCCGGCGAGCGAAACATCACGCTGCCGCCGCGCCTGTGCTCCTCGCCCGGACTGACCAGTTCGAGACCGAGCTTTCGGCAACCTTCGATCAACGCGCGCGTCAGCGTGTGGTTGTGGGTGAGCAACGCGCCGGATTCCTGCTGCGCATGCCATTCGAGCGCGGGCAGACACGCAGCAGCCGCGAAGATCGACGGCGTGCCGTGATCGAACCGTCGGGCGTCGCGCGCATAGTCGAATCCGTCGAGTTCCCAGGCGAACGGGTTCTCCTGGGAGAACCAGCCGCGCAGTTCCGGCCGGCACTCGGGCAGCAATGAGTCGCTCACGTGCAGGATTCCCGCGCCGGCGACGCCGCACAACCACTTGAGCGTGGATGCGACGATGAAATCCGGCGGAGACGCCGCGAGGTCGAAGGGAAGGATGCCGACGCCTTGCGTGATGTCTGCGCCGACGAGCGTGCCCATCTTCCGGCCGTGTTCGACGAGCGCGCGCAGGTCGCAGCGATGCGAGGACGTCGACGTCACCCACGTGAGCAGCGCCACGCCGACATCCGGTCCCCACGCGGCGATGAAATCCTCGTCCCGCACCCAGTTCTCCCCGGCGCGCCGCGGCACTGTGCGCAGCGTGAAGCCGCGCCGCTCCGCCATGCCCGACAGCAGGAAGTGCAGGCTCGGGAAGCAGTCCGCGGCGATGAGCACGCAACGGCCCTTGAGGTGGCGATCGGGCAGGGCGCCGACGACCGAGTACAGCGCCGTCGTGACGTTCTCGGCCGCGGTCAGCGTGCCGGCCGGCGCGTGGATCACCTCGCGCCAGCGCTCGAGGAACCGGGCGCGGATCTCGAGCGAGCGCGGCCATTGCGCGTCGTCGGGCGCGCCCCAGATCTGCGCGACGGCCGCGACGGCTCCCGCGACCTGCCGGGCCTTGCCCGGAAACATGCCGATCGAGTGATAAAGGAAATATCCCGAACCGTCTTCGGCCGACTCGTCCATTTGCACAGCATGTCACGTTTCGGCAGTCTGCCGGCATGGGCACCCACTCCGAAGAGTTCGATCGCTGGATACGCGGGCCTTTCGTCGCGATCAACACCGAGCTGGAAAACCTCTACTTCGCCCAGGACGACCGCGCCGACGTCACGCGCGTCGGGCAGGCGCTCAAGCAGCGGCTGCGCGACGAGGGTCACGTGTTCGTCGTGCGGCTGCTCGCCGAAGGCGACACCGGCGACGGCTTCGCCAACGCGTTCGGCGTACTCGGCAACGTGGGCCTGTACCTGGCGGCGCTGCGCCGGCACGAACTCACCAACCCGGCACGCGAGGAGAAATCTCCGTTCCCCGAAGCGTCGTCTCTCGCGATGCACGTCGGCGCCGCGCTCGGCATGGCGCCGCGATTCTCGACCGCGCACCTGGCGCACATGAACCTGGCGCGATCGGGCGTGCGCAAGAGCTTCACGTCGCTGCCCGACGAGACCTTGTTCCTGGACGAGAACACGCGCGGCATCCTGTTGCTGCAACTCGCCGCGGACGCGCTCGCGAAGGTGGTGCCGCTCGGCATTTCGAGCCCGATCGTCGACGTGCCGTTCGCAGCGGCCCGCCACGCGCTCGAGGCGGTCATCGAGTCGAACGACCGGTTGTTCTCGGGGCTCGACGTCGACCGCTTCTTCTTCTCGGTGCGGCCTTACTACAAGCCGTACATGGTGGGTCGCCAGGAGTATCGCGGCGCGAACGCCGGCGACTTCTCCGGCATCAACGAGCTGGACCTGCTGCTCGGGCTGTGCCGCGCGAACGATCCGTACTACGCGCAGCTCCTCGTCGACAAGATGTCGTTCATGCCGCCCGCGGACCAGGCGCGGCTGCGCGAATGCATGCGCCAGACGAGCTTCCTCGACGAGCTGCTGGCGTTGTCGGGCAAACACGCGGGCGAGGAATGGTTCCGGCGGAACACGCGCGCCTATCTACAGCTGGGCGATCTCTTCGGCCGCATCGCGGCGCAGCACCACGACCAGCTCGTGAAGCGATTCATCGAAGCGCCCGCCGCGCGGATCGACGACCGGCATCTCGGCGGCATCACCGCGAGCGGTCCGCCGCTGCCGGTGCTGATCCGGTCGCTCGAGGTGCTGCGCGACCTGCGCGTGGCTGCGAAACGCGCGGACATCGCCAGCCGCCATGCCGATATCGAGCGGCTGCGGAGCCTCGTGGCCTGACGGCGGCCGACGTGCCAGGCCGCGCCGCCTGCGCGTCCGACACGCGGACGGGGAAGGCGCCGACATCCCGGGATCGGGCGGCGGCGGCAGGTTGGGTGGCCATGAAAGCGCTGCCTTGCGGATTGCTGCTGTCGGTCCTGCTCGTCGCGGGCGCGGCCGGTGCAGAGCCGCTCGCCTTCCGCATCGACGAAGGACAGAACATCAATCTGTTCCTGCGCGACGGACCGGTCGCCGCGCATGTATTGCTGCGGGGCGGAGCACAGCCGCGGATCCTCGTCGTCTTCCCCGCCGGCAACAGCGGCACCGGACTGTGGTTCGCGAAGCCGGGTGCGCCCGTCGCGTGGCGGGTGGTGACGCCGCCCCGGCCGCTGACCACGACCGACGGGCGGCGGCGGCCTCTGCACGGCGTCGTGTTCGAAATCGAATCCGAGGCGAGCGAACTGCGGCCGCGAGCCGCCGTGTTGTCGTCGGTGCGCGTGTTGCGCGACTACGAGTTGTCGGCGCAGGCGCCGGCGGAAGTGCTCGTCGCGCCGGGAACCGGCGACCGCATCACCTGGGCGCGTGATCGACTCGACGGGGCGGCGGGATATCGGCTCGTGCTGTCGCCGGGCGAGGGGACGCGTGCGTCGGGCGGGAAGTTCGCCGCGGCGCCCGGGAAGCCTCTGCGCCTGCGCGTCGAAGCCGTCACCGGCGAGCCGCCACTGCGGCCGCTCCAGCGGACGTTCACCGCGGACGCAACAGCCGATGAGCGCGCGCGCAATGCGCTCTCGTTCCTGAGCTACGAGGACAAGTTCCTCGCGGGCTCATGGCGTTTCGACACGTACTTCGGTCGCGACACGTTGATTTCGGCGCTGCTGCTCGCGCCGGTTCTCGAACCCGACGCGATCGAGAGCGCCATCGCCTCCGTGCTCGTCCGCCTCGCGCCGAACGGCGAGGTTGCGCACGAGGAGGACATCGGCGAGTTCGCGGTGCTGCGCAACGCGCGCGAAGGCCGCGGACGCCGTGATACGCCCATCTACGACTACGGCATGGTCGACGACGACTTCCTGCTCGCGCCGCTCGCCGCCCACTGGCTGCTGGACGATGCGCGCGGCAGGGACCGTGCGCGCGCGTTCCTCGCCGGGCACGGTCCGGCACTCGCGCGCAACCTGCGGTGGATCGTGGAGCGCGCCGCCGCGTTCAGCGGCGATCCGCGCGCCGCGAACCTCGTCGGCATCAAGGACGGGCGCAATACCGGCCAATGGCGTGACAGCGAACAAGGGCTCGGCATGGGCCGTTACGCCTACGACGTGAACGCGGCGCTCGTGCCGGCGGCGCTCGACGCGGTGGCGCGTCTCCAGGAATCGGGCCTGCTCGAGACGGTTCTCGACGCCGGACAGAAGCGCGCGCTCGCTGGCGCCCGTGGCGCGGCCCGAGTCTGGGCCGCGCGCGCGCCCGCACTGTTCGCCGTCAGTGTGCCGGCGAGCCAGGCGCGCCGGCAGGTAGCCGCCTATGCGCGCGAGATCGGCGTCGACGACGCACGCGCGGTGAGCTCGATCGATGGCGGCGCGCTCGACTTCCACGCGCTCTCGCTGGACGGGCAGGGTCGCCCGATTCCGATCGTGCATTCGGATGAGGGTTTCCGGTTGCTGCTCACGGATCCGCCGGCGGAGGACATCGTGAAGGCGCTCGGCGTGCTGCGGCCGTTCCCGGCGGGACTGCTGACCGACGCGGGTGTCGTCGTCGCGAATCCGGCGCTCGCGAACGAAAACGTGCGCCGCGAGTTCTCGCGATTCGCCTACCACGGCACCGTCATCTGGTCCTGGCAGCAGGCGTTGTTCGCCGCGGGGCTCGAGCGACAACTGCGACGGGACGACCTTCCGGCCGGCGTGCGCGCGCGCCTGCTCGAAGCGCGCGCCACTGTGTGGGCGGCGATCGAGCAGACACGCGAATTGCGCACCAGCGAGCTGTGGTCGTGGGCCTATTCCAACGGCCGCATCAGGCCCGAGCCGTTCGGCCGGCCCGGCGCCGACGTGGACGAGTCGAACGCCGCGCAGCTGTGGAGCACGGTGTTCCTGGGGCTTGCGTCCCCGGCCGTTCGGCCCGACTAGCTACCAGCGATACCGGACCATGAAGTTGACCTCGCGGCCCTCGATCGGCCGCGCGAGCAACACACCACCCTCGCCGGCGGCCGCGCCGAAGATGCGCGAGTTGGCCTCCGTGAGTCCGAGCTCGTTCGAGAGATTCGTGCCGCGGATCTCGGCCTGCCAGCTGTCGTTGATCTCCGCGATGATCCCGGCATCCCAGGTCTCGTATTTGCCGAGCTGCTGCAACCCCGACTGATCCTGCGTGTGATCGCCGACGTGCGTGAACGTCACGAAGGCCTCGAGATCCGCGAAGCCGACGTTCGTGCGATAGCTCGGTGTCAGCATGTACCGCAGTTTCGGCTGGCGCTGGAGTTGCTGGCCTTCGACCGGTGCGCATCCAGGACCCGTCACGACGTTCGAATACGGGAAGCACGCGTCGTAGTCCGTGTACTCGCCGTCGAGGTAGTTGGCCACCACCTGGAACTTGAAATGCTCGCCCGGCGTGAGCGCGCCGATGAAGTTGACGCCATTCGACTCGGAGCCATAGATGAGCTGGTCGCCCACGGGCACGCCCGCGCCGTCGGTAGGCTGGTAGAGCAGGCCGGTGAAGTCGCGGAAATAGGCGCTGATATCGGCGTAGACCAGCTCGTTCTGGAACTTGAAGCCGACTTCGTAGTTTTTGATCACCTGGATCGGCGCCGTCGAGCCCGTGACATTGCCGCGGATGCCGTTGTCGAAGTCCGAGAAGTGACCGCCGCGATTCACGCGCGCGTAAGCCGACATGGAATCCGTGAAGCTGTAGTTGGCGCCGACGGTCCAGGACGTGAAGTCCTCGTCGTAGTCCGTGGTCGCGGTCGTGCCGTTACACACGGGAACTGCGTTGTTATAGAGCGTGAGCGGATCGCCGTCGAGATCGACGTTCGACAGGTTGCACACGCGGTTCGTGGCGTCCTGGTTCTCGAATCGCACCGAGGCATCGAGCAGCCACTTGTCGATTCGCCACGAATCGGACAGGTAGATGGCCCGGTTGAACGCATGGCCCTTCTGGGTGATGTTGAAGCCGCCGTTGTCGAGGAATCCCTGTTCATCGGTGCGCTGAAAGGTCTGACCGCCGGACGTGTAGCTCACCGTAATGGGGCGCGCATTCGGCTCGTTCGTCATGTACATCTGGTTGCCCAGCGCCCATTCGTCGTCCATCTCGTAGTAGGCGAGATAGAGGCCGAGCGTCAGCGTGTTGCCGTCGAAAAGCTCCTTGCTGAGGCGCAGGTCATTGTTGAGGCTCGAGAGTTCCTTGTGGATGAACCACCAGCCCTGGTGGATCACGTCCTGGTCCGGATCGACGGCGCCGCCGCCCACGAAGTTGACCGTGGCGACCGAACCCGCCGGCAAGCCAATGCCGCCGAGGTCCGTCGGGATGGTGAACAACTGGTCGGTGAGGTTCGCGGGGTTGCTCCCCGAGAAGAGCGCGTTCGTGTCGACGTCGCCCGCGTTGTAGAGGAACTTGTTGCTGATCGCCCAGCCGTTGCCGAAGTCGAGATCGTAGTTGCCGCCGACGAACAGCATCTGCGCGCCACGGCCGTTCGCGAGGTCGGCGTTCGTGCCGCCGTTGGGATAGCCGTCGAGCCGCACGCGGCGGATCGCGTTGCTGTAGTAAGTGTCGGTGAGCGGATCGAAGCCGGGATAGGCGCTGAAATTGTCCGTGCCGTTCTGGATGAGCGGGATGGGCGTGATGAACTGGTTCTTGTCGTCGAGATAGCGTGCGTACAGGGTGAGCTGCGACGCCTCGCCGTCGTACTTCAGCGTGCCCGTGAGCTGGCCGCCTTCGTCCGCCTTGAACTCCGGATCGCGCACGCCATCCGACGAACGCCAGAAGCCGCCGACGCTGCCGTACCAGTCGCCGCCGATCGGAAAGCCATAGAACGCATCCGCGCGCAGCGAACCTTCGTCGCCGTACGTGAGGCCGACGCTGCCTTCGGGCGAATCGGAGCCCGTCTTCAGCAGGAAGTTCGACGTGGCGCCCATCTGTCCGCCGGCGAACACCACGGAAGGACCGCCCTGCAGGATCTCGACGGACCGCACCGTGTCGTCGAGCCGGAAGATCGTCGTCGTCTCGAAGAACGACAGCGTGGGCATGCCGTACAACGGCGAGCCCATGAGCAGCGTCGTGTAGTAAGGCGCGTCGCCGCCGCCCGGGAAGCCCGCGATCTCGATGTTCGCGCCGGTCTGGCCGCCGGTCGATTCGGGCCACATGCCGGGGGAGATCTTGAGCAGGTCGGCGGTGCTCTTTGGATTCGCGCGCCGGATCTCCGCCTCGTTGGCCGTGACGATGTTGTAGCTGGCCTCGAGCTTCTTCACGCCCCCGGCGATCGCCGAGCCGGTCACGACGATGGTTTCGAGACCGCTCTGCTCACCCTCGGGTGGCGTTTCCGCTTCCTGCGCCCAAACGGCGCCGGGCGCGGTGATGGCCATCGTCACGGCGAGCGCGATCAAACCTTGCGACGAACGCAATGACATCGAATTCATGTTTCCCCCGGTTCCGCACAAGCTAGCGGCGGTAAAGCATGAGTGTCGTCAAACAAACTCGAAATGGATGTGGCAATCGCGCGCATCGTCGCGTCAGCATTCGGCTATAAACGCAACAACCGCCGGGTTGTTGCGGCGCGCACACGACATGCCGCGGGGCCGTGGACGTAAGCTTTCGCCATGATCAAGCGAATTCGGCTTTCGTTTTTCGTCGCGCTCGCGCTCACCCACGCACTGGCGGGTGCAGCCGCCCTCGCGCGCGATGCATTCCCGCTGCCGCCTTCACAGATCTACGGCGAGCTGTTTCATCGGATCCAGACGGAGCGATTGTTTCCCGACAGCAAGACCTTCGCGGATGCGACGCCGAAGGCTGATCCCGCGCAGATCATGACCCGCTACGGATTGGCCAAGGGACGTCCGGAGTTCTCGTTGAAGGATTTCGTGAACGAGAATTTCACCATCCCGGACGCCGCCCAGAGCGGCTTCAAGACCGCGCCCGACGAGGAGATCCGCGCGCACATCGAGCGCCTGTGGAGCGCGCTCACGCGCGAGCCGCGCACCACCGCAGGGACGGACTCGCTCCTGCCGCTGACCACGCGGTACGTGGTCCCCGGCGGACGGTTCCGCGAGCTGTACTACTGGGACTCGTACTTCACGATGGTCGGCCTGCAGACCAGCGGCCGTCACGATCTCGTGGCCGACATGGTCGAGAACTTTGCCGGTCTCATCGACCGCTACGGGCACATCCCGAACGGTGCGCGCAGCTACCAGGTGAATCGTTCGCAGCCGCCGTTCTTCGCGGCGATGGTCGAGTTGCAGGCGCAGCACGAAGGCGCGCGCGCCCTGCTGAGGCGTCTGCCCCAACTCGAGCGCGAGCACGACTTCTGGATGAGCGGCGCGTCCACCCTGAAGCCCGGCGCCGCGTATCGGCGCGTCGTTCGCCTGGCCGACGGCAGCCTGCTGAACCGTTACTGGGACGATCTCGCGATCGCGCGCGACGAGGCTTATCTGGAGGACCGCGAGACCGCGCTCGCTGCCGGGCGCCCGGAAGCGGACGTCTTCCGCGACCTGCGTGCCGCCGCCGAGAGCGGCTGGGATTTCAGCTCGCGCTGGACGACGGACGGCAAGCTCGCTTCGACCCGTACCACCGACTATCTGCCCGTCGATCTCAACAGCCTGCTCCACAAGCTCGAGATCGTGATTGCGCGGGGCTGCGCGCAGGCGCGGCGGTCCGATTGCCAGCGCGACATGACGGCACGCGCCGCGCGACGCCGCGCGGCCATGCAGCGGCTGATGTGGGATGACGCGCAGGGCGCGTTCGTGGACTACGACTGGCGGAACGAGCGCCGCTCGGCGCGGATCACCGCCGCGACGGCCTATCCACTGTTCGCGGATGTCGCGAACGGCGCGCAGGTGCCACGGGTCGCCGGTGCGATCCGAAAGTCGCTGGTGACGGCGCACGGCCTGTCGACCACCACCGAAGACACCGGGCAGCAGTGGGATTCGCCGAACGGCTGGGCGCCATTGCAGTGGATCGCGATCGACGGCCTGCGCCGGCACGGTCAGCGTGACCTCGCGGCGGAGATCGCGTCCGGCTGGGTCGCCGAGAACGTCCGCGTGTACTGCAAGACCGGCAAACTCGTCGAGAAGTACAACGTGCGCGATGCGGGCGAGGGTGCGGGCGGCGAGTACCCGGTGCAGGACGGGTTCGGCTGGACCAACGCCGTGCTCGTCAAGTTGCTGGCGATCTATCCGAAGCTCGCGGCGCAGCGATACGAGTACACTGGCGGCGAATGCCGCGCAGCCCACTGATATTCCTGACAATGCTCGCGTTCTGCGGCGCGGCCCCGGGCGCCGGGGACGCGCAGGGATGGATCACGCATCCGGAAGCGAGCGCGACGCCCGTCGTGCTGCACTTCCGACGCGAGCTGGATCTCGACGACTTGCCGGAGACGCTGCGCATCACCGTCACGGCGGACAACCGCTTCGTCCTCTACGTGAACGGAAAGCCCGTGGCGCGCGGGCCCTCGACGGGCACGCTTGAGCGCTGGCGGACGTCCGCCCTCGACCTGGCGCCGCACCTCGCGAAGGGGCGAAATGTGGTCGCCGCGGTGGTCTGGAACTTCGGCGACATCGCACCCGCGCACCAGCAGAGCGTCGCGACGGGCCTTCGCGTCACCGGCGACCCGATTGCGACATCGCAGCCGGGGTGGCGGGTACGGCGCGATGCCGGACACGGCGCGAGCGACGGCAAGAAGCAGATCCCGTGGACTTACTACGTCGCGAGCACTCCGGAAGTCATCGATGCCGCCGATGCGACGTGGGACCGGGACGATCCCGAGATTTCCGCGGCCGGATGGGTCGATGCCGTTCCGGCTCCTGCCGCCGTCCGGCCGCTCATCGACGATCCCTTGCCGCCACAGACCTTCGCGCCGGCGGAGCCCGGCGTCGTGGTACGCAGCTCGAGCCCGGGCCTCGGGGCTTTTCCGGCGGTGCCCATCACGATTCCGGCCCATACGGTCGCCAAACTACTGATCCGGCGCGATGCGATGATCTCGGCCTATCCGGAACTCGACGTCGATGGCGGCCGCGGAGCACGCATCGAGATGCAGTACGGCGAAGCGCTGTACGACTCCGCCAACCTCAAGGCAGACCGTGACCTCGTGGGCGATCGAAAGCTGCGCGGCTTCCACGACACGTTCATCGCCGATGGCCAGCCGCGCACGTTCGCGCCGTTGTGGTGGCGAACCTTTCGCTTCGTGGAGATCGCCGTGACCACGCGGTCGCGGCCACTCACCTTGCGCGCGCTTCGAGTGCACGAGACCGGCTACCCGTTCGAACAAGTAGGGTCGTTTCGCAGCAGCGACGCCGAACTCGACCGCATCTGGGACATCGGCTGGCGCACGCTGCGCGTCGATGCGCACGAAACCTTCATGGACAGCTCGTATTGGGAGCAGCTGCAGTACACCGGCGATACGCGCCTGCAGATGCTCATCTCGTACGCCGTCTCAGGCGATTCGCGACTGGCGCGGCAGGCCATCGACGCATTCGCGGAATCCGACGTCGATGGAGGAGTGCAGCAGGGGGCCTATCCATCGCGCCTGAACAACATCATCGCCACGTTCTCCTTCGCGTGGATCGGCATGCTGGCGGACTGGTCGCAGGAACAACCCGATCGGGAGCTGCCTGCCCGGCACCTGCCGCGGATGCGCCGCGTGCTCGCCTACTTCGAGCCGTTTCTGAACGGCCGCGGACTGGTGGGGAAGAACCCGCACTGGAACTTCATCGACTGGTCCGGCCAGCGCTGGGATGACCGCGATTCGTTTCCTTCTTGGGGGCAGGACAACGGGAGTTGCCTCATGACCGCCCTGTGGCTCGGCGCACTGCGCCAGGGCGCCGCGCTCGAAGCGGACCTGGGCGATCGCGCACGCGCCGCGGAGTACACGGCCAGCGCGGAGAAGGCGCGCACGGCGATCCGCGCAAACTGCTGGGACGAGTCGCGCGGGCTCTTCGCGGACGACGCCGTGAAGCAGGTCTTCAGCCAGCACATGAATGTGTTCGCCGTGCTCTACGACATTGCGACGCGCGAGGAGGCGCACGCGATCCTCGACAGGATCGTGAAGCCGGGTGCCGGCATCGACGCACCGGAGGGGATGTACGCGCCGACTTACTACTTCGCGTGGTACCTGGTGCGCGCCTTCGAGCATGCCGGCCACGGAGAACGGTACTTCGACCTGTTGAGGACCTGGCGAGACCTGCTGGCGTTCAATTACACGACCTGGCCCGAGTCGCGCGGTGAAACGCGCTCGGACACTCATGCCTGGAGCGCGCACCCGACGGCGGATCTGCTCGGACTCGTGGCCGGAATCCGGCCGGGCGCGACGGGATACGCGCGCGTCCGCATTGCGCCCAACCTGGGTTCGCTCGAATGGCTGGAGGCGACGGCGGCGACGCCCCGGGGCCCGGTGCGCGTGCGCTATCGCGTGGCGAACGGCATGCTCAACGCCGACATCGATCGTCCGGCCGCTCTGCCCGGCGAATTCCACTGGCGTGGGAAAGTCTATCCGCTGAGCCAGCCGCGCACGTTCTTCACGCTGCCCGCGTACTGACTATCGCTCCAGCACCGCGCGCAGCACCGCGCTCGGCGCGTGGGGAGGCCGCCGCGACACCTCGCCACCCGTGTCCCAGAGCACCGGCACCATGCCGCGTGCAGTGGCCGCGCGAGACACCGCCGTCAGCCAGCGAATGCGTGAATCCTTGTCGCGCTTCTCGGTGACGTTGAACTCGCCGATGAACGCGGGGATGTCCTGCGCCGCGCAAAAATCGCGCAGCCGGTCGAACAGGCGCTCGAGCATCTCGACGTCGGCCTTCGATCCCCACGCCGGCTGCACCTTGCCCCAGCTCGCGTCCTGCTCGAGGCCGGCGAACTGCCACGGGGTGTAGTAGTGCACGGACAGCAGCAGGCGGTGCGGCGCGGGATCCACGGGTAGTTGGTAGAGCGGGTTCGCCGTCTTCTCGATGTCGGTCGCATACCCGGTGACGATCAGCAGGCGCCGTGCATTGTTGCCTCCGGATGCGCGCACGGTGTCGACGAACAGCTGGTTCACGCGCGTCAGCGTCGCGTACGCCGACGCCTGCGAACCTTCTCCCGAGAAATCCGTCTCCTCGTTGAGGGCCTCGAAGATCACTTTCTCGTCCTCGCTTGCGAACGCGGTGGCGATCTGCCGCCAGTAGTCGCGGAACTTCCGCTCCGCTACCGGGCTGAACGTCGCGTGCGTCGCTGCGAACCGCTCCTTGTTGCTCGAGTCGATCCAGCCGCCGTCCCAGTGGATGTTGATGACGCAGAACATGCCGGCGCCCGTGATCCAGCCGGCGACTTCGCGGACGCGCGCCATCCGGGCCTCCGGGATCCGGCCGTCCGCCGCGTAGGTGTCCCAGGCGACCGGGAGGCGCACCGTGCGGAATCCCAGTCGCGCGAGTTGTTCGACGAACGCCCTGGTGATCGGCGGATTGCCCCAACCCGTTTCCCACGTGGTCGTGTTCTCGAGCGTGTTTCCGATGTTGATGCCGCGGCCCATGAGCCCCACCGCATCGCGGGCGGTGAGCCCTTTCGGCGGACCGGCCGGCGCCTCGCCGCGGACGGGTGCAACGATCCACAGGCAGAGCAGGAGGATGCGGACGATCGGCCGGAGCATCAGCCGAGCATAGCGGCTCGGGCATGCCCGCAGTAGTTGGAGCGGCCAGCCGTCCGTTACATAACTTTACACGGCCGCGAAATCCGCGAAACCGGCGCGACCCAGGCTGGTTCCGTCCAACAACCAACGGAGCCAGTCATGTCAGAAGCCAATTCCCCCCGCAAACGACGCTTCCTCATCGGATCCATCGCTGCCGGTGCGCTCGCGCTCGCGGGGGCCGGTGCGCTCGTATTCGCCCATGCCGGCGGGGGCGGCATGCATGTCATGCACGGCGGCGGCATGGGTTTCGATGAGATCGGCGATCACCTCCAGGTCCACGTCGAACACGTGCTGAAGGACGTCGACGCGACGCCCGAACAACAGGCGCAGGTCCGGTCGATCGTCGCGGCCGCCGTCGCCGATCTGAAAGCGCTGCGCCAGCAGCACGGCGGCGTCCACGCCCAGCTGCACGAAATCTTCGTCGCGCCGACCATCGACCGGGCGCGCCTGGAAGGCCTGCGTGCCGGACACGTGGCAGCCCTGGACGCGGCGTCGAAGCGCTGTGCGGCTGCGCTCGCGGACGCGGCGGAAGTGCTGACGCCGGAACAGCGCGAGCAGCTCGGCGCAAGGATGGCCGCGCGAATGGATAAGGCCAGGCACTGACGGCAAGATGCGGCGGTGAGCCAGCGCATCCTGCTCGTCGAAGACGACACCCGCCTCGCCGCGATGGTCTGCGACTATCTCGGCGAGGCGGGTTTTCGACTCGTGATCGCGGCGGATGGCGCCGCCGCGACCCGGCAGATCGGCGCGGTGGATTTCGATGCCGTGATCCTCGACCTCATGCTGCCCGACGCGGACGGCCTCGACCTGTGCCGCGCGATCCGCGCCAGGTCTGACGTGCCGCTCCTCATGCTGACCGCACGCGGTGATCCGCTGGACCGCGTCGTTGGGCTCGAGCTCGGCGCCGACGACTATCTACCGAAGCCCTTCGAGCCGCGCGAGCTGCTCGCCCGGCTGCGGGCCATCCTGCGCCGCCGGGCCGCGGGCGCCGCCTCCGATGTCCTGCGATTCGGCCGGCTCGAGATCGATCGCGGCGCACGCGAGGTGCGGGTGGACGGCCAGCGGCGCACGCTGACGGGCCAGCAGTTCACGCTGCTGCTCGCGCTCGCCGAGAGGGCGGGCCGGGTGCTGTCGCGGGAAGCGCTGATGGACGTGACCAAGGGTGCGGCGCTCGAGGACTTCGACCGGTCGATCGACGTGCAGATCTCCCGGCTGCGCGCCGCGATCGAGGAGGATCCGAAGCGGCCGAGACGCATCCTCACGCTGCGCGGCGCGGGCTACGTGTTCGCGAAGGAGCAGGACCGCTGATGCGCCGCCTGCACCTGCAGCTCTATGTCGCCATCATCGGCACGCTCGTCGCATTCGTGGTCGCGGGCATGGGCGTCTGGCACTACTTCTCGGCGCCACGCGGTGCGATCTGGGGCGTCGAGACCGCGTCGGGCCTCTCCGCCCATCTACTGACCGCGCCCGACACGCCCGATCAGGAGCGCGCGATCGTCGATGCGCTCGCCGCCCAGGTCCACGCGAGCGTGCGCCTGCTGGGGGCGGATGGGGTCGCCGAGTACTCCCGGGGAAGACTTCCCGAGCTCGACGCGCAGCAGCTGTCGCGCCACGGCTGGACGTTCACGCGTGATGGGGCGGTGTTCAACCAGTCGATGAGCGACGGCCGGCGGATCGTCGTCTATCCCTATCGCCGCCTGCTGATGCATGGGCTGCACGTGGGCCTGATTCTCGTCGCCATCGCCGCGACGCTCGCGCTGATCACCTATCCGGTCACGCGCCGGCTCACGGCGCGGCTCGGCCGGCTGGAAGAGGGCGTGCGCCGGTTCGGTGGCGGCGATCTCGCCGCGCGCGTGCGCGTCGAGGGGCGCGACGAGGTTGCATCGCTCGCGTCGAGCTTCAACGACTCCGCGGCGCGCATCGAGACGCTGGTCCGCTCGCACCAACTGTTGCTCGCGAACTGCTCGCACGAGCTGCGCACGCCGCTCGCGCGGATCCGCATGGCCATCGAGAAGCTGTCCGGCGCCGACGCTTCGGCGCATGCCGAACTCACGCGGAACATCGCCGAGCTCGACGCGCTCATCGGCGAGATGCTGCTCGCCAGCCGGCTCGACGCGGCGCAGAAGCTCGAACGCGCCGAACCCGTCGACCTGCTCGCGCTGGTGGCGGAGGAGGCCTCGTACTACGACCGCGAAGTGATCGGCGAGGCGGTGATCGTCAATGGCGATGCCGGCCTGCTTCGCCGGCTCGTGCGCAACCTGCTGGAGAACGCGCGCGTGCACGGCGGTGGCGCCACGACGGTGCGGCTCGAGCGTTCGTTAACCGCGGCGCGCATCGTGGTCGAAGACGCGGGCCCGGGCGTAGCGGATCCGGATCGCACGCGCATCTTCGAGCCCTTCCAGCGTGCGACGTCGCCGGCCGGCGGTGCGGCCGCGACCGGTGCAGGTTTGGGCCTGTCGATCGTCCGGCAGATCGCGGCCGCGCATCGCGGCCAAGTCGAGTACGAGCCGCGCGTGGGTGGTGGCAGCCGCTTCGTCGTGACACTGCCCTCGGCATGGCGATAGGCCCGCTCGCGGGCGGCTGGGTGTTCGACCGCTTCGGCAGGTATGCGTGGATGTACATCAGCGCCGCGACGATCGGCGGCGCCGTCGTGCTGCTGTCGCTCATGTTCCCGCGCGGCCCGGCGATGCCGCGCGGGGCGCTCGCCGCACCCGCCTGAGCTTCGCGGGACGCGCGGGGCCGCGTACCATGCGCGGATGAAGCCCGCCCAACTCGCATCGATACTCGCGGCGCTCGCCGCCGTCTCGCTCGGGTCGCCGGCGTGGTCCTGCGCGAAGAAAGTCCGCGCCGGCAGTCTCGATCTCGCCACCGCGACCGTCGACGACCTGCGCGCCGCGCTCGACTCCAATCGCACGACGTCCGTTGCACTGGTGCGCGCCTACCTGGCGCGCATCGCCGAGTGCAACGGCGAGTTGCGCGCCGTCATCGCGGTGAATCCGCGCGCGCTCGATGAGGCACGCGAACGGGATGCCGCCCGCCGCGTCGCGCGCCTGCGCGGCCCGCTGCATGGCATCCCGGTCATCCTGAAGGACAACATCGACGCCGCCGGGTGGGTGACGACCGCCGGGTCGCTCGCGCTCGAGCGGAACCTGCGCGAGCAGGACGCGCCGCTCGTCGCGAAACTGCGCGAGGCGGGCGCCATCGTGATCGCCAAGGCAAACCTCTCCGAGTGGGCCAATTTCCGCTCGTTCGAGTCGTCGAGCGGCTGGAGCGCGGTGGGTGGCCTCGCGGTCAATCCGCACGATCCGCGCCGCAGCGCCTGCGGCTCGAGCTCCGGCTCCGCGACCGCCATCGCGGCGCACATGGCGCCGCTCGCGGTCGGCACCGAGACGGATGGTTCCATCGTGTGCCCGGCTTCGATCAACGGCGTGGTCGGTCTCAAGCCGACGGTCGGACTGGTGTCCCAGGATGGCATCGTGCCGATAAGCCCCTCGCAGGACACGGCCGGCCCGATGACGGCGAGCGTGCGCGACGCGGCGATCCTGCTCGGCGGCATGGTCACGCGCGAGGGCGCGCCATCAAACTACACGGACGCGTTGCGCCCCGATGCATTGAAAGGCGCACGGCTCGGCGTGGCACGCTTCATCAAGGGATTCCGCGGCTCGACCGACGCGGTGTTCGAGTCCGCGCTGGCGGTGCTGCGCGCGCAGGGCGCGGAGCTCGTCGACGTGAACGAGTTCGACTTCGCCGATCTCTACGAAGTCGAGTTGAACGTGCTGCTGGCGGAGTTCAAGCCGGCGCTGAATGCCTATCTCGCGACGACACCTCCCGAGGTGCAGGCGCGCACGCTCGAGCAACTCATCGCGTTCAACGCCGCGGAGCCGCGCGAGCTCGCGCACTTCGGGCAGGAGATCTTCGAACAGGCCGAGTCCGCGGCGGGTCTCGACGCCGCGCCATACACGTGGTCCCTGCCGAAAGCGCGCGCGCTCGCGCGCGGCGGGATCGACCGCTTGCTCGCCGAACACAAGGTCGTCGCCTTGATCGCGCCCACCGCCGGGCCCGCGTGGATGATCGACCTGGTCAATGGCGATCGCGACGTGGGCTCGTCGTCGAGCCTGGCCGCCGTCGCCGGGTATCCGCACCTCACGGTGCCGATGGGCGAGGCCGCGGGTCTGCCCGTGGGACTCTCGTTCTTCGGCAAGGCCTGGGACGAGCAGACCTTGCTTGCGCTCGGTCACGCGTTCGAGCAGGCGCAAAAACCGCCGCGCTGATTCCTTCTTCCCGGTCGGGGCCTTCGTATACGATCGATTTCGTGCGTCCCATCCATCTCGAGATCCGGACCCTGTCCGACCGGCTCGTCGACGTCCTGCGCGACTTCATCCTGTCGGGAACGATCGAGGCCGATCTGCCGATCCGGCAGGACGCGCTCGCGGCCGAACTGCGCGTCAGCAAGATCCCGCTGCGCGAAGCCCTGGCCCGCCTCGAACAAGACGGGCTTGTCGTCTCGCATCCGAATCGCGGGTTCTTCGTGCGGCCGATGTCGCCGGAGGAAGCGGAGGAGGTCTACGCGTTGCGCCTGAAGATCGAGCCGGATGCCGCCGCGCTGGCTTCACTGAAGGCGACCGACGTCGACCACGAACGGGCGCGGCTCGCGCTGGCGCACTTCGACAGCGAGGCGGTGGCGCACAAGCCGACGGTCGGGGCGGCGAATCGCGCGTTTCATCTCGCGCTCGTCCAGCCTTGCGGGATGCGCCTGACCACCGACATCGTGGCGCGCCTGCACATCCTCGCGGATCGCTACGTGCGCAAGCATCTCGAACCCAAGGGACGCGTGCTGCGCGCGGAAGGCGAGCACCATGAGATGCTCGAGGCGTGGAGCAAGCGGCGCGATGCCCGCGTGCGCAAGCTGATCACGGCGCACCTCGAGCATACGCTCGGCGATCTGCGCAGAGTCCTGCGCGTTCATCCCGTCACGCGCGCCGCGAAAGCGCCCGCGAAGCGCGCGCGCAAGCGCGCCTGACACACCCGCTAGAACCGGTCGGGCGAGAAGGGCCGCAGATCCAGCGGCGGCACGATGCCGAACGCCGTCGCCGCCACGATCTCCGCGCTCGCGGCCGCCAGCGTCATTCCCAGGTGCTGGTGTCCGAACGCGCAGATCAGGTTGTCCGCACGGCTGCTGCGGCCCAGCGCCGGTAGATAGTCCGGAAGCGTGGGGCGCGCACCCATCCACTCGCGCGGCGCCGTGTCGAATGGCAGGCGCAGATCTGCCGCATGTGACTGCAATCGCCGCCACTTTCGCGCATCCGGCGGGCCCGCCTCGCGGCCGAACTCGACGAAGCTCGCGGCGCGCAGCCCGGATTCGAACCGGCTCACGATCATCGACCGCTCTTCGAACACGATGGGCGGCATGTCCGGCCACGCGGCCGCCGGCGCCTGGAGGTGATAACCGCGCTCCGCGATGATCGGCGTTCGCACCCCGAGACTGTGCATCAGCCCGCCCGAGCCCACCCCCGCCGCGATCACGACGACATCCGCGTCGAGGCGATCGCCATCCTCGAGATCGACGGACGCGCGGCCCTTCGAGACCCGCAGTCTGCGAACTTGCGCGAGTTGTTCCCGGCCGCCGGCCGCGGAGAATGCAGCGGCGATCCGGTCGTTGAGCGCGCCGGGATCGCGAACCCGTCCGGTTCCGACGAACCGGAGAACGCCCGCCGGCTCGCGGCCGATGAGGGCGGCGATCGCGCCGATTTCCGCGCGCGTCGCGTCGCGCGTGGACGCGGTGCCGGTGTCCGCGTTGCGCCAGAAATCGCGGCCGGCGCGCGCGCCGCCCGGCGTTTCCCAGACGACGTAATGTCCGTCCTCGACGATCGCCGGCGCCGCGCCGGCGTTGGCGGACAGCCGCCGCCACGCGGGCAATGCCAGATCGACGAGCGACTTGAGTGCCGTCTTCCCGGCCGTGAATCGGTGAGCCCCGCTGGCGCCGAACAGCCGCCACGCGAACGGCAGCCAGGTGCCGATGTCCCGCGGGGGCAGGGCGACCGCGCCACCACGCCAGAACAGCCGCCGCGGCACGCTCGCGAGGGTCGCGAACGAGGCGAGCGGTTCCACCTGTTCGACCGCGAGATGCCCGGCGTTTCCCCACGAGGCGCCGCGGCGGACCCGGTCTGGATCCACGAGAACGGTTGCCAGTCCGCGCGATTGCAGTTCGAATGCGCAGGCGAGTCCGACGATGCCCCCACCGACGACGATCGCATCGGCCGGAGCCTTCTCACCCTGATTCATTGCCGATAATATATCGTATACGTTTGTAAGGAGAAGCTCTTGTCGCAGCCGCTCTGGCATGGCGTGTACCCGGCCGCCACCACCCAGTTTGCCGCCGATCTCTCGCTCGATCTGCCCGCTTGCCGCAAGACCTTGACCGCACTCGTGGCCGACGGCGTCGACGGACTCATCCTGCTCGGCACCGTGGGTGAGAACAATTCGCTGCGTCCCGAGGAGAAGCGGCTGGCGTTGCGCGCGGCGGTCGAGTCGGTCGGCGGCCGCGTGCCCCTGGTTGCCGGCGTCTCCGAGCTGACCACCGACCGCGCCATCGAGTACGCGCGGGACGCGGAAAAAATCGGTGTCGATGCGCTCATGCTCCTGCCGGCAATGGTCTACGTGCCGACGCCGGACGAGCTGGTGGCGCACTTTCGCGCCGTCGCCGAGGCGACGAAGCTGCCGATCATGCTGTACAACAATCCGCCCGCGTACCGGGTCTCCATCGAACTCGGGACGCTCGAGCGCCTGCAGCCGATCGAGAACATCGTCGCCATCAAGGAGAGCGCGCCGGATCCGCGCCGCTTCACCGACATCGCGAACCGCTTCGGCGAGCGCTACACGATGCTCGCCGGTCTCGACGACGTCGCGCTCGAGGGCCTCATGCTCGGTGCGAGCGGCTGGGTTTCCGGTCTCACGAGCGCGTTCCCGCGCGAGTCTGTCGCGATGGTCGCGGCCGCCCGGCGGGGCGACTGGACCGAGGCGCGCCGCATCTACCGCTGGTTCATGCCGCTGCTGCATCTCGACGCCGATCACGATCTCGTGCAATCCATCAAGCTCGCGGAGCAGGTGATGGGCCGCGGTTCCGAACGGGTGCGCATGCCGCGCCTGCCGCTGTCCGGCGCGCGACGCGCCGACGTGATCGCGCGCGTCGAGGAGTGTCGCGCGACGCGTCCCGTCGCCGCGGCGGCAGCCTGATGGGCTGGCTGTCAGGCCCGCGCAAGCCGCTCGCGCAGCTCAGCGGCGACCGTGCCGGCGACAAGTCGCTGCGCAAGACGCTGAGCTGGCCGCACCTCGTGGCCTTGGGCGTCGGGTCGATCGTCGGCACCGGGATCTACACGCTGACGGGCGTCGGCGCGGATCGGGCGGGCCCCGCCGTCATCCTCGCGTTCGCCGTGTGCGGCATCGTCTGCGTCGCGGCGGCGCTCGCGTACACCGAACTCGCAACGCTGATCCCGACTTCCGGCAGTGCCTACACCTATACGTACACCGTCGTCGGCGAGACGGTCGCCTGGATCGTCGGCTGGAGCCTGATCCTCGAGTATTCGCTCGCCTGCAGCACCGTTGCGGTCGGCTGGTCAGCGTATCTCGTCGGCTGGCTGCAGTCGGCGGGATTGCACCTCCCACCCGCATTGCTCGCCGGCCCGCACGCGGGCGGCATCGTCAATCTGCCCGCCGTGCTCGTGGCGCTGACCATCGCGGGCATGCTCGTGGCCGGCACGCGCGAGAGCGCGACGCTCAACATCATCCTCGTCGTCATCAAGATGACGGCGCTCGCGGCGTTCGTGCTGATCGCACTGCCGTCTTTCGATGCCGGCAAGCTTGCGCCCTTCATGCCGTACGGATTCGGCAGCCACGTCGACCCCGACGGGGTGAAGCGCGGCGTCATGGCGGCGGCGGCGATCGTCTTCTTCGCGTTCTACGGTTTCGACGCCGTCGCGACGTCCGCGGAAGAAGCGAAGAATCCGGGCCGCGATCTCAAGATCGGCATCATCGGCTCCATGGCCATCTGCACGGTCATCTACATGCTGGTGGCGATCTCCGCGGTCGGCTCGGTGAGTCACGAACAGGTGGGCGACTCCGCCGAGCCGCTCGCGTTCGTGATGCGCACGCTCGAGCATCCGCTGGCCGCGCGGCTCATCGGTCTCGCCGCGCTCATCGCGCTGCCCTCCGTGATCCTCGTGATGATGTACGGCCAGAGCCGCATCTTCTTCGTGATGTCGCGCGACGGACTGCTGCCGCAGAAGCTCTCGGCGGTGTCGCCGCGCACCGGCACGCCCGCGCTGATCACCGCGATCACGGGCGTAGCGGTAGCCGCGGTGGCCGGATTTTTTCGTCTCGACGAGATCGCGGAGCTCGCGAATGCCGGCACGCTGCTGGCGTTCATCTCCGTCGCGGCCTGCATGATGATCCTGCGGCGGCGCTCGCCGGATCTGCCGCGCGTGTTCCGCTGCCCGCAGCCGATGTGGGTCGGCTCGATCGCGATCCTGGGCTGCATCTACCTGATCTTCAGCCTGCCCGACAAGACGCTGATCCGATTCGCGCTGTGGAACCTCATCGGCCTGATCGTCTACCTGCTCTACGGGCGCGTACGCAGCCTGCTGCGGCCTGCTGCAACCGGATCTCGGTGACGTAGAACTTGGGCAGGTCGGTCCCCGACGCGTTCTGCACCCACAGGCCGTCGACCACCTCGTCCTCCGACGCGAGCGTGGCGAGCGGCACTTCCACCTGTGTCCAGCCGGTATTCGAGAGCTTCACGAGCTTGCCCTCGCCGTCAGCAGCGCGACCACGACGCCCGTGGCGGAGGATTTGAAACCCATGATTCCCCCTGATTGTGTGGCGCGAGCAGACTGGCGCCGCAGGGAGTCAGAGCGCCAACCACTCACCCGCGAGCCGGTATTCCTCGCCGCGCATGCCGCGCTTGAACTGACCGTATCGATCCGCGACGGTGAAACCGCCGAGGTCGAGCGCGCGACAGCCGGCGCGCTGCATTTCCATGACGGTGTGCCAGAGGAGAAAGTTGCCGGCGGCGGCCCGTCGCGCCGTCTCGTCGAACCATCCCAGCCAGTACTCCGCGTGGCGGCCGAAGCGCGCGATCAGCGCCGCCCCGTGCGGCTCGCCGTCGACCAGCGCCTGCAGCAGCATGAAGTCGCGCGGGCTCGCCGAGATCGCAGCGCGCACGAACCCGGGGGACGGATCACGGAATCCCTTGGCGCGCATGTTCTCGACGTGCCGCTCGATCATCCACTCGCAGTCCGCGGGATCGGTGCGGATGCGCAGCGTCACGCTGCCAGCCGCCTTGCGCAGCTTGTTGCGCCATTGGGGAATCAGGCGCCGCTGCAATTCGTCGAGCGGCCGCGTGAGATCGATGAGCGACGAGCCCCACCCGAAGTCCCCGCGTTGCCAGAAGCCCGCCGCGCGCAACGCACGGGCACCGTCGTCGCCGGCGTCGAGAGCCGGCGCCAGCAGCAGCACGCCGCGGCGCAGGAAGCTCCAGCGCCGACGCAGTGCGCGCAGCACGGCGGTCCGCGCGTCGGGGGCCGGCGTTCCTAGGAACAGCGGCCCACGATTGATGCGCGAGACCACCGGGATTCCCGCCGCGCGCTTCGTCAGCACCTGCGCGATCGCGAGCGGCTCGCCAGCGCGGAATACCAGGCGCTCGACGTCCCAGCCCTGCGAGCGCTTCGCCTCGCCGTAAATCCAGGACTGCGGAAAGTGTGGCCGCGCCGCGCGGTCGAAGAGTGGCTCCCATTCGGCGCGCGCGGACACCGTCGACACGTCGGGCATTGCAACTTGCGACAGGATGGGGGCGTGTGCGCGCGCGTCGTTCACACCGCGAGGCCGGCGGTGAGCGCCGGCCGGGATTGCGCGCGGCGTTTCGGCGCCGCCGGACGCCGGTCCAGCGTCTGCACTACCCACTTGTACTTGCCGCTCGGCAGGGACGGGATGTCCCTCACCACCTCGATGTGCGCGCGCACGCGCGCGGATACCTGCTCGGCGAGCTTGGCGAGCACGCGCTCGCCATCGATCGCGCGGTAGTTCGACGTCGGCACGATCCGGATCGTCCAGCGATCCACCGCGGTCTGGATCACCTGGCCCTTGTGTACGTTGCGCATGCCGTCGAACGCAAATCCGATGACCGTGCCGTTCACGGCGCGGCCATCGATGTCGTAGAGCTGGTCGGCGAGGCGGCCGCCGATGCCTTCGATGACCGGGTACGTGCGTCCGCAGGCGCAGGGCTCGTGGTTCCAGCGCGCCGAGTCGTTCATCTTGTAGCGGATGAACGGCATCACTCGATTGAAGAACGACGTGCCGACGATCGTGCCCTCGTCGTCCGTGGGGTTGCCGTCCTCGTCGACGATCTCGAGCACGCCGTACTCGGGATTCACGTGCATGCGGCCGAGTTCGCACTCGGCGGCGAACGCGACGCGCTCCGCCATGCCGTAGTGATCGAAGACGCGTGCGCCAAACACCGACTCGATGCGTTCGCGCTGGAAGTCGTACAGCATCTCCGAGCCGGTGATCACCGTGTCGAAGCGCAGCTCGATGTCAGCCTCGGTGAGCAGGGTTGCGAAATCGTAGGCGGCCGACGGATAGGCGCGGAGTTGCCTCGCCCCATAGCTGAGGACGCGCGCGGCGAGTTGCGCCACGGTGTCGGGGTCGAGATGCCGGGTCGACAGGAACAATTGCGCGCCCGCAGGATCCTCGAACCAGAAGGGCGCCGAACGCTGCGCGATCGGGACGACACGCTCGCCGCGCAGCACCGCCTGTTTCTCGCCCGGCCGCCATCCCGCCCAATGCCAGCTCTGCAGGTGAAACGCCTCCTCGACCAACGCTGAACCGAAGCTTCGATAGACGTCGAGCGGAGTGCCGGTCGTCCCGCTGGTCTCCGCCAGCAGCGCGGCGTGGCGGCCGGGCAATCGACCGCCGGTCAGGTAGCGTTCGGGTTCCGCGCGCAGCGACAACTTGTCGATGATGGGAAAGGCGTCGCGCAGATAGGCGAGCCCATCACGCGCCGGCGCCGCGGCGGCCGCGCGCGCATAGGCCGGAACCGAACGCGCGTGCGCGAGGATGTTGGCGAGCAACCGCTCCTGCCGGACCCGGTGCATCGCGGGGTGCGCGCGCTCCCGGCTGATGAGTTCCGCGCACCGGCGCAGGACCCAGGGATTGCGCTTCGCCACGTGGCGTAGCGTGTACTTGAGCGTCTGCGAGAGCGGCAATCGGACCTCCGGTGGACGTCGATCTTCTGAGGTTTTCCCCGCGGCGTAAGTACGAATGCGATACCCGACTCGTCAGAGGATTCCTGCAGTGCGCAGCGATGCTAGACTGCAGCTGTCATAAGAGGGGTTTATGAAACAGTTAGTTACCGTCGCGCTCGTGCTTCTCGCCCCACTGGCTGTCGCGGGCGCTGCGGAAGACCCCGCCGAATGGCACTCTTTGTTCAATGGACGCGACCTGAGCGGCTGGACGCCCAAGATCGCCCGGCACAAGGCTGGTGAAAACTACGCGAACACGTTCCGCGTCGAGGACGGCATCCTCAAGGTCGGCTACGACGGCTACGGCAAGTTCGACCGCCAGTTCGGTCACCTCTTCACGAACCAGGCCTACTCGAGCTACATCCTGCGCCTGGAGTACCGGATCACCGCCAAGGCGATCGACGACTCGCCGCACTGGGCCAAGCTGAACAGCGGCGTCATGATCCACTCGCAGTCGCCGCTCTCGATGACACTCGAGCAGGAATTCCCGACGAGCATGGAATTCCAGTTCCTGGCCGTCGGCGCGACCGCCGGCAGGCAGACGGGCAATGTCTGCACGCCCGGCACGAACCTCGAGATGGGTGGCAAGCTGCGCCTCGACCACATCATCGATTCCTCGTCGAAACTCACGCCCCTCGACGAGTGGATCCCGGTCGAAGTCGAGGTCCACGGCAACGCGGAAGTCATCCACCGGGTCGACGGTGTCGAGGTGCTGCGCTACCAGCATCCGCAGCTCGATCCGCGCGACGACGGCGCCAAGGCGCTGCGTGCGGCGGGCGCGCCTCTGCAGCTGACGTTCGGGCACATTGCGCTGCAGGCGGAGAGTCAGCCCATCTGGTTCCGCAACATCCGCATTCGGCCGCTGGATAAGTAAAACCGTCGACCCCCGCGCGCGAATCTCTTCGTTTCCAAGGAATCGGAGATTCGAACCGTCTCACTCGTGACGGACCGGGATGGACGACCTCTCAAACAATCGGGAGCTGATCAGGAAGGCCCAGGCAGGGGACGCGGAGTCTTTTGCCCTGCTGCTGGACCTGCATTACGACACCATCTACCGGTTTGCCTGGAAGTGGTGCGGCAACGAAGCCAATGCCGCCGACATCGCGCAGCTCGCGTGCATCAAGCTCGCCGGCAGTCTCGCGCAATACCGGTTCCAGGCGGCATTCACCAGCTGGCTGTACCGCCTGGTGATCAGCTGTGCGCAGGACTGGCATCGCGGCCAGCAGCGCCATGAACACGAGGAACTCGCCGACGAGGAAGCGGCGGACGATGCCTCGAGGACCGAGGATCACATCTACCTCATGCAGTTGCTGGAGCAACTCGCCACGCTCGGCGAGGGCATGAAGGAGACGGCGCTGCTCGTGCACGCCGAAGGACTGAGCCACGCGGAAGCGGGGCAGATCCTCGGAGTTTCGGAATCGACGATTTCCTGGCGCATCCACACGATTCGCAAACACCTGAATCGTCCCGAGGCCAGGTCGAGTGTGGTGGCATGAAGGAACGATCGAACGAAGCCCGCTTGCAGGACATGTCGGCGCCCGCGCCGGATCCGGCGGCACGCCTGCGCGCGAAGCAGGCGGCGCTCGCGGAATTCACGCGCGTGCACGCGGCGAACCAAGAAACGGACGCATCGCCGCGTCTCTCTCGTCAGGCAACTGGCGGGAGAGAGACGATGAAATGGAATCTGAAGTGGTTGGTTCCGCGGAGCGTGTTCGGCGGATTCGCGAGCGCATGCGTGGTCGTGATGGCGACCGCGCTGTTGTGGCCGATCTTCACGAACCGGGTGCCGGTGGAGAACGGACGCGTGGTGCTCGACCCGGTGCCGACGGCGTCGGTCGGCGAAGCGCCGTCGGGTACTGAGCGCGCAACCCCCGAACCCGCGCATCCTGGGCCTGCAGGCGACGCGCGCCCTTCGACGGTCACGACCGTGCCGAGCCACGAGTCGCGCGTCGTGGACTCTCGCGGCACGTCGCAGGAGAGGCCGAAGCTCACCAAGGACGATCTCGCGAAACTCGAGGCCGCGATGGCCGCGCAGCCGGAGCCGGTACTCGCGGACGTGATGCCGCTGCCGGAGCTCAAACCCGTGGAATCGCTCGTCTTCACCAACGGGCCCGAGCCGATGGCCACGATGCCTGCGTCCGCCTCGCCCAGCGAAGCGCGCGTGGAGGCCGATGAAGTCATCGTGACCGGCTCGCGCAGGGTGTCCGGGGGAAGCGCTTCGTCTCCCAAGAACGCCGCCGCCGCGCGCGGTCGCGAGAATGGCCTGAGCGGCGTGTTTGCGCAGGCGTCGACTCCACCGTCCGCGCCGCCGCCGGGCATCGTGGCCGGTCGCCTCGAGAGGAAGGGGGCTACGGGTTTCGAAGCCGAAGGCGACGACCGCTTCCAGTCCTTCGAGATCAACCCGATCAAGCTCGCAGCGAGCGAACCGGTGTCCACGTTCTCCGTCGACGTCGACACGGCATCGTACTCGTTCGTGCGCCGCCAGCTGAATGCCGCGCGACTGCCGCAGAAGGACTCGGTGCGCGTCGAGGAGATGGTCAACTACTTCGACTATGCGTGGCCGCAGGCCGGGAAGCGCGATCTGCCCTTCGAGCCCACGATCGTCGTGAGCGATTCCCCGTGGAACAAGGGACGCAAGCTCGTGCACGTCGGCATCAAGGGCTACGACGTGCCGCGCGACAAGGCGCCGGACGTGAACCTTGTGCTCCTGCTCGACGTCAGCGGCTCGATGGATTCTCCGGACAAACTGCCGCTCGCCGTGCAGTCGATGGAGCTGCTGCTGTCGAGCCTCAAGCCCGACGACACGGTGGGCATCGTCGTCTACGCCGGCGCGGCCGGCATGGTGCTCGAACCGACTCGCGTCGCCGACAAGCAGAAGATCATCGGCGCGCTGCGCGAACTCACACCCGGCGGCTCGACCGCGGGCGCCGAGGGCATCGAGCTCGCCTATCAACTCGCGGAAAAGCACTTCCGCAAGGGCGGTGTGAACCGGATCCTGCTGGCCACCGACGGCGACTTCAACGTGGGCATCCACAACACGCAGGAGCTCAAGGGCTTCGTCGAACGCAAGCGCAAGAACGGCATCATGTTGTCCGTGCTCGGCTTCGGCCAGGGCAACTACCGCGACGAGCTCGCGCAGGCGCTGGCGCAGAACGGCAATGGCGTCGCGGCCTACATCGACACGCTGAGCGAGGCGCAGAAGGTGCTCGTGCAGGAGTCGTCGGGTTCCCTGTTCACGATCGCGAAGGACGTGAAGATCCAGGTGGAGTTCAACCCGGCGACCGTCGCGGAGTATCGCCTCGTCGGCTACGAGACCCGCGCGCTCAAGCGCGAGGATTTCAACAATGACGCGGTCGACGCGGGTGACGTCGGTTCGGGTCACACGGTCACCGCGATCTACGAAATCGCGCCGGCGGATTCGGGGGCGACGAGCGTCGACCCCCTGCGTTACTCGTCCGCCGCCGCGCCGAGGGTGGCCGGCAGCCGTGATGAATACGGGTTCCTCAAGATCCGCTACAAGCTGCCCGGCGAGGAGTCGTCGCGTCTCATGTCGCGGCCGATTCCACTCGAGACGGATCGCGTCTCAGCGCTGGTTCAGCGGGAAGTGCAATTCTCGACCGCGGTCGCGGGCTTCGCGCAGATCCTGCGCGGCGGCACGCACACGGGTAGTTTGACGTTCGATGACGTTCTCAAGCAGGCGCAGGCGGCCAAGGGCGGCGACGAATTTGGCTATCGCACGGAGTTCGTGCAACTGGTGCGCAAGGCGAAGACTGCGCGCGGCATGTAGCCCGGGCGGGGCCCGGGGGGGGGGCAGACTCCCCCCCGAGACCCCCTATATAAGAGATGGGTTGCAGATAAGAATCCTTCTCATGTAGCGTTCGCGCTCCCCATTCGTCGGATGGCCGAATGTCGAGAGTTCCTTCGCGCTCGCGCATGCAGGTGTATCGCACCACGCACACCCTGCACTGGATGAGCGCCGCGGTGTGCTTCGCGGTCCTGCTGCTATTCACGATCACCGGCATCACGCTCAATCACGCCGCTGCGATCGGCGCGAACCCCATCGTGTCGAAGCACGACGCGACGGTGCCGGAAGCATTGCGCGCAGGACTGGGCGCCGAAGCCGACCAGGGGTCGCTCAGTCCGGAGCTCTCGCAATGGATCGAGCGCGAATTCGGTATCGCGGTGGCGCGAGCGAACGCAGAGTGGTCGGAAGAGGAGCTGTATCTCGCGGCGCCGGGTCCCGGCCGCGATGCCTGGGTGTCCATCGATCGCACCACCGGCGATGCGAAAGCCGAGTTCACCGACCGCGGCTGGGTTGCCTATTTCAACGACCTGCACAAGGGCCGGAATACCGGTCTCGCCTGGACGATTTTCATCGACATCACCGCCGCGGCATTCGTGTTCTTCTCGGTAACCGGCCTGATCCTGCTGCAGATCCAGGCGCGTCAGCGCAGATCCACGTGGCCGCTGGTCGCCGGTGGAACGGTGCTGGTGCTCGTGCTCATGATCTTCTTCATCCACTGAACAGTCAGACGGAGTCTTTCGCAATGACATTCAAGTCGTATGCCGCGTCGGTGTTGCTGGCGTTCGGCGCCGGGAGCGCGGGGGCCGCAGAGCTCACCGTGAATCTCGAGATTCCCAACATCCCGGTCGCCGAGTATCACAAGCCGTATGTCGCCGTGTGGATCGAAGGTGCCGATCAGGCGATCGCGGCGAACCTCGCGGTCTGGTACCAGGTCCGCGGCGATCACACGAAGTGGTTGCCCGATTTGCGGCAGTGGTGGCGACGCGGCGGTCGCGACGTGAAGGTGCCCGTCGATGGACTCACCGGGGCGACGCGGCCGGTGGGGCAGCACATTCTCAGATTTGACGCGCAACAGGCGCCGCTGGCGCAGCTCAAGCCCGGCCAGTACGCGCTGGTGGTCGAAGCCGTGCGCGAGATCGGCGGGCGCGAAGCGGTGCGCATCCCGTTCGACTGGCCCATCAAGGCCGCGAAGAGCGGCAGCGCGAAAGGCACCAAGGAGCTCGGCGCCGTCGCGCTGACGCTCAGTCCTTGATCGGGGAGAACGTCATGAAACATTCGTTGTTGCGAAACTCGGCTCTCGGCGTCTCGATGTTGCTGGTCGCGATCGCGCCCGGCGTCGGTCAGGCGGCGCGCGCCTGGATCCTGCCGTCGCAGACCATCGTCGCGAACTCGGGCGGTTGGGTCGCCTTCGATGCGGCGCAGGCGGACGACCTGTTCTCCGTGAACCAGGCGATTCTTCCGATCGATCAGCTCGTGATCACCACGCCCGACGGCGCGCCCCTCGAGGCCCAGAATCCGGCGAAGGGCCGCTCGCGCTCGACGTTCGATCTCGAACTGCGCAAGACGGGCACGTATCGCATCGCCGTCGCCGGTGACACGGTCATGGCGCGCTGGGAAGAGGACGGCAAGCCGAAGCGCTGGCGCGGCACGCCGGCGGAAATGGCGGCGAACGTTCCCGCAAATGCCGCGAAACTCGAGGTTGAGCAGATGCAGCGGCGCATCGAAACCTACGTGACCGTCGGTGCGCCGTCGGACGTGAAGCCGGGCGGCGCGGGACTCGAGCTCGTCCCGCTGCGTCACCCGAACGATCTCTACGCCGGCGAGGCCGCGCGTTTCAAGTTCCTGCTCGACGGGAGGCCGGCGAAGGATCTCGAAGTGGAGATCGTCGCGGGCGGCACGCGTTACCGCGATTCGCCGGACGAGATCCGCCTGAAGACCGACAAGGACGGCGTCGTCTCCATCACCTGGCCCGCGACGGGGTTGTACTGGCTCGACGCCGCCATAGAGGACGAGAGCGCCACGGTGCCGGGCGTGAAGAAGCGCCGCTCCACCTATAACGGCACTTTCGAAGTCCTGCCACAGTAGTTTGGCGCGCGGTCTCCACCTCCTGCTGGCGATTGCGCTTACCGGCTGCGCCACGCAGCCGCGCGAGACGCGCCTCGCCGGCGAGACGATGGGCAGCGCCTGGACGATCGTCATCGCAGGAGCGTTGACGCAGCCGGCGGCCGGGCTCGAGGCCGGTGCGCAACAGCGGTTCGAGGCCGTCAACCAGGCGCTGAGCACCTATCGCGCGACGTCGGCGCTCAGCCGATTCAACGACGACACCACGGGAGACTGGGTCGACATCGACCCCGAACTCGCGGCGGTGATGGGTTACGCGCTGTCGCTCGCGGAGCGCAGCGGCGGCGCATACGACGTGACCGTGGGACCGCTCGTCGACCTGTGGGGTTTCGGACCGGATCCCGCCATGAACCGTGTGCCCGATGTGGCGGCGATCGAGGCGGCAAGAGCTCGTGTCGGCTGGCGCAAAGTCGAAGTCGACTCCGGCCGCCAGCGCGCGCGCAAGCCACCGGGCGTGCGCGTCGATCTGTCATCGCTCGGCAAGGGGCGCGGCGTCGACCGCGTGGCGGAGTACCTCGACGCGCAGGGCGTCACCAACTATCTCATCGACCTCTCGGGCAAGCTGCGCGCGCGCGGGCGCAATGCGGCCGGGGTACCGTGGCGCGTGGCGGTCGAAAGGCCGGGGGCGGACGATCCCTCCGGGCGCGCCAGCGTGATACCCGCGGTCGTGCCGCTCGACGGCATGAGCATCGCGACGGCCGGCGACTACCGCCGTTACTTCGAGGTCGATGGCCGGCACTACTCGCACATCATCGACCCGCGCAGCGGATTCCCCGTGACGCACACGACCGTGTCCGCGACCGCGCTGGCGCGCGACTGCATGACGGCAGATGCGCTCGCCACGGTCTTCATGACGATGCCGGGCGACGCCGCGTTGCGGTTGTCCGCCGAGTCCGGAACGCCGGCGCTGCTCATCCGCCGCGAAGCGGCCGGCTTCGTGCTCGATCCCAGCGCCGACTGGCCGGGCGGTCCGGCGCTGTAGGCAGACACTGGCAGTTATCCGCCGTACCCGCCGACAGGGCGGATGAGTTGTTAGGGTGCGGGCTGCTGCAGAATCGGCGGCGTGAAGCCGCGCAGTCTCTGGGACATCCTCAGGGGGACGACCGACAACTGGCTCGAGGACCAGGCCTCGAGCATCAGCGCGGCACTCGCGTTCTACTGCGCATTCTCGCTGGCGCCGCTGCTGATCATCACGGTTTCAATCGCGGGCTGGATCGTCGGCGACGATCTCGCGTACTCCTATCTAGACACGCAGGTCACGATGCTCTTCGGGCGGCAGAGCGCCGAGTTGATCCTGCAGGCCATGGAGAGCGCGCAGAGCACGGACGGGATCTGGGCGACGACTGTCAGCGTCATCATGCTGTTGATCGGCGCGACCACCGTCTTTTCCGCGCTGGAGAGCGCGCTGCAGCAGATCTGGGGTGGCCGCGAGTCGTTGTCGAGCGGTCTGTGGGCTTTCTTCCGCGGGCGCCTCATGTCCTTCGGCTTCATCCTCGCGATCGGCTTCCTGCTGCTCGTGTCGCTGACACTGACGACGGCGCTCGCCGCGCTGCGGGGCTACGTCTTGCGGCACTTCGAGGGCTTCGTCGGAATGCTGGCCGCGCTGGATTTCGTGATCTCGATTGCCCTCGGAACCGCACTGGTTGCGCTGATCTACCGCTACCTGCCGAAGCGCCGCCTGGCGTGGCGGCACGTCCTCATCGGTGCGGCGGTGACGGCGTTTCTCTTTCACATCGGGCGCTGGGCGATCGGGCTCTACCTCGGACGCGCCACGCAGCCGACGGCCTATGGAGCGGCGGCGTCATTCGCGGCGCTCCTGCTCTGGCTGTATTACTCCGCGCAGATCTTCCTCTTCGGCGCGGAGTTCACCGCGTGCCTGGGCCGATCACGCAAGCCGCAGGCCATTGCGCCGGCCGCGAAGGCCTAACGACGCAGGATCTGGAATTTCCCGAAGGCGATACCGATCTCCCAGCCTTCGCCGGTGCCGGCGAGCGCGAGCGAGATGTCGCCCTTCGTGACGATGTGGGCCTTCGCGGATTTGACCGCGCCAGCCTCTGCCTCGGCGCTCGCGTACGTGCCCAGCAACTGCTTGATGTTGTCCACGCCCGAGAACTCGCCGGTGCCGTCCGTGATCTTCGAGCGGCCGACCGACGGGCCGCCGCCGCGTGCCCGCAGCCGGACGGCCATCGACTGGCCATTCGTGCAGGTGATGCGGCCGGTGCCATCGGAGCGCTTGTAGAAGGCGGACCATCCGCTGATGTCGAACTTGAGTTTGCAGTCCACCGGGCCGGCGGCCTGGGCCTGAGAGCAAATCGCCGCGACGATCAGCGAGGCGAAGGCGGAGGTGAGGCGGTGTTTGTTCATGGCGCGCAACGTACCCGCGCACACCGTGGATGGCAATCGAGCCACGCCGATGGCCGCCTCCCCCTTTGATCGTGGCGCGGGTAGATAGGATCCCGGAGCCCGGGTCGCAGGGGCGGCGGGCGCGTCCCATCGTCCCGCGGGAAAGCGCTGGCCGTTCATTGATCAAGTTTTGAAGCGCTCGCGAAAGATTGCTAGCCGGTAGCGTTATCACACGTGTAACGTCCGATTCCGCGATTTCTCGGCCAATTTGTACTATTTTGGCGTGTCATGGATCTGATTGTGAGAGAAAACGCGCTGTTTTGATCGTTAGTGCGCAGTAATGAGTGGCTCTGACCGCCCTCAGTGGAACTTCGTACCAGCGATCCGAGTTTCGGGACTTGGGTCCCAGTCGAGTCCGAGAAGTACACCTTGTCCGCGCTCTGTGTGCTTTTCGACAATCGGAGCGCCGCCGGCACCCCTTCGCTGGCGGCGCTTCTTCTTCTGGGGACGCCCCACGTCGCAAGAATGATCCCGGCTCATCTCGTGACCAGGATGTCGCGGGTCACGCTGCGTACGTCGTTCGCGCCGGTCAGGGCCAGGCTCACCGCGAGTTCTTTGCGGATGATGTCGAGCGCGAGTGAGACGCCGGCTTCTCCGCGCGCGGCGAGGGCGTACAGGAATGCTTTGCCGATGAGGCAGCCTTTGGCGCCGAGCGCGAGGGCTTTCAGGACATCCTGTCCCGAGCGAACACCACCGTCGAACAGGATATCGGCGCGACCTTCGACCGCATCGACGACGCCAGGCAGCGCGGAGATCGTGGAGCGCGCGCCATCGAGCTGACGGCCGCCATGGTTCAACACCACCATCGCGTCCACGCCATGTTCGACAGCGAGCCGTGCGTCGTCCGGATCGAGGATGCCCTTGATGATGATCTTGCGCGGCCATTGCTCGCGCAGCCACGCGAGATCCTTCCAGGTCACCGTCGCATCGAACTGCTGCGCGATCCACTCAGACAGCGTCTTCAGGCCCCCCGTGCCTTTCATGCGGGCCTCGAGATTGCCGAAGCTGCGCCGCCGTCCCGTGAGCACCTTCAGTGCCCAGGTCGGCCGCATCGCGACTTCGAACAGGTTGTGGAGCGTGAGCTTCGGCGGGATCGAAAGGCCGTTCTTCGGATCCCGGCGTCGCAATCCCTGCACGGGCATGTCCACGGTGAGCATGATGGCCGAGCAGTTCGCGGCTTTCGCGCGCTCGAGCAACTCCACGTTGAACCCGCGATCGCGCATCAGGTAGACCTGGAACCAGAACGGCTTCTGGACGGCGCTGCGGACGTCCTCGATGGAACAGATGCTCATCGTCGAGAGACAGAACGGAACGCCGAACTCCTGCGCGGCGCGCGCGCCCAGCATCTCGCCGTTCGCATGGAAGAGGCCGGTCAGTCCGGTCGGGCCGATACCGCAGGGAATGGACCATTCCTCGCCGAGGACCGTCGTCGAGAGCTGCTGCTTCGAGACGTCCACCATGACCCGCTGACGGAATTCCAGGGCGGCGAGGTCGGCGAGATTCCGGTTGAACGTGACTTCGTCGTACGACCCACGGTCGGCGTAGTCGAAGATGGCGCGGGGGACGCGGCGGCGGGCCTCCTGGCGGAGGTCTTCGATGCTGTTCAGTACTGGCATGAACCCATTATCACGTATGCCGCCGCTTCGACGGCGTCAAGAGCGGGGCGCGCGCCCCTGGGAAGAAACTCTCAGACTATGCCACCTCCGAGACTTTGTTTGCCCGGCCGCGACTGGGCGCAGCGGGCGCGGTAGCCGCTCTTGCGGTACGCAGCGATCGGGTCGACGGCCGCGCCTTTGAGCGAGCGCGCCTGGGCGAGGATCGGCGAAACGTCGGTCGTGAAGCCGCGCTTGAGCGTCTGCGCCGCCATCAGCACGTCGTTGCCGAGACGGTGCTCGTGCAACGCCGGACGGTCGACGATCAACGCCTGGGCGTAGGCGCGCTGCAGCTCGATGGCGCTCGTCATGAGGCTCTCGATCGGGTCCGTCACGTTGTGCGACTGGTCGAGCATGTGCGCGGGATCGAAGTTCGGCGCCTTCGCGAGTTCGGCTTCGACCAGTTCGTTGAACACCAGGAACAGTCGGAACGGCTCTATCGATCCGGCGTCCAGGTCGTCGTCTCCATACTTGGAGTCGTTGAAATGGAAGCCGCCGAGCCGCTGCGCATGGACCAGGCGCGCGACGATCATCTCGATGTTCACGTTCGGCGCGTGGTGGCCGAGATCCACGAGGCAGAAGGCTTTCGGCCCCAGTTCTTTCGCCGCCATGAGCGAGCTGCCCCAGTCCTGGATGACGGTGGCATAGAACGCCGGCTCGTACATCTTGTGTTCGATGAACATCCGCCAATCGTCCGGCAACGCCGCGTAGATCTGCCTCTGTGACTCCAGGTAGCGCTCGAACGTGCGGCCGAGGTGCGACTGGCCGGGGAAGTTCGCCCCGTCGCCGATCCACACCGTGAGCGCCTTCGAGCCGAGCTTCCTGCCGGCGTCGATGCAGTCGATGTTGTGCGCCACGGCCTGAGCGCGCGTTGCGGCGTCGGTGTGCGTCAGAGAGCCGTACTTGTACGAATGCTTCTGGTCGGCCTGGTCCTGGAACGTGTTCGAGTTCATCGCGTCGAACCCGAGTCCGAGCGCGGCGCCGTGCTCGCGCAGCGCCGGGTAGTCGTCAATCTTGTCCCAGGGAAGGTGCAGCGAGACGGTCGGCGTGGCGCCCGTCAGCTTCGAGATGACGCTGCAATCCTCGAGTTTCTCGAAGACATTGCGCGGTTCGCCGGGACCGGGGAAGCGGCCGAAGCGGGTACCACCGGTACCGACGCCCCAGGACGGGATCGCCACCTTGAACTGCGAGACGGCCCGGGTGACTTCGTCGATACGAATGCCGCGACGGGCGAGTAGTTCGCCGAGATGTTGGTAGTCCGACGCGAGATTCGCGCCGTGCGGCTGATTGGCCGACGCGATGTAGTTCGCATCGCGCGGATCGGCGAAACCCATGGTGCCCTCTCGCTAACGCGTGAATGCGCCGGCGTTTCCGGCGTCGACGTTCACGATGTTGCCGGTCGACTTGGCGGACCGCTCTGAGGCGAAGAATGCCACGGCCTCCGCGACATCTTCGGGGTAGACGCTGCGCTTCAGCAGCGACCGCTCCCGGTACACGCTTTCGAGATTGTCGACACTGGTCTTGTTCTGCGCGGCACGCTGCGTGGCCCACTCGCCCTGCCAGATACGCGACCCGCGCAGCACGGCGTCCGGGTTCACGACGTTCACGCGAATGGCGTGCGGAGCGCCCTCGAGCGCGAGGCAACGCGCGAGGTGCAGCTCGGCGGCCTTCGCGGTGCAATAGGCGGCCGCGCCTGACGAGGCGGCGAGGGCGTTCTTCGAACCGATGAAAACGATCGAGCCGCCGATCCCCTGCGCCTTGAAGAGCTGGAAAGCCTGGCGCGAGATCAGGAAATAGCCGGTGGAAAGGATGTCCATGTTCCGCTGCCAGAGAGCGAGCGAGGTGTCTTCGACGGGTGCGGCGGACGCGATGCCGGCGTTGGAAATGCAGATGTCGACGCCACCGAATTTCCAGGCGCTGTCACGAAAGCCCGCCACCACGGCGTCCTCCCGCGTGACGTCGATCCACGCACTGGAGACGACGTCGTTGCCGTACTTTTTCCTGAGATCGGATTCCGCGAGGCCCAGCGCATCACGGTCGATGTCGCAGATGACGACGCAGGCACCGTCGTCCATGAGCCGCCGCGCAGTGGCGAGGCCGATGCCGCCAGCGCCGCCGGTGATGAGCGCCACGCGGCCCGCGAGCGGCTTCGGGCGCGGCATTCGCTGCAGCTTCGCTTCCTCCAGCAGCCAGTACTCGATGTCGAAGGCCTCCTGCTCGGGCAGCCCACGGTAGGTCGACACGCTGGCCGCGCCGCGCATCACGTTGATGGCGTTGATGTAGAACTCGCCCGCGATCCGGGCCGTGGCCTTGTCCGCCGCGAACGTGATCATGCCGACGCCGGGCACCAGGTAAACCACGGGGTTCGCATCGCGCATCTTCGGGGAATCAGGCCGCTTGCAGCGGTCGTAATACCCCGCGTATTTCTGGCGGTACGTCTCGATCGCGGGCTTGATGCGCGCGGCGAGCTCGTCCACCGTGTCCTTCGCGGGATCGAAGGGCAGCACGAGCGGCCAGATCTTCGTGCGCAGGAAGTGATCGGGGCAGGACGTGCCGAGCGCCGCGAGCGCGGCGAGCTTCTCGCCGCCGACGAAGTCGAGCACTGTTTCGGAATCGTCGAAGTGGCCCACCTTCGGATGCGCGCCGACATCGTCGCGCACGGCTGCGGAGATCACGCCACGGATCGTGGGCATGATGCCGGCGGCGATCTCGCGGCGGCGGTCGATCGTCAGCGCCGGAACGGCCACCGGGCCGAAAGGCCGCTTGCCCTTGGATCGATCCGACAGCCACGACGTGGCGCGATTGATGATGTCGAGGGTGTTTTCGTAGCACGCCTTCGAGGTATCTGCCCACGTGAACAAGCCGTGCGCTTCGAGGACCGCGCCCTTCAGCCCCGGATTCTTGCGCGTGAGCTCACGCAACGCGAGGCCCAGCTCGTAGCCGGGGCGGATCCAGGGCAGCCAGCCGATCTCGCCGCCGAAGATCTCTTCGGTCAGCCTCTTCGAGTCCGCGGACGCCGCGATGGCGATCAACGCATCGGGATGCATGTGATCGACGTGCGCCCGCGAAATGAGTCCATGCAGCGGCGTGTCGATCGAGGCGGCGCGCGGATTCAGGTTGAAGGCGCTGTGCGAGTACAGCGGCACCATGATGGCGTCGTTGTCGGCGCCGGCCTCGTAGAACTTCTCGAGCCCGAGAAACTTCTCCATATAGAGAGTGGAGAAGCCGTCGATCTTCATCGTCCCGAGGTCGCCGCCCGATCCCTTCACCCACAGGACGTCGACTTCCTGTCCGGTCAGCGGGTCCTTCTCCTTGATCTTCGCGGACGTGTTGCCGCCGCCGAAATTGGTGATGCGCTTGTCGCCGCCCAGCAGGTTCGAGCGATACAAAAGGAGTTCGGCAGGAGACAACCTGCCCGCGTGGACATCGTCCCAGCGGTTCACGATTTCCACGGGCGCGAGCGCCGCGGTCTTGACCACACTCATCGATGTCTCCGGTCCGGCCGGGCGTTACAGTACGCGGCGCGGCCTCCTCTTGATGGGGAGGCTGTTTATCATACGAAGCCGTCATATACAATCAATCCCGTTCAGAATCGATCACGGCTCGGCTAAGGGGTACGGCATGCTGGAAAAAGAACGCCACAACCTGATTTTGAAGCTCGTCGACGAGCGCTCGATCGTCAGTGTTGGGGACCTGTTGGACCTGCTGGGCGCCTCCGAAGCGACCATCCGTCGCGACATCAATGCGCTCGCGGAGAAGGGCGAGGTGAAGCGCATCCGCGGCGGCGCCGAAGCTGTTCGGCCGCGCAACCAGCCGCATCTCGTCGGCATGCCGTTCGCGATGAGCCAGGACGTGAGCGTGCCGCAGAAGCGCGCGATCGCGCGGGCGGCCGCCGAACTCATCGAGCCCGGCGAGAGCATCATCATCAATGGCGGAACGACGACCTTCGCGCTGGTCGAGTTCCTGCAGAACTCCGATCTCGACATCCTCACGAACTCGTTCCCGATCGCGGCCAAACTACTCGCGACGAGCCGCAACCGCATCACCCTGCCTGGCGGAACGATCTTCCGCGAACAGAACATCGTGCTGTCGCCGTTCGAGAACGACACCATCGAGAGCTTCTGGGGCAACAAGCTGTTCGTGGGCTGCTACGGACTCAACCGCTTCGGCATGATGGAAGCCGATCCGCTCATCGTGCAGGCACAGACCAAGCTGCTGAAGCGCAGCGAACACGTGATCGTGATGGCGGACAGCTCCAAGCTGCGCCGCAAGTCCGCGATGATCGTCGCGGGCCTCGATCGCATCAACACCATCGTCACCGACGACGGCGCGCGGCCCGAGGAGCTGGAGGATTTCCAGGCCGCGGGCATCAAGGTGATCGTCGCCAGGGTCACCGACGAAGACGAGATGAAAAAGCTCGCATGACGCGCGCCACACTCCTCTCGATGCTGTGCGCGATCCTCGCGCTGGCTGGTTGTGGCAAGTCGGAAGCGCCGAGGTCCGGGGCCACGCGCGTGGGTGTCGTGGCGAAATCGCTGGGAAACGGGTTCTTCGACGCCGTGCGCAAGGGTGCGGACGAGGCCGCGAAGGAACTCGGCGCGGAGGTGATATTCACCGGACCCACGACGCCGACGGCGGAAGGGCAGATCGAAGTGCTGAACGCGCTGATCGCGCAACGCGTCGACGCCATCGCGGTTTCCGCCAACGATCCGGACGCGCTCGTGCCCACGCTCACGCGTGCGCGCGACCGTGGCATCAAGGTGGTGTCGTACGACTCCGCGGTGGCCCAGGCGGGCCGCGATGCGCACCTGGCGCCCTCGTCGGATCAGCTCATCGGTGAAACAGTGATCGCCCTGACGGCTGAATTGGCGTCAGAAGGTCGGGGGAAGTTCGCCGTGGTGTCGGCAACTCCAACGTCGACCAACCAGAACTCGTGGCTCGACCAGATGCGCAAGGCGCTGGTCGCGCGTCCGGGGCTGGACCTGGTGGGCGTCGCCTATGGTGACGACGTTTCCGACAAGTCATATCGCGAGGCCGTCGCGCTGCTCAAGCAGCACCCCGATCTCGCGGTGCTCGTGAGCATCAGCTCCATCGGTATCGTCGCGTCGGCGCGTGCCGTCGAGGACCAGGGGCTCACAGGAAGGGTGAAGGTCACGGGACTCGGTCTGCCTTCGGAGCTCGCGGGCTACGTGCAGAAGGGCGTCGTGCCCAAGTTCGCGATCTGGAATCCGATCGACCTGGGTTACTCCGCGATGCAGATCGCGGTGCAGCTCGCGCGTGGCGGCGATGCCGGCAAGCCGTTATCGATGGGTCGCATGGGCGAGGTGACGTTCGCCGCGGACGGCGTCGGGGCGATGAGCAAGCCGTTCGTCTACGACGCATCGAACGTGGCGGAATTCGCGCAGATCTTCTGACCGTGTCGCCCCTCGTGACGCTCGCCGGGGTCCGCAAGTCGTTCGGCGGCGTCCGGGCGTTGAGCGACGCGACGCTCGAACTGTACGCGGGCTCGATCACCGCGCTCATCGGCGAGAACGGCGCTGGGAAGTCGACACTCGTGAAGATCCTCTCGGGCGTGCATCAGCCCGACGGCGGCGAGATCCGCATCGCCGGCGAACCGGTGCGGATGCCGCGCCCCGACGCTGCCCGCCGCCTCGGCATCGGCGTGGTGCACCAGGAGTGCCTGGTGTTCGACAATCTGAGCGTCGCGGAAAACCTGTTCGTGAACGCGTGGCCGGCATCGCGTGGTGCCGTCGACTGGCGTTCGCTGCGCGCACGGGCAGAGACGTTGCTGCGCGAGCTCGATGCGGATTTTCCCGTGGACGTCCCGGCGAGCCGGCTCAGCATCGCGCAGAAACACGTCGTCCAGATCGCGCGCGCGCTGGCCGACGATTCGCGCGTGCTAATCCTCGACGAGCCGACGGCGTCGTTGTCGCAGCGCGAATGCGTGGAGCTTTTCCGAATCGTCCGCAAGCTCCGCGATGCGGGCCGCGCGCTGCTGTTCATCAGCCACAAGTTCGAGGAGATCTACGAACTCGCGGACCGTTACGCCGTGTTCCGCGACGGCGTCTCGGTGAGCGCCGGACTGCTGAGCGAGGTTCGCAGCGACGAGCTGATCCGGCTCATGGTCGGCCGGCCCGTGGCTCAGCTGTTTCCCAAGCTCGAGACGCAGATCGGCGAGGAGTTGCTGCGCGTGGACGGACTCGGGCGCTCGGGCGAGTTCGAGGACGTCTCCCTGACGCTGCGCCGCGGAGAGATCCTCGGAATCTATGGTCTGGTGGGCGCCGGACGTACCGAGCTCGCGCGCACTCTGTTCGGGCTGCAGCGCGCGGACGCCGGCACCATGCGGCTATCCGCGGCGGCGGGCGCGGGCTGCGCGCTCGTGCCCGAGGATCGCCAGACGGAGGGCGCCGTCCTGCCATTCTCGATCGCCGCGAACATCGCGCTGCCGAATCTCGCGGCGCTCGCGCCGCGCGGCTGGTGCCGGTCCGCGCTCGAAACCGGCCTCGCGCGCGAATGGATGGACCGGCTCGCGATCCGCGCGAGCGGTCCCGAGCAGGCGGTCCACGATCTTTCCGGCGGCAACCAGCAAAAGGTCGTCATCGCCAAGTGGCTGGCGCGCAAACCGGCGATCCTGATCCTCGACGAACCGACGAAAGGCATCGACGTCGGCGCCAAGGCCGCGGTGCACCGGGTGACGAGCGAGTTTGCGCGCGCCGGCAACGGCGTGATCATGATCTCGTCGGATCTGCCCGAGATTCTCGGCATGTCGGATCGCATGCTCGTCATGCGGCGGGGGCGAGTGCGGGGCGAGTTCTCGCGCAGCGAAGCCACCAGCGAAAAGCTGTTGAAGGCGGCGAGCGACGCATGAAGGGGCTCCGCGACCTGTCGGACGCCGCGCGGCGCGACCTCGTGCTCGGCGGGCTCACGCTCGCGGTCTTCCTCGCCGTCACCGTGGCCTTCCCGGGCTTCGCGGCGCCGCGCAGCCTCGCGGGCCTTCTCGACGACACGGCCATCCTCATCCTGCTTGCGCTCGGGCAGATGCTGGTGATTCTCGCGCGCGGCATCGACCTCTCGGTCGCCGCGAACCTCGCGCTGTGCGGAATGCTCGCGGCGCTCGTCGACCGCGCGTTCCCGGGTCTGGGGGTTGCGGTCGCGATCGGCATCGCCAGCGTGGCCGGCGCCGTGCTGGGGGCGATCAACGGCCTGCTGGTCTGGAAACTGCGGTTGCCGCCGATCGTCGTGACGCTCGGCACTCTGTCCATCTACGGCGGCGTCATCTATCCACTGTCGGGCGGCGCCTGGGTCAACGAGAACGAGATGTCGCCGGCGTTCGTCGCCTTCACGCGCGCCGGGTTCCTCGGGCTGTCGACGCTGTCCTGGTTCGCGATCGTGGCCGCGATCGCCTTCGTCCTCGGCCTCCGGTATCTGCGCGTCGCGCGTGCACTGTACGCGGCCGGCGGGAACCCCGAGGCGGCGGCCTGTTCGGGAATCGATCCCGGGCGCATGCAATTCCTCGCCTACCTGGCATGCGGCGCGATCGCGGGGCTGTGCGGCTATCTGTGGGTGGCGAAGTTCGCGGTTGCCTACACCGACATCGCGCTGGGCTTCGAGCTGCAGGTGATCGCGGCCTGTCTCATCGGTGGCGTGGCCATCGCCGGCGGCAGCGGGACGGCACTCGGCGTGGTCATCGGCTGCCTGTTCATCGGCATCATCCGCAACAGTCTGCCGCTCGTCGGTATCTCCGCGTTCTGGCAGATGTTCATCAACGGCGTGGTGATCATCGCCGCCGTGCTGCTGAGCGCGCGCAACCGTGCGCACGTCCGCACCATCCTCGAGTCCCGCGCCGCATGACACTCGTGAAGTTGATGCGCTGGGAGTCGATGCTCGGCCTCGTGCTCGTCGCCGAAGTCGTGCTGTTCTCATCGCTGTCGCCGTACTTCCTGAACGTCGACACCCTCTCGGACGCGAGCTTCAATTTCACCGAGCGCGCGCTGATCGCGTTGCCGCTGGCGCTGCTCATCATCGCCGGGGAGATCGACATCTCGGTCGCCGCGATCATCGCGCTCGCTTCGGTGACGATGGGCCTCGGCGCAGCGCACGGCGTCGGAACGCCGGGTTTGTTGGGTCTGGGCCTGGCGACCGGGTTGCTGGCCGGATGCGTGAATGGCGCGCTCGTGACGGTCGGCCGTGTACCGTCGATCGTCGCGACCATCGGCACGATGACGCTGTTCCGCGGCGCCGCGTACGCGATCCTGGGCAATCGCGTGCTCAAGGAATATCCCGGGTCGTTCGCCGTTTTCGGGCAAGGCTATCTCGCCGGCCCCGTCTCCATCGAGCTCGCGCTGTTCGCGGTGTTCGCGCTGGCGTTCGGCCTGTTTCTGCATCGCACGCGCTGGGGCCGCGCGATCTACGCGATCGGCGCGAACCCGGTGGCGAGCCGGTTCGCGGGTCTCGACGTGAACCGCTACAAGTTCGCGCTGTTCGCGCTGACCGGTCTGTTCGCCGGTCTCGCGGCCGTGCTCCTCACCTCGCGCCTCGGGTCCACGCGCCCGTCCATCGCGCAGGGCTGGGAGCTCGAGGTCATCGGCATCGTCATCCTGGGCGGCGTATCCGTCTGGGGCGGAAAGGGCACGATCATGGGCGTGGTGCTCGCGGCGCTGGTGTTCGGTCTGGTCACGTTCGGCCTGGGACTCATGAACATTCCCGGCATCGTCATGTCGATCTTCACGGGTGCGCTGCTGATCCTCGTGGTCGCAGTACCGGCGTGGCTGCAGCGCAGATGATCGCGGTGCTCGACATCGGCAAGACGAACGCGAAGATCGCGATCGTCGATCCCGGTCGCGGGCAGGAAATCTGGAGCCTGCGGCGCGCGAATGAGCTCGTGCGCGGCCCCAACGGACTCGAGCTCGACGTGGTCGGGATCGAAGCCTGGCTGCTCGATGCGCTGCGCCAGGCGCCGGGCCGCGAGCGCGTCACGGTGATCGTACCCATCGCGCACGGCGCCGCCGCCGTGCTGGTGGACCATGCCGGCGGGATCCTCGCGGCGCCCGACTACGAAGACACGGCGTTCGACGAGGTGGCCGCGGAGTATTCCGGCCTGCGTGACGCGTATTCCCACACCTTTTCTCCGAACCTGCCGCAGGGTCTCAACCTCGGCCGGCAGCTCTTCTATCTACAGCAGCGGCGCCCGCAGCTGTTCGAGCGCGCCGCGCAACTCCTGTTGTACCCGCAATACTGGTCGTGGCGCCTTTCGGGTGTCATGTCCACGGAGGTCACGTCACTCGGCACGCACACCGATCTTTGGCGGCCGATCGACCAGACGTATTCCGTGCTCGCGCGGAAGCAGGGGTGGGCGCGGCTCCTGCCGCCGATGCGCAGGGCCGCGGAACGGCTCGGCCCCATCCGGCCGGCGGTTGCCGCGACGACGGGGATCGACCCGACGTGCGCGGTTGCGTGCGGCATCCACGACTCGAACGCGTCCTACCTGCGGTTCCTGCTCGACCGCGAGCGCGAGGCGTTCACCGTCGTTTCCAGCGGCACCTGGACCATCGTCATGGCCAATCGCGGCGATCTGCGGCGACTGCGTGAGGATCGGGACATGCTCGCGAACGTCAATGCGTTCGGCGCGCCGATCGCGACGGCCCGGTACATGGGAGGGCGCGAGTACGAAGCGATCGCGCGGGGATCCGGCGTGCCGACCATCGAGGCCGTGGGCGACGTGCTCGCGCGCGGCGCGATGGCGCTGCCGGCGTTCGCGAGCGGCGGGCCGTACGCAGGCCGTGTCGGCACCCTCGACCGCGGGGAACTCGACGGCGCGCAACGCGCCTCGTTGGCGACCCTCTACTCCGCAATGATGACGGCGCTGCTCATCGAGTCGCTCGGCGCCGCGGGCGAGATCTTCGTCGACGGACCGCTCGCGCGAAATCCCTTGTTCGCGGGGCTGCTCGCCGCCTGCGTGCCGGTGGGCGCCGTGCGCACGTATCCCGATGGCGGCGGGACGCGCGTCGCCGCCTATCTGGCGGGCGTCGCGTCGCCGCCCTCCGGAACGCCGCACTCCGTCATTCCACTCAGACTGCCCGGGTTGCCCGACTACCAGGCGCTGTGGCGGCACCGGCTCGAAGAGAAGGCCTGATGGCCGGCACCGTCAGCCCGCGGCCTTCGCGACTTCGACCATGTAGGTGTGCACCTCTCCGTGCATGTTCGAACGGAAGATGATCCACTTCCCGTCGATCGTGAAGAACATGTTTGGCTCGAGACGGTAGTCGTGCGCCTTCATGTTGACGAGTTTCTCGGGAGCGAGCGTGCCGGGATGGATCAGCGACTCCGAGTTCGGCGCCGAGATGCCGGCGACATCCGGGATCATCCGCGGGCGGAATAGATAGAGCCACTTGCCGTTCTTCGCGTGGGCGACCATTTCCTCGTCGCCACCGTCGCCGGAGAACAGTCGGCCGTCCGGAGAGATGTTGAAGTGCACGGACCACATGTCGCGTTCCAGGTGGTACCAGGTGCGACGGCCCTCGGACGTCGACGATGCCAGCCAGAAATCCTCGCCACGCGGCGTCTGCAGGTCGTACCAGATGGTCCGTCCATCGACGTCGAAGAATTCATGTCCGGCGATCTCCATGTTCATCGCGCGCTTGTAAACGAGCTGGGGCTTGCCGCCGAGCTTCTTGCGCCAGATACGGTCGACGCGGTGCCACGGGCCTTCGTGGCAGAACATCAGCTCGTCCGGAACGGTGGGTGAAAACTGCAGGTGATTCAACCAGTCCGTCGACTCGTGAATGATCTTCCGTTCGCCGGTCCGAGTGTCGATGGTGAACAGCGCCATGGGGATGCGCGCCTGCTCGCGCTGCAGGAGTCGAACCTCTTTCGCCTCCGCGAACGAGAGCGGCTTTCCGTCCTTGTCCGTCGCCTGGTAGTTGGCGTCGAATCGCGGATCGCGCGGTCCCTGTTCGAGTTGCCATTCACGTTCGGCGTACACGCCCAGCAACAGCGTTTCATCTGCGTTCACGGAGCCGATCGTGCCGCGCTCCACCGTTGCGATCTTCTTCGGCTTTCCGCCCGAGGGCTTCACCGTGAAGATCTCGCGGCCCGCGCTCGGGTCGGCGCCCGTGGTGGCCGTGCCCGCAGAGTAGTAGATGAGGCCCGTCTTGCGTCCCACGAACAGGGTCCGGAACCTACCCGGAACGACGAGCGTGTTCTTGCGCGTGGCGAGTTCGATCGCCTTGATGCCACGGTCGGAGTCGACGATGACGAAGCGGCCGTCGGGCGTGACGCTGTTCTGATGGAAGTACAGCGAGCGCGTGCCGGCCTCGCTCGAGAGGCGGACGACGCGGTGACCGGTGTCCGGATCCAGCCAATCGACCGGCGGCGCGGCGAGCGAGTGGCCGCAGCACAGCAAGGCACATGAAATAGCCCGGGTCGTCGTGTTCACGTCGTCGCGCGCGGGTCGTGCGCGGGGAATATGCACAATGCGCCGTGATCGCGCAAAAGGTGATCGCTCGCGCCGCAATCGGGATCATGCGCGAGACGGCTGCGGAGTACGATTTCGACTCGTCCGTGGGGGTGTCATGAATTGCATTCGCGTCATGCTGCTGATGTTGTCGTTCGCGGGCGTGGCCGGGTTCTCGCAAGCCGCCGCGCCGCGCCCGGTCGACGTCACGGTGGACGCATCGCGCGCCGTCGGTTCGTTGCCGCCCGTGTGGCGCTTCTTCGGCGCCGACGAACCCAACTACGCCACCATGAAAGACGGCCGCAAGCTGCTCGCGGAACTCGGCGAGCTGCGGCCCGGCGAGGTCTACTTCCGCGCACACAATCTCATGACTTCAGGCGACGGCACGCCGGCGTTCAAGTGGGGCAGCACGAACCTGTACACCGAGACGGCGGACGGCCAGCCGGTCTACGACTTCACGGTCGTCGATCGCATCATCGATACCTATCTGGCGCGCGGCGTCCGGCCCTATCTACAGATCGGATTCACCCCCGAGGCGATGAGCACCGCGCCCACGGGCACGCTCTATCAGCACGCGTGGCGCCCCGGTTTCGATTACAAGCTCATCGCGACCGGCTGGACCTGGCCGCCGAAGAGCTACGAGAAGTGGGGCGAACTCGTCTACCAATGGACGAAACACAACGTCGAGCGCTACGGCCGGGCGGAGGTCGAGCGCTGGTATTTCGAGGTATGGAACGAAGCCAACTTGCGTTTCTACTGGCAGGGCACGCCGGCCGACTTCTACAAGCTGCACGACTTCGCGATCGCCGGCGTGCGCCGCGCCCTGCCGACGGCGCGCGTGGGTGGGCCGGATACCGCCGGACCCGGCGGCGAGTTCATGGACGGCTTCCTGCAGCACGTCACCTCCGGGAAGAATCACGCGACTGGGCAGACCGGCACGCCCACCGACTTCCTCGCGTTTCATGCGAAGGGACGCCCGGCATTCGTCGACGGCCACGTGCGCATGGGCATCTCGCAGCATCTCAAGGAGGTGGATGGCGGGTTTACGAAGGTGCTATCGGTGCCGGCCCTGGCGAACAAGCCCGTCGTCATTGGAGAGAGCGACCCGGAAGGCTGTGCGGCCTGCCCGGGACCCCAGAACGCCTATCGCAACGGCACGATGTATTCGAGTTACACCGCCGCGAGTTTCGCGCGGATCTGGGAGCTCGCCGAGCAGCGCAGGGTGAATCTCGAGGGAGTGCTCTCGTGGTCGTTCACGTTCGAGAGCCAGCCATGGTTCGCCGGGTACCGCCAGCTCGCGACGAACGGCGTCGATCTGCCGGTTCTCAATGTATTCCGCCTGTTCGCGCAACTCGGACGCGAAAAACTGCGCGCGACCAGCAGTGCGCAGATCCCGCTCGCGACGGTCATCGCGGATGGAATTCGCGGCGAGCCGGATGTCGGCGTCATCGCGACCCGAGCCGGCACGAAGATCGCCATCCTGCTCTGGCACTACCACGATGACGATGTGGCGGGGCCCGACGCCGCGGTGCGAATCGACATCGCGGGCCTGCCGAAGAAAGCCGCGCGCGTCTCGTTGTGGCGCGTCGATGGCGCGCACGCGAATTCGTTCGCGGCGTGGAAGGCGATGGGTTCGCCAATCGCGCCCGATGCCACGCAGTATGCGGCGCTCGAGCAGGCGTCGCGGCTCGTCGCCGAACCACTACCACTCGCGCGCCACGGACGTGCCGCCCGGATCGAGGTCGGATTACCGCGGCAGGGTGTCGCGCTCGTGGTCGTGGGAGAATGAAGATCGCGGCGCCCCTCGTCGTCGCCGACATCGTCACGATGCTCGCCCCATCTACGCGCGGCTCGCGCCCTGACCGTCGCCATTCACGAACAATCTTCCCGCAGATCTTGTAAATATTTCCATTTCGTCGTCACTATGCGACAACCGGGTCGCCGGTTGGCGACTCTCGGATGGCACGAGGATTGCTTCGTCCAGCTCAACGATGGAGGACTGCTCATGGCGATGATCGGCATCCAGGAATTGAATCGCGCCGCGCTCGACGATGCGGACATGATCAAGGCATTCGCGCTCGATCCGGAATTCTTGCGCGACGTCATGCCCGCTAGCAGCTTCTCGCGTGAGAGTTTCGAGGCCGTGCCCATGAGCGTTCATGGTGACGCCGTGAACATGCCCGGCGTACGCCTCATCCGGCTCTAACAACCCCTCGATCCTGAGAACGGGTCGCATCCGGTCGGGGCCGGATGCGACCCGTTCGCATGCGCATCGCAAGGCTGAAATCCGCGAATCAGTTCTTTACCATGCGTCCCGGTCACCACCGAGGATCTCACCATGGTCGATTCGCCACTGGACGCCAAGCTCACCAAACAGGTTGTCGCGAGCCTGAACCGCATCCTCGAGCTGGAGCTCGCGGGTGTCGTTCGCTACATGCACTACAGCTTCATGATCTTCGGCCACAACCGCATTCCGATCGTCGCGTGGCTGCGCGAACAGGCCAACGAGTCGAATGCCCACGCGATCCTCGCCGGAGAACACATCACGACCTTCGGCGGCCACCCGTCGCTGAAAATCGGACCGCTGCTCGAGACGCATCAGCACGACGTCAACGAAATCCTGATCGAAGCGCACGAGCACGAGAAGGAAGGCCTCGATGCGTACTACGAATTGCTGAAGCTCGCGACTGGCACCAGCATCCTGCTCGAGGAATATGCGCGCGATCAGATTGCAGCGGAAGAAATGCACCTAGCCGATATCCGGAAGATGATGAGGAAGCCCGGCTCCATTAAATAAGAGAGTGCGGCCGTCCGGCCGCACGCTCCTGTGGGGACAGGCCTTCAGCCTGTCCTCGTTACTTCCCTGAGTGGTGCGGCCGCACGCTCCCGTGGGGACAGGCCTTCAGCCTGTCCTCGTGACTTCCCTGAGTGGTGCGGCCGCACGCTCCTGTGGGGACAGGCCTTCAGCCTGTCCTCGTGACTTCCCTGAGTGGTGCGACCGCAACCTAGCTACCGCTCTGCGTGCCACGTTCCAGGAACCGCAGCGACCATTCCAGCGGCGTTTCCGCATCGTGCTTGAATGCGCGCCGCCATGGCGACGGCGCCTGCTCGCCCCAGCTCCGCATCGTCGATCCCCCGACCAGCACGACCGGGCCGTGTGGGAGATCGAACCCGGCCGCCCGCGCAAAGTTCTCGACCGCCGACGGACTCCAGAACGTGAATCCCAACGGACCACGATCGCGGAGGTCGGCGATCTGCGCCGCGAGATTCGCGGGAGCAATGGTCGAATACACCGCGCGCGTGCGCACCTCGAGGCGCATGCCCAGTGTTGCCACCGCGGCATGGTGTTCGGGCTGCCGCAGCGCCGCGTCGCTCGTCGGATAGAAAACTTGCGTGCCGTCCGGAACGGCTGACGAATCGCTCACCGCCTGCGCGAGTTCCCGCACGCCGCCGTGAACGGCGAGCGATACGCGAATGCCGCGCGCCTCGAGCGTCTGGCAGGTCGTTGGCGCGATGGCCGCCACCATAGTGCCGCGCGGCACTTCGATGCGCGCCGCCGCGGCGCGGCTCGTCACGAACAACAACGCCGGCCCGGTGGCGCCGATGCGCTCGAGCTCCGGCCAGTCATGCCAGTGGTGTTCGATGCACGGAACCGCGCGCGCGCTGAACCCCTGGCGACGCAGCTGGATGACCACGCTGTCCGCATGCGGCTGCGATTTCGTGACGACCCAGTTGAGCAAGGTGAACTCCGTCGAGAATGTTAGCGCCCCCCGCCGGTGCGCGGGCGCGGTATGACACAGCTGTGACAGACGCGAGTCTCCCCCGGCATACGCTTTTCGCTTGATTTCACGGGAGTTTATCGACGATGCATCCGCGTGAGCGATTCATGGCTGCGCTGCGTGGAGACGCGGTGGACCGGCCCCCGGTGTGGCTCATGCGCCAGGCCGGCCGCTATCTTCCGGGCTATCGACAGCTGCGCGCCGAACACAGCTTCTGGGACGTGTGCCAGAACGCGGAGCTCTCGACACGTGCCGCGCTCGAACCGCTCGACAAGTTCAAGCTCGATGCGGCCATCGTGTTCTCCGACATTCTCGTCGTCCCGCTCGCGCTGGGCCTGGGCGTGAGCTTCGGCCCCGGCGAAGGGCCGCGCATCGCAAAGCCGCTGCGCACGGGCGCCGACCTCGACGCGTGGAACGTGGACGGCGCCGTGTCGCGCATCGACTATCTGCCGCGCGCGATCTCGCATCTCAAGCTGACGTTGAAGGAACGATACGGAATCCTGGGATTCGCCGGGGCGCCGTTCACGCTGTTCGCGTACTGCGTCGAAGGCGGCGGCAGCGATGATTTCCGCGAAGCCCGCACGCTCATGCATCGCGACCCCGCGCTCGCACGGCGCGCGTTGAACACGATCGCCGACGTCGTCGCGGACCTGCTGCTCGCCGAGATCCAGGCAGGCGCCGACGCGGTGCAGTTGTTCGACTCCTGGGGCGGGCTGCTCGCGCCCGACGAGTACCGCGATTTCGCGTTGCCCGCGCTGCAGAGGATCACGGCGAAGATCGGCAAGCAGGTGCCGACACTGCTGTTCGTGCGCGGCGGGCATCACCTGATGCCGCTGCTCGGGGAGTCCGGCGTCACGGGCTTCTCGCTCGATTGGCGCACGGAGTGGGAGGTCGCGCGGAAGATGTATCCGGACCACCTTCTGCAGGGCAACGTCGACCCGATCCTGTTGTTGGGCAACGCGGAATCCGTGCGCAAGCGCACGCGCGAACTGCTCGAGACGATGAAACGGACGAGCGAGGGCCGTCACTGCATCCTAAACCTGGGGCACGGCATTCTGCCGGGCACACCTCCCGAGAACGTCGCCGCGCTCTGCGACACCGCGGCGGAGTTCAGCTAGGTCCGCAATGATCCCGCTGGCATTGGTCGGCATGAGCTATCGCGAGGCGCCGTCGGTCGTAAGGGCGGCGCTGGCGGCGCTCGACGACGGCGCGACCGGGCCCTCGAGGCAGATGCTCGAGTCCGGCGAGATCACCGGTATCGTCCGCATCGAGAGCTGCGCGCGCGTCGAGTGGCTGCTCGCCTCGCCGCGTCCGTCCTGGGCCGCGGATCTCTTCAGCGCGGCGCTCATCAGCGCCGCGGACAACACGGACCGGCTGCGGCCCCGCGCGCGACACGGCGCGGCGGCGGTCGGCGGTCTGCTGCGCATGGCGGCCGGACTCGATTCCGTCGCGCAGGGCGAGCATGCCATCGGGAACCAGGTTCTGCGTTCGTTCGAGCGCGCTCATGAGGCGGGCACCGTGTGCCGCAATCTGCACGTCGCCTGGCGCGGCGTCGGCGAGATGCTCAACCGCGCGCGCCGCATCCTGCCGCAGGGACGCACGGGCGGTGTACAGGCGCTCGTCATGCAGCGCCTCGTGGATACGCCGCGCGACGTTCCCGTCGCCGTCTTCGGGCTCGGTGAGATCGGCCGCGCAATGCTGCGCGCGTTGAGTGACGCCGGATTCACGGCGGTCGAGAGCTTCAACCGCGCGAGCATGCGTGCATTCGAAGGCGCGATGCAGCGCGCGGGAACGGTGATCGTCGCATCGGGCGCGCCGCACGCGTGGCTGTCGCTGCCGGACGGCGTTGGAAGACGCGCCTTCGATCTCGGCAGCCCGCTGCAGATCGCCGCGTCGCGGGGCTGGAATCTCACCACGCTCGACCAGCTGCTCGACGCGCAGGGCGCGGTCCTGACCGAGTCGGAATACGCGGCGCTCGACGCCGAGTGTACGGCCAGCGCCGAACGTGTCTGCCAGGCGTTGCTCGCGCCGCCGCCGAGCGACACGCTCGCGGCGATGACCGCGATGCGCACGGAGTTCATGCAGAACAAACTACCCGCGCTCCTCGAGGGCCTGACGCCGCAGCACGCGCGCAAGGTCACGTCGGAGGTGAACGCGATGCTCCACCAGTTCATCTCCACCGCACGCAAGGAAACCCAGTGACCGAGCGCGTCATCGGCAGCCGCGGCAGCGATCTCGCGTTGTGGCAATCCCGTACGGTGCTGTCGGCGCTGCGCGGCGCGGCGCCCGCGCCGGCATGGAAATCGGATATCACCGTGGTGACGACCCGGGGTGACGTCGATCCCTCGCCGTACCTGCAGGGCGGCGTCGACAAGGGCTTCTTTACGAAGGAGCTCGAGATCGCGCTGCTCGATCGACAGATCGACCTCGTCGTCCATTCTCTCAAGGACCTGCCGACCGCATCGGTCACCGGGCTTGCGGTGCGCACGATCCTGCCGCGCGCGACGCCGGCGGACTGGCTGCTCGTGCGCCGCGAGTTCTATGTGCCACGAGAGGATGGACTGCTGCCCCTGCGGGAGAACGCGCGGGTCGGCGCTTCGTCGCTGCGCCGTGCCGCGCTGCTCGGGCGTTTCGCTCCACAGGCCAAGTCGGTGCCGCTGCGCGGCAACGTGCCCACGCGACTGCGCAAGCTGGGCGAAGGCGAGAGCGTCGACGCCATCATCCTCGCTGCCGCGGGCCTGACGCGGCTCGCCCTCGATCTGTCCGCTTTCTCCGTCGTCGAGCTTCCGCCAGAATGGTGGATCCCGGCGCCGGGGCAGGGCGCGCTGGCCGCACAATGCCGCGCCGGCGACGCCGAGATCGACCGGCACCTGCAATTGCTCGTGGACTCCCGGTGCAGCCAATCCACGCACTGGGAACGAGAATTCCTGCGTGTCATCGAGGGGGGCTGTTCCACTCCATTCGGCTGCTACGTGCTCGGCCAGCGGGCGCACATCGGAATCGCCACGGAGCGCGGCTGGGCCGCGCGCAGCATCGAACTACCCGAAGATTTGTTGGAGGCTTCTCAACGTGACTCATTCATCCGCGGCGCCGTCGCCGGCTGCAAGCCCGTCGACCTCTCAGAAGCGATCACTTTCACGCTCAGCCGCTCTCTACGCGCGCGCTGAGGCGCTGATTCCGGCGGGCGTCTCGAGCCCGGTGCGTGCTTTCCGCAAGGTCGGCGGCACGCCCATCTTCTTCAAGGAGGCGCGCGGCGCGCACGCCGTCGACGAGGATGGAAACCGCTACCTCGACTTCTGCATGGCGTGGGGTCCGTTGATCCTGGGTCACGCGCATCCGCGCGTCATCGAGGCGGTCGAGAAGGCGGTGCGCGACGGGCTCGCTTTCGGCACGGCGCACCGTGGCGAAGGCGAGCTCGCGGAGCGAGTGCTCTGCGCGTACTCGTATGCCGAGCGGATCCGCTTCGTCGTCAGCGGCACCGAGGCGGTCGCGACCGCGGTCCGACTCGCGCGCGGCAGCAATGGCCGCCACCGCATCCTCAAGTTCGACGGCTGCTACCACGGCCACGTCGATTCGCTGATGGTGAAAGCCGGCAGCGGCGTCATCACCCAGGGTCTCGCCGATAGCGCGGGGGTGCCCGCGCAGGTGGCAGCGGACACGCTGGTGATTCCGCTCGGCGACATGGACGCGCTCGAGCAGGCTTTCCGCGATCAGGGCGACTCGCTCGCCGCTGCGATCATCGAGCCGGTGCCGGCGAACAACGGCCTGCTCGTCCAGTCGCGCGAGTACCTGCAACGCCTGCGCGAGCTGACTCGCCAGCACGGCACCGTGCTCATCTTCGACGAAGTGATCACGGGTTTCAGGTTCGGGTTCCACGGCTACGACAAGGTGGTCGGCATCGAGCCCGATCTCACGACGCTGGGCAAGATCGTGGGCGGCGGCCTGCCCGTCGCCGCGGTGCTCGGCAGGCGCGCGCTGCTGGATCAGCTCGCGCCGCTGGGGCCCGTCTATCAGGCGGGCACGATGGCGGGCAACCCGGTATGTCTCGCCGCGGGCATCGCGACGCTCGCCGAACTGGCTGAGGGCCGGGTGTACGAGCACATCGAGGCACTCGGCCGGCATCTCGACGCGGCTCTTGCGCGTCACGCGCTCAAGGCCAAGGCGCAGCTGCCACGAATCGGCCCGATCGTCTGGCCATATTTCGACGTGAACGCGGCTCTGCCCAGGGCGGCATCCGCGATCACGGCGAACGCCGTCGAGACCTACCATCGAAATTACCGGTCGTGGCTCGATCGTGGCGTCTACCTGCCGCCGTCGGCGTACGAAGTCTGCTTCCTGTCCGCGGCTCATACGACCGCGGATGTCGATACACTGCTCGACGTGTTGAACACGGGTAGCTGATGCGCAGTGGATTTCGCCAATGGTTCGCGGAGCGTATCGAGCTGATCGGGCTCGGGGTCACGCTCGTCACCGTGGCGTTGCTCGTCGCCTGGTGGACGATCCTGCTGCGCGGCGAAATGCGCGACAAGGAGATGCTCGAACGTGCGCAGCTCGCAAGCCGCACGGATCTCAGCATCCAGGAGCTCGATCTGCGGCAAACGGAGATCGCGGAACGGCACCAGCGGCGGAACGTGATGCTCGTCGGCGAGTCGACGCTGCTGGCATTGCTACTGTCGGGCAGCCTCGTCGTCCTGTTCTTGCTCGCGCAGCGTCGCAAGCAGCAGCGCGCGGACATGGAGAAACTGCTGCAGTTCACGAGTCACGAGTTCAAGACGCCGGTCGCCGGCGTGAAGGGCCTCCTGCAGAGTCTCGCGCTGGGCAGCATTCCCGACGCACAGCGCGCGGACCTCATTCGTCTGGGCCAGGTCGAGTGCGACCGGCTCGAGCACTTGGCGGAGACGATTCTCGCCTATCAGCGCGCGATGTCGCGCGAGCCGCGTGAAGGCGTGCAGCGGGTCGATGCGGCCCGGTTCATCGCCGATCTGATCGCGCATCGCGCGCGAACGGCGACCGGCGGTGAAGTCGTCGTCGGCTCGGTGGCCGCGGCGCATGTGCTCGCCGATCGCGACGCGCTGCGCGTCATCCTGGAGAACCTCCTCGACAACGCTCACAAGTACGGCGGTGCCGAGATCCGGCTCGCAACTGTCGTCGACGGCCAGGAATGGCGGCTCGACATCAGCGACCACGGGCGGGGCTTCGCGCCCGACGCGGCCGAGCGGCTGTTCGACCTGCACAACCGCGGCAGCGGCGATGGCATGACGCACGGCGCCGGTCTCGGCCTCGCGATCGCGCGCCAGCTCGCGCGGCGCATGGGCGGCGACATCACCGCGCGCAGCTCCGGTCCCGGCACGGGCGCCGTCTTCACCGTGCGGCTCGAGGTCGCGCCGCCCGAGGCCGCGCTGGCGGAGACCGTCGTTGGCTGACCGCATCGCCATCGTCGAGGACGAGCGCCTCGTGCGAGAGCTCGTGGCCGTGAACCTGCGGCACGCGGGCTATGAAATCGTCTCGGCCGACAATTACGAGGAGGGCCGCGCGCTCCTCGCCAAACAGGATTTCCAGCTCGCCATCCTCGACGTGATGCTGCCGGGCGGCGACGGCTTCGCGCTCACGCGGCACGCACGCGATCTCGGCTGCAACGTCCCGATCCTCATGCTTACCGCCCGGACGGATACGCAGTCCAAGGTGCGTGGCCTCGACGCTGGCGCCGATGACTATCTACCGAAGCCGTTCGACGTCAACGAGCTGCTGGCGCGCGTCCGCGCGCTCCTGCGTCGAGCCAGCGGGCGGCCCGCGACCGCGCCTCCGCGCCTGGCGTTCGCGGGCTTCTGGGTGCGGTTCGACACGGGGCAAGCGCTGACCAACGAGGGCGAGGTATCTCTCTCGGACAAGGAGCTGCGTCTGATGGAAGTGTTCTCGGCGAACGAGAACCGCGCGCTCACTCGCACGGACCTGCTCGAGGAAGTGTGGGGCATGGACCAGTTCCCGACGGATCGCACCGTCGACAACTTCATCCTGCGGCTGCGGAAGCTCTTCGAGCCCGACCCGGAGAATCCCGTGCACATCGTGACGTTGCGCGGCCGCGGTTATCTCTTCCGGAGTTCGCCGTGAGCGGCGTGCCGATCGGAGCCGCCGAGATCGAAGCGGCGCGAGAGTATTTCGTCGGCCTGCATACGCGGCTCAGCGACGCCTGGGCGGCCCTCGACCCGACCGCGGCGCAGCGCCGGGATGGGTGGTCGCGCCCGCCGGGAGACGCGCTGACGGGCGAGGGGCGGCTGTCGCTCATCGAAAACGGCGCGACGTTCGACCGCGCGGGCGTCGCGCTCAGCGATGTGACCGGCGCCAAACTACCGGCCGCCGCGAGCGAGCGGCACACGGAGCTTGCGGGGCAGCCGTTTCGCGCGATGGGCACCAGCGTCGTCGTGCACCCGGTCAATCCCTACGCGCCGACCTCGCACGCGAACGTGCGTTTGTTCACCGCGCGCGGTGGCGAAGTCTGGTGGTTCGGCGGCGGCTTCGACCTGACGCCCGTCTATCCCTTCGACGAAGACGCCCGCGCCTGGCACGAAGCGGCCCGGGCCGCCTGCGCTCCCGCCGGGCCGCGCGTCTACGCGGTGCTCAAGGATGCATGCGACCGGTATTTCTGGCTGCCCCATCGCGGCGAGACCCGCGGGGTCGGCGGGTTGTTCGCCGACGATCTCAACGACGCGACGCCGGTGATCGGCGGCGGTTTCGAACACTGTTTCGCGCTGATCCGCCGCATCGGTGACGCTTATCTCGATTCCTACGTGCAGATCGTCAAGGCACGCGCGGCGACGCCGTTCGGCGAACGCGAACGTGACTTCCAGCGAGTGCGTCGCGGACGCTATGTCGAGTTCAATCTCGCCTTCGACCGCGGCACCCGATTCGGCCTGCAATCGCAGGCGCGTACCGAATCGCTGCTCATGTCGCTGCCGCCGCGTGCGGAATGGCGTTACGACTACCAGCCGGCGCCGGGAACGCCGGAGGCGCGTCTGGGCGAGTACCTCAAGCCGCGCGATTGGGTTTCATGAGAACCGGCGTCCTGCTCGTGAACTCCGGTACGCCGGCGTCACTCGAGACCCGCGACGTGCGCGCGTTCCTCGCCGGGTTGTTGGGCGATCCGCGGGTCGTCGAGATTCCGCGCCTCCTGTGGTGGCCGATCCTGCACGGCATCATCCTGCGCGTGCGCCCCGCGGCGAGCGCGAAGAAGTACGCGGCGATCTGGACCAGGCAGGGTTCGCCGCTCGCCGTGCAGAGCGAGGCCCTGCGCCGCGGACTCCAGCAGGCGCTCGGCAGCGACGTGCCGGTCGCGCTCGCCATGCTCTACACCGGCGGGACCAGCGTGCGCGACGCCATCGATGCGCTGCGCATCAGCTGTCAGCGCATCCTCGTCATCCCCATGTTCCCGCAATCCTGTGGCGCGACCACGGGCGCGGTGTTCGACCAGGTGAGCGCGGCATTTCGCGAGCTGCGCGACGTTCCGGCCCTCGAATTCGTTTCCGGCTACCACGAGGAACCGGGCTACATCGAAGCGCTCGCCGCCAGCGTGCGCGATCACGAGGCTCATCAAGGCGCGACCCGGCATCTCGTCATGTCGTTCCATGGAATCCCGGAACAGTTCGTGCGCAAGGGCGATCCGTACCGCGCGCAGTGCGAGCGCACCGCGCACCTGCTGGCGCAAAGGCTGGGGCTCGCGCGGGAATCGTGGACCCTGTCGTTCCAGTCGCGGTTCGGACGCGCGCGCTGGTTGCAGCCGTACACGAGCGAGACTCTGGCCGCGCTCGCGCAGCGTGGCGTCGACAGCGTGACCATCATGTGCCCCGGCTTCGCTGCCGATTGCCTCGAGACTCTCGAGGAGATCGGCATGGAGAACCGCGACATCTTCCGCGCGGCCGGCGGCAAGGCGTACAGCTACATCCCGGCGCTCAACGCGCGGACCGATCACGTCCTCGCGCTGCGCGCCGTCGTGTCACGGTCGGCGAGCGCGCCCACGGCGGTGGCCGACGGCACCGGGGCACTCGCGTGCTCTGGCTGAAGGCGTTTCACGTCACGGGGGTCGTCGCCTGGTTCGCGGCGCTGTTCTATCTGCCGCGCCTGTTCGTCTACCACGCGCAGATCCAGCACGGCGCCGTGGACGACGAACCGGGCAACGCGCGTTTCAAGATCATGGAGCGCAAACTCTTCAAGCTCATGACGTTCGCCGCCGTGCTCGCGATCGGCTTCGGCGTGTCCATGTTCGTGTTCGCGCCGGACTATCTACTGATGCGCTGGCTGCAGGTCAAGCTGCTGCTCGTGATGCTGCTCGTCGCGTACCACGGCGCCTGTTACGCGCTGCTCCAGGATTTCGCGGCGGACCGCAACGCCCGCACCGAGCGGTGGTACCGAGTCTTCAACGAGGTGCCTGCGCTCCTGCTGATCGGCATCGTCATCCTCGCGGTCGTGAAACCGTTTTGAGGACCCTTGAGCGCACTCAGGCTTGCATTGAGAACGGACCGGCTCTATTCTCTTTCGCAAATGAGAAGCGTTCCTATTAAGGACAGTACCCCGGGCCCGGAGGCCGCGAAGGCGACGGAGAATGATCCCCGGTCTTCCGAGCGAGTCGTGACGACGCGGGAACTGCTCGCCGGAGCGCACCGCATCTGGATCGAGCACGCGGCCGAGCGCTACCTGCTGCAGGTCACCCGCAGCGGTAAATTGATCCTGACGAAGTAACCCGGATCGCCTAGCTACTTTCACGACCGGTCAGCCACCCAGGGACTGTTCCAGGCAGCCGGCCCTGCGCGATGGGCGACACACGAGGTTGCCAGTTCCGGGTTCTCCGCTTCCGCCACGCCCGACTGCGGCGCAGCCGGGCGATCGACCACGACTTCCCGCGCCGCGCTCGCGCACGCACCCCGCATGCGAGCCGACCTCGCTGCTCGGCGAATTCGGCTACGATCGCGCCGTTCGTCATTGCCCGGAGCCGCAGATGCCCGCATCGATTCGTCACGCGTCGATCGTCGTCCTGATCGCCTTCATCGCGGGCTGCTCGAAGGAACCGGCCAGGCCAGCTGCCACACCGCCACACGCGGCCGCCATCGACACGAGCTGGCCCGGCTTCGTGGACCGCTTCATCGAGGCGCGCATGCAGGCCGACCCGTACTTCGCGGTCAATGCGGGCCGCCACGAGTTCGACGGCAAGATGCCGGACCTGAGCCGCTCTGCGATCGATGCCGATCTCGCGCAGACACGCAAGCTCCTGGCCGAGCTCGAGGCCTTCGACCCCGCGAAGCTCGATGCACAGCAGAAGTTCGAGCGCGAGGTCCTGCATTGGGTCATGGACGCACAGATCTTCTGGATTACGAGCGCCGAACAGCCGTACAGGAATCCCACGTGGTACCTCGAACGTCTCGATCCGTCGATGTACCTGACGCGCGAGTACGCGCCGCTGCCCAAGCGTCTCGCAGGTTTTCTCGGGTACGCGCGCGCGGTACCCGGCCTGACCCGGAACATCCGCGACAACCTGCGCGCGCCGTTGCCGAAAGCGTTCATCGAGCGGGGCACGGCCGGATTCAGCGGCTACGCGACTTTCTTCCGCGACGAGATGCCGAAGATCTTCGCGGACCTGGCGGATCCGAAGCTGAAGGCCGAGCTCGGCGAGGCGACCGCGGCGGCCGCGAAGGCAATGCAGGATCTCACCGCGTGGCTCGAGGCGCAGCGCCCGCAGGGGACCGACCAGTTCGCGCTCGGCGCGCCGAAGTTCGCCGAGATGCTGCGCGCCACGGAGCGGCTCGACATTCCGCTCGAAGAGCTGGAACTCGTCGGGCGCCAGGACCTCGAGCGCAATCTCGCGGCGCTCCGGCAGGCCTGCGGCGCGTACGCGCCCCGGGCGGCGCTCGCCGCGTGCGTCGACAAGATGCGCGCCAGGAAGCCCGCGGGCGGCACAGTCGAGGGCGCGCGTGCGCAGCTCGCCGAGCTGCAGCAGTTCGTCAGCCAACACGATATCGTGACGATCCCGAATCCCGAGCAGGCGCTCGTCGCCGAGTCGCCGCCGTACAATCGTGGCAACTTCGCGTACATCAGCATCCCGGGGCCGTACGAAAACCCGGCCGTGAAGGTGACTTACTACGTGGCGCCGCCCGACGCGAAGTGGAGCGCGGCGGAACGCAATGCGTACCTGCCGGGCAGGGCCTATCTACTCTATGTTTCGGTGCACGAGGTCTGGCCGGGCCACTACCTGCAATCGCAGTTCATGAATGCGAACCCGTCTCGCGCCGCGGCATTGTGGTGGAATTATTCGTTCGGTGAAGGCTGGGCCCACTACACCGAGGAGATGATGTTCGATGCCGGACTCGGCAAGGACGATCCCGAAATGCGCATCGGCATGCTCACGAACGCGCTGCTGCGCGACGTGCGCTTCCTCTCGGCGATCTGCCTGCACACGGGGTGCATGACGCTCGAGGAGTCCGAAAAGATGTTCCGCGAACTGGCGTTCGCGGACGCCGGAAACGCGCGCCAGCAGGCATTGCGCGGCACCTACGACCCGGGCTACCTCGCGTACACGCTCGGGAAACTCATGATCCGCAAGCTGCGCACCGACTGGCTAGGCGCCAACCCGCAGTCGACCCCTCGACAGTTCCACGACAAACTCCTCTCGTACGGGGCGCCGCCGGTCCCGCTCGTGCGGCAGGAAATGCTGGGTACCTTGGGAGCTGTTCTGTAGTCCATACTTGATCAACGCGGCGGGCGGGACGCCGGTCACTGTTTGAACATAACGCGATTCGCGTTTGCAGGCATTATGAGAACCAGCTTTCCTAGGAGAAGTGCAGGGGAATCCGGCTAGGCCGATCCCCCACCGAGAGAAATGTCTACCGCAATGCACGGTGGCCACCGCCACCGGTTTGGCGGAACGTCGGTCGATCAGGGAGTTTTGCAATGCATCATGTCTTCAAGTCCGCGCTGCGCCGCACGGCGCTCTTCGTGTTCGCCACCACTTTCGCGGCGGTCGCGCTCGCCCAGGGAACCTACTACACGAACTCCGACAACGAGAACAACGCGCTCGCCGGCGTTGCGGACAACGACATGGACGTGTCGCTCGGCAACGCGGCCGGTATCCATCCGATCGAATTCAACATCGACGTGCCGGCTTTGCCGACGAGTTCGGCCGTCCTGACGATCCGCGCGCTCGACGTCGACGAAGAAGAGGGCGAAGTCGACGAAGTGCGCATCAACGGGCACTACATCGGCCGCCTCACCGGCGCGAACAACGTGTGGAGCGTCACCGCGCTCAATATCGATCCGGCCTTTCTGGTCGTCGGCAACAATCTCGTTCAGATCAACGTCGACGCGAGCGGCGACGCTACCGCGTGGGTGACGACGATCGACTGGGCGCAGGACCTGCACGACGGCGGCGGCAATGCGAACGGCGATACGTCGTCGGTCGTCATCACCGGGGCGCATCCGAACGTCCCGGTCAGCAACGTCACCATCGACACGGCGACCACGGTCAACGCCATCACGGGCGGCAACTATCGCCTGCAGATCAGTCTCGTGGCCCCCAATGGCAACGCGGTCACGGTGCTGACGCAGGACTTCGCGGTCGCGGCCGGCACGGATGTCACTCGCACGGCGAACCCGGTTTATCCGCTCAACAGCGGATCTGGCACGTACACCGTGCTGGCCCAGCTCTTCTGGCTCGATCCCAATTCAGGAAATTTCCCGGTGCAGCAGGACATCGCGACTGCGAACTTCGAGCACACCGCGGGCGTGGGTCCTGCGAGCTTCGACAACGATGCGGACGGCGACGGTCTCACGACCAGCCAGGAGACGGCGGCCGGCACGGACCCGAATGACGCCGACACCGACAACGATGGTGTGAACGACGGCGCCGAAGTCGGCCCGAATCCTGGCTCTCCGCTCGACACGGACGGCGACGGCACCCACGATGCGCTCGAATCCCTGGTCACGGACACGGACGGTGACGGAGTCTCGAACCAGAACGACCCGGCCAACAACAATCCCTGCCTCCCGAACGCGAACGCACTCGCGTGCCCGTCGGGCGACACGGACGGCGACGGTCTCACGAACTCGCAGGAAGCCACGCTGGGTTCGAATCCGGGCAACGCGGACACCGACGGAGACGGCTTCAACGACGGTGCGGAAGCCCCCGGCGGCAATCCGGTCGACACCGACGGTGACGGCACTCCGAACTTGCTCGAATCCGCCATCACGGATTCCGACGGCGACGGCATCGTCAACCAGAACGACGCGGCCAACAACAATCCCTGCATTCCGAACGCGAACAGCACACCGTGCCTGGCGCTGGACAGCGACGGTGACGGTCTGACGAATGGCCAGGAAAACACGCTGGGCACCAACCGCAACGCCGCGGACACGGACGGCGACGGCGTGAACGATGCAGCCGAAGTCGGCGGCAACGTGAACGCCCCGGTCGACACCGACGGCGACGGCCTCATCAATGCGCTCGAGTCGACGCTCGTCGATTCCGATGCCGACGGCGTCAACAACCAGCTCGACCCGGCCAACAACAACCCGTGCATCCCGAACGCCAACAGTGGCGCGTGTCTCGCGTTCGACAGCGATGGCGACGGTCTCACCAATGCACAGGAGGACACGCTCGGCACGAGCCGTAACAATCCCGATACCGATGGTGACGGCGCGAACGACGGCGCCGAGGCGCCCGGTGGCAACCCGGTCGACACCGACGGTGACGGCATCCCGAACGTGCGCGAATCGTCGATCGTCGACACGGACAACGACGGCGTTCCTAACCAGACCGACCCGGCCAACAACAATCCCTGTTTGCCCAACGCGTTCTCCGCGGTCTGTCTCGCCACCGACAGCGACGGCGACGGCCTGACAAACGGCCAGGAAGATGTTCTCGGGACGGACCGGAACAATCCGGACACGGACGGGGACGGCATCAGCGACGGCACGGAAGCGGGCAATCCTAATGATCCGTCGGACTTCGACGGTGACGGCATCCCGGACGCGCTCGAGGGCGGGGACACCGACGGCGACGGAATCCCCGACGCGTCGGACCTCGACAGCGACAATGACGGCATTCCGGACGCCGACGAGGCGGGGGCGGATCCGGTGCACCCTGTCGACACGGACAACGACGGGACTCCTGACTACCTCGATCGCGACAGCGACGGCGACGGCATTCCCGACGCGCTGGAAGCCGGCAGTGAGCCCGCGAATCCGATCGACACCGACGGTGACGGCACGCCCGACTACCAGGACACCGACAGCGACAACGATACGCTGCCGGACCGTCTCGAGAGTGACGCGACCGGCGTCGACACGGACGGCGACGGCATCGACGATGCGTTCGACGTGGATGTGGCCGGCGGCGGTGACCTCGATCAAGACGGCGTCGCGGACGACGCGACCCTGCGCGACACCGACGGCGACGGCGCCGCCGACTTCCGCGACGTGGATTCGGACAACGACGGCATCCTCGATTCGTTCGAAGGCACACCCGTGTCGTTGACGGACACGGATGGCGACGGCATCCCCGACGCGCGCGATCTCGACTCCGACGACGACGGGCTCGCGGACGTCCTCGAAGCGGGGCTCCTCGACGCCGACGGAGATTCGATGATGGATCCGGGCCAGGTGCGCACGGCGAGTCCGCGCGATACGGATGCCGACGGCATTCCTGATTTCCGCGACCTCGACTCCAACAACGACGGCACCCGCGACATCGTCGTGGCCGGGCGCACGGCCTTCGACGCGAACAACGACGGCCGCGTGGATGCGGGACTGGACAGCGACCTGGACGGCATCCGGGATGTCGTCGACGCCGCACCGTTCGTGTTCGGCACGTTCGTCGACCGCGACGGCGATGATGTCGCCGATACGCTCGACCTGGATCTCGACAACGATGGCATCCCGAACAATGCCGACGGCTCCGACGATACCGATGGTGATGGCATGCCGAATCTCATCGATCTCGACAGCGACGGCGACGGTGTGCCCGATATCGTCGAAGCGGGCGGCACGGATGCGAACGGCAACGGCCTCGTCGACGGCTTCGTCGACACGAATCACAACGGTCTGTCGGATCAGTTCGAGCCCGGGCTTGGTGGCCGCGCGCTGCCCCTCCCGGACACCGACGGTGACGGCATCGACAACCACCGCGATCTCGACAGTGATGGCGACGGCGCCAGCGACGTGGTCGAGAGCGGCGGCACCGATGCGAACAACGACGGACGGCAGGACGGCAGCGATGCCGACCACGACGGGCTTGTCGACACGGTGGACGGCACTGCGGCCGGTGGCCACCCGCTCGCGCGCCCGGACACGGATGGTGATGGCGCGCCCGACGCACTGGATCTCGATAGTGACAACGACGGTGTGACGGACGCGCGCGAAGGCCGCGGCGATTCCGATCAGGACGGCATTCCGGACTCGCTCGATGCGGCGGGCAGGCTGGAGACTGCGATTCGCGGTGCGGGCGCGGTGGATGGGCTGACGATCGGAGGATTGTTCTTCATGCTGGCGCTACTGGTCAGGCGCCGAATCGCGCAGCGCGCGGCGCCGTTCCTCGTGCTCCTGCTCGTCACGGGCGTCGGCGCGCGCGCGCACGCGGCCGACGGTGCTGCGGAAGCTCCGATCAACGAAGGCTTCTACGTCGGCGCGGACATCGGGTTCTCCCGCCTCGAGCCGCGCAATCGCGACGGCGGGTACGTCGTGGACGACAAGAGCAGCACCGGCATGCGCCTGTCGTTCGGCTATTCATGGTCGTCGAAGTGGAGCGCGGAAGCCTTCTACGCCGATGGCGGCGAGGCCGGCATCTCCTCGGACAACCCGGCGGTCGGACACCTGGGATCCATCGACTACAAGATGCTGGGCGTCGGTGTCGAGTGGTCGCCGCTGTCGGGCGGTCGCTCCGCGCGTTTCTTCCCGCTCCTCAAGCTCGGCGCTGTCCAGATCGACAACAGCGCGAGCACCGGCATCGATTACGAGAAGCTGAACGATGTCGGTATCTACATCGGCGGCGGCGCGGGCCTGCGCGTCGGCGACTCTTGGATCGTCCAGGCGGAAATCGTCAGCTATGACGTCGACGAACTCTTCCTCTCTGTCGGCGTTCGCAAACACTTCTGATCGGGAACGCCCGACGGCGCAACGGTTCGTTCGATCACGGGGCGCTGAGCGCCCCGTTTTTTTTGTCTCTAACAACCGACGTGCCGCGCCGCGAGTGTGATTTTCCGTCGCAAACCGTGACCTTTCGTGGGCAGACACGCATGCCGGCCTAACACGCGTGTGCCTTGGCGCAATTCAACGACACTTTGAAACATTGTCAGTTGCCACCGACAGCATGTAGGTGCTGATGCTGAGGAACTTCCCCAGAAAAAGGTGCTCAATACGCCCATGCGCAAACTGATCTCGGGAGCGGCAGCATGCGCCGCGGTAGTGGGAGTTGCGCTCGCACAGGTCGAAGCGAGCAGCAGCACGTATTTCCTCGACGTCGATCCGGCGCGCTACGCCGGTCCGGCGGGCCAGCGCCTCGCGGTGCGACTCGGGGATCAACCTCGCCACGTTCGACTGAGCGCGCAGGACGAGATCTGCGTGCAGCTGCAACGCGCGGCGGAGAACGTCATCGCGGCGCGCGTTCGCGTAATGCGGCCCGAGCCGCACGACGCGGCGATCGTGAAGGTGGTCGGGCCGGACATCTCCCCTGGCACGTTCCGCAGCACGCCGTGGGGCATGTTGCTGCGCGTGGTCGACGATGGGAGCGCGAGCGGTGATCCCGTCCAGCCGGTCGGCACCGGTGACGCGCCGGTCTGCGTACTCTAGCTAGTCGAGCATCTGGCTCCGGCAGAACGCCGGCGCCAGTGGCTTCAGCGAGCCAGCCAGCCCCCGTCGACCGGCAGGATCACGCCCTGCACGTAGTTCGCGGCGCTGGACGCCAGGAAAACGGCGGCACCACCGAGATCCCGCGGATCGCCCCAGCGGCCGGCCGGTATGCGCCCGATGATCTCGGCGTTTCGCTTCACGTCGGCCTGCAGCGCGGCCGTATTGTTGGTCGCGAAATACCCCGGCGCGATCGCGTTGACGTTGATGCCGCTCGCAGCCCATTCGTTCGCGAGCAGCTTGGTGAGGCCGGCGATGCCGCTCTTGCTGGCGGTGTACGAGGGCACGCGGATGCCGCCCTGGAACGAGAGCATGGACGCGATGTTGATGATCTTGCCGCCACCGTTCGGGATCATGTGTCGCGCAGCGGCCTGCGACAGGAAAAACACCGACTTGAGATTCACGTCGAGGACCGCGTCCCAATCGGCCTCGCTGAAATCGATCGCGTTCGCGCGGCGGATGATGCCCGCGTTGTTCACGAGGATGTGCAGGCCGCCCAGCTTGCCGACGACACCCGCGATGATCGCCGCATGGTCCGGGCGTGCGCCGAGGTCCGCCGCGATCCACGCGCATTTGCGGCCCAGCGCCTGGATGGCCGCCACCGTTTCCGCGGGCTCGCTGCGCCCGATGCAGGCGACGTCCGCGCCAGCGGCGGCGAGCGCCTCCGCGATGGCGCGGCCCAATCCGGCGTTCGCGCCCGTGACGGCCGCGACCTTGCCCGACAGGTCGAATGGAGAAGCCATCAGCGCAGCGAATCCATCGGGACCCAGACGACGTCCTTGTATTCCAGGTTCTCGCCGCCCATCGCCCAGATGAAGCTGTAGTTAGTGGTGCCACAACCGGTGTGGATGCCCCACGGCGGCGAGATGACGGCTTCTTCGTTGGCTACGAAGATGTGCCGGGTCTCGCTCGGCTCTCCCATGATGTGCACGACGCGCGCATCAGGTTTCAGGTCGAAGTAGAAGTAGGTCTCCGCGCGACGCTCGTGCAAATGGCAGGGCATCGTGTTCCACACGCTGCCCTCCTGGAGCGACGTGAGACCCATGAGCAGCTGCGCCGACTTGCAGATGTCGGGGTTTATGTACTGGTGGATGGTGCGCGCGTTCGCGGTGGCCGCTGAGCCGACGGGCATCGGGTTCGCCTTCTTGAGGTCGATCTTCACGGTCTCGTAGCGCGCGTGCGCCGGTGTACTCGCGAGATAGAACTTGGCGGGCGCATCCTTCGAGACGGACGAGAACACGAGCGAGGTGGTTCCCTGCGGGATGTACAGGCCTTCGCGCGCGGCGAGCGACCACTCCCGGCCATCCACGACGATCTTGCCGTCGCCGCCGATGTTGATCACGCCGAGTTCGCGACGCGCCAGGAACGGCCCCTTGCTGAGCGCCGGGACCTCGTCGAGTTCGATCGGCTTCGTCACCGGCATCACGCCGCCGTTGATCATGCGTTCGACGTGGCTGAACGTGAGACTCACGTCGTCGGGGATGAAGATTCCCTGGATGTGAAAGAGCTCGCGCAACCGCGCCGAGTCCGCGGTCGGGATGATGGAAGGATGATTCGCGTGTCTGGTTTCGAACTTCATTGCCGGTCTCTCGACTTGCCGCGGCCCTTTTTCGGGTGGCGATTCTAACCCGCCTGGCGTCCGCACGGAAACCGGTGTCATGAACGTCGACGACGAGCCGGACGGCGGCCCGGTTGCGGCTGGTGAGTGCCGTCGAAGTTCGTTGGCGTCAGCGGGCAGGGGGCTGGCAGGAATCGCGGATGACCAGGTGAGGTTCGAGCGGCGTCACCATCGCGTGACCGCCCGCCGCCTCCGGATGCAGGATCTTGTTGGCCGCGAGACGCCCGAGCTCGCGGATCGGCAAGCGGATCGTCGTCATCGACGGCAGCAAGCGCGCCGCGAGCGGGCCGTCGTCGAACCCCACGATCGACAGATCGCCGGGGATCGCCAGGCCGAGCTTGTTCGCGACGCGATATACGCCAGCCGCCATTTCGTCGTTGCTGGCGAAGATCGCGGTGGGCCGTGGATCGAGCGCGAGCAGCTTCTCGCCGCCCGCGACGCCGGACTCGTACGTGTAACCGCCTTCGACGATGAGTTCGCTCGGAAACGCGACGCCACGCGCCGCGAGAGCCTCGCGGAATCCCGCCAGACGCTCGATCGCCGACCGGAACCCCGGCGGCCCGGCGATGTAGCCGATGCGTCTGTGGCCGAGCGACACGAGGTAGTTCGCCACTTCCGCGACGGCGAGCCGGTCGTTGGAGATGACCATGCGCGCCGGATCATCGAGCTGCGCGTAGGTGATGCGGACATACGCGCAATCCGCCGCCATGAGCGCGTGGGTGAGGTCGTCGTTCTCGGAGATCGGGGGCATGAGGATGACGCCGCGCAATTTCTGGCGCTCGACGAAGCGCCGGACGCCGGCGATGAAATCCGGCTTCATGCGGTCGCAGGGGTGCACGACGACCTCGTACTCCGTGTTGCGCACGGCCTCGAGCGCGCCTTCCATGAGGTTCACGATGTACTGCGCGTTCGGATTGTCGTAGACGAGACCGATGAGGAATGCGCGCCGGAAGGCGAGCCCCCGCGCCTGGGGGTCGGGCACGTAGCCGAATTTGTCGATCACCGCCTGGATACGCGCGCGCGTCGCTTCCTGGACGAGCGGCGACTGGTTGATCACGCGCGAGACCGTCTTCTTGGACACGCTCGCGAGCCTCGCGATGTCGTTGATGGTCGCGTTTCGCCCCGGCTTGACGCCGGCGGGCTTCGAAGCACCCTTGGCGGCGGGACGATTGAGTGCGACCTTTTTCCGGCTGCGTGTCATGGCGCGATTGTACGCGCGGCCCTAACAATGGAGCTTACGAAATCGGCTGCTTCGGCACGGCCACGCACCGCAGGCTGCCGATACCCGTGAAGATGGCTTCCGCCCTCTGGCCCGCCCTGATCGAATGGACGCCCGTCGCGGCGCCGGTCGACACGAAATCTCCCGCGCGCAGCGATCGGCCGCGTCGCGCATTGCACCGGAGCGCGAACGCGAGGGCCGACAACGGGCCGCCGCTGACGCTCGCGGCGGTGCCACGCCCCACCAGGTGGCCGTCGATGCGGGTTTCACAATGCATGGTCTCGGGCGCGCGCTGCGACCAGTCGGTGATCTCGACGCCCAGGATGAGGCCGGCGTTGTTGCCGAAATCGCTGGCGACCACTGCGGCTCCGAAAGAGTTGATGTTCCGCAGCGGACTGCTCGCGATCTCGATGCCGATGTACATGGTCTGCACGAATCGGCGTGCTGTCTCGGCTGTCCACTCCGCGACATTCGCGGGGGGATCCTCGGACAATTGCACGACAAACTCGGCCTCCACCGCGGCGAAGCCCTCGGCGAACACGGGGGCATCGACGGGCTCGTTGCCGACGGACCGCTGCAGGGCCTGCGCGAAGATCGGGCCGACCAAGCGGTTCACGCCGTACTTCTGGCTCAGGGGCTCCGGAATCCAGCCAACCTTCCAGCCCGCGATGGCGTCCTTCCAAAGCTCGATGGCTGCGTCCTGGCAGCGATAGGCCGCGTCGAGGTCGGGCGGCGGGGTGCCGGGGTACTTCGAGAACGAGCCTGCGGCCCGGCGCGCCCGGACGAATTCGGCGGCGGCTGCACGGGCGTCGAACGCGAGGTCGGAAACGGCTGGGACCAAGGGAGGAACCCTAGTTTCGGGAGGAGGGCTGTTATACCGGGAAACCGGTGTCATTCTCAACGTTTCGACGAGACATCGGGCCGCGGCGTGAGGGTGCCCGCGCCGGGTTGGCGGTGAACGCACAGTTTCCCGGCTGTAAGAGGTGCGTCTTGCCGCGCTCGACTCCATGCGGATCGTTGGCGATCCGCAGAGCCGCGTCCTGCCCCATCATCCTCCGCCGCGGCAGCGTGCACGGTTCCCGCCGCGCGGACCTTGATAGTTAGGAACTCCGGCGCAACCGGTCGGGTGGATCACTTCGTTTCATCGAGTGCCCAGTTCTCCACGAGCGCCGGCCAGATGGCGACCGGCATGCCGGTGATGGATCTCAGTCCGAAGCCGTGTCCGCCGCGATCGAAAACGTGCAGTTCGCTGCGCACGCCGGCGCGGCGCAACGCGTCGTACATGCGAATGCCGTTCTCGACGGGCACCGTCGCGTCGTCGGCGGTGTGCACGATCAAAGTCCGCGGTACGGACGCGCTGACGTTCAGATCGGGGGAATACTTCTCCAGCCCGTCTTCGGGTACGCCCGCCGCGCGCAACTGCAGCGCCGAGCCGGCGTGCGCGAGCTTGCCGGTCGTCGCGATGACGGGATACATGAGCACCGCGAAATCCGGCCGCGCGGACAATGAGTCTGCCGCGTCGCGCGGCGGATACTGCAGCTGCGGTTCGGTGATCAGCCGCGCGACCAGATGGCCGCCGGCAGAGTACCCGATGACGCCAAATCGCTGGCCGGGCGACGCGCGGCTCCGCAACAGGCGCAGGGCCCGCATCGCGTCGTGCACGGGTGCATCGGGTCCGGCTGCCCAGCCGTCTGCCGGCAGGCGATAGCGGAGTACGGCGGCGTCGAAGCCGCGCTGCGCGAAATATTCGGCGGCTTCGAAGCCCTCCTTGTCGATGACCACGCGCTGATAGCCGCCGCCCGGCACGACGAGCAGCGTGATGCCGAGCGGCTTCGTCTTCGCCACGTATCGCGTGATCAGCGGGCGTGTCGTGTGCTCGATCATCCGGTCGCGCAGCGGACCCCGCGGCGAGCGCTCGACGATGCGCTGCTGCGCCGTGACCCGCTCCGCGCCGGGAACGCCGCCCGGCCACAGCTCGACGGTGTCGCCGCCGGGCTCGGGCACGGACACCGGGTTCGCGGCGAAGGAGCAGCCGCCCAACAGGCTCAACAGGAGGAATCTGCGCATGCGTCAGTATGCAGTCGCCCGGAGAAAAAAGGGACCGGCGCCGTAGGAGGAGTCCTAACAACCCCTGCGGGAATCCTCGATTGCTAGGCGGCCCGATACGGCATGATATCCCCACCATGAAAAATTCATTGCCGATACTCATGATCGCCTGCATCGTCGCGCTGCCCTCGGGTTGCGAGAGCGTGCGCACGACCAGCGCCGGTGCGGTTGGCGTGGATCGCAAGCAGCAGATGCTCGTATCGAGCGAGACGATCGAGCAGGGTGCCGCGCAGGCCTACGAAGCGGAGCTCAAGGCCGCTCGCGACAAGGGCGTGCTCAATACGGACCGCGCCCAGCTGGCGCGCGTGACTTCGATCTCGCAGCGTCTCGTCGCCGCGACTCCGACGTTCCGCGGCGACGCGCGCGGCTGGAACTGGCAGTTCAACGTGCAGAAGACGAAAGAGCTCAATGCCTACTGCATGCCCGGCGGCCGCATCATGGTGTATTCGGGGCTCATCGAGGAACTCGATCTCACGGACGCCGAGCTCGCGACGGTGCTCGCCCACGAGGTGGCGCACGCCTTGCGGGAGCACACGCGAGAGCGCGTGTCGCGCGCGTATGCGCAGCAACTCGTGCTGTCGGGTGCCGCGGCGGTGGCGGGCGTCAGCGAGGCGACGGCGAATGTTGCGAACATGGTGGCCGAAGTCACATTCCAGTTGCCGTTCGGCCGCGACCAGGAGTCCGAGGCCGACGAGATCGGGCTGGAGCTCATGGCGCGCGCCGGATTCGATCCGCGTGCCGCGCTCACGCTGTGGAAAAAGATGTCGAACGCAGAGCGCGCAGGTACGCCGAAATTTCTCAGCACGCATCCCGCGCCGAAGGACCGCATCAAGGATATCGAGAAGAAGCTGCCGCGCGTGCTGCCGCTGTACTCGCCGCGTTAGACAGCCGCCGTCAGCGGACCGCGGCGGCGGCGATCGCGCGGCGGAATGCCACCAGCGGTGACAGTGCCGCGAGCAAGATCTCGGGCGCCAGCGGCTTGCGCGCCACCCACACCGGCGCATCCGCCAGCCACGGCACTTCGGCATTCGCGGGATCTCCGGTAAGGATGACCGTCGGCACCGCGTGGCCCAACAGTCTCGCGAATTCCTCCGCGACCTCCGTGCCCGTCAGATCGCCGCCCAGGTGATAGTCGACAATCAGAACGTCGAGACGGCCGCGCAGAGAGTCGGCTTGCGCGAGCGCCTGCCGGTCGTTGGCGGCCTCGCGTGTCTCGTACCCCGCGCTGCGCATGAGCATCGCGGTCGATCGGCGCACCGCCTCGTCATCGTCGACGTGCAGGATCAGGCCGTGGGAGACCGCTTCGATAAGCGGCAGGGGGACGACTTCGGCGAGTTGCGCTGACATGGGCGCTCCGCGATGGTCGAACGGGGATGGGGTCGAACGAGTGTTGCCGCGCATGGCGCCAACGTCAATCCGGATGAATCCTATGAGCGCCGAAACATGGTGTCCGTCAATCGTGTCGTGCGCGTGGTTAGACCCTCAGCCGCGTGGCGGTGACTCCGCGCGCAGCAGCTTCGCGTCCACCTCGGCCTCCGCGGCCAGCCAATCTTCCCGCTCGCTGCCCGGCGCGAACCCGCGCTTCTCCGCGCGGTAGTAGGCCGCCTCGGCGATCAGCGCCGCACGCTTCTCGGGACCCACGAAGCGGGTGAAGGGGGTGGCGGATCTGGCGGCGGCAGCGGCCGTCTTGCGCGGCGCGCGCTTCCGGATGATGACCTTGGCGGGAGTCCTGTCTGCTGGCATTTGAGAGTCCTTCTCGGGGTTTGCAGGTGCGTCGGAATGCGATGGGCACAACCACAAGCGCAATTGTGGCCGTTGAAAGTGTCTAATCGGAGTCATCGGGGGCGGTCAAGAGAAAAAATTTCACGCAGGGGACAGGGGCGTCGAGTGTCTCTCCAGGCCCGGATTCAACCCGGGAGCACGGGCATCGTCAGGACCTGCACTCCGCGGCCGGTGCGCGGGACACGCGATTCGAAGCTGGCGGGTTTCACGACGAGGATGTCGGCGTTGACGGCATCCATCACGTACTCCGCCGTGTGGCCGATGAAGAATCGCTTCAGGCCCGATCTCGATACGACGCCCATGGCGACAATCGCGCAGCGCTCACGCTTCGCCGTGCGTGGAATCACGTCCTGCGCCCGGCCTTCCGCGAGGTGACAGTGACTGCGCTTGACCTCGAATCCGTCCACCGCGCGTTCGAGCGCCCGTCGCGCGGCGCGCTCCGCTTCGTCATGGCCATCGACGATGTCGATCAGCGGCCCGTCGGGCATCGCCGCGATCACCGGCAACGACGACGAGAACACGTGCAGCGCGTGCAGCTCGCCGTGCAACGCACTCACGAACTGCGCGCCCGCGCGCAGGATCTGGCGGTCGAGGTTCGTGGCTTTGGCCTGGCGGTGGATGGGGTCGATCGCGGCGAGGACCCGCGGGCGATGGTACATCCGGCGGTTCTTCACGAGCAGCACGGGCAATGGGCAGAGACGCAGCAACTCCCAGTCCGTATAGGAAAGCAGCCAGCGTGCCGGGTGGCGCCCGGTGCCGTGATGATTCTCGACGACGACGAGATCCGCGTTGATGCGTTGCGCCTTGCGCACGATGGCTTCGTACGGCGGGAAGTCCCAGTCCGCCGCGACGTCCACGTCGATGCCGTGCTTGCGTACGCGCGTGGCCAGCTTCTCGAGCCGCTCCCGCCGCGCGGTGAGCACTTCTCGTTGCCAGGAGCGCGGATCGATGTTGCGCGCCGCCCAGGCCTCGGCGTACAGCGGGGCCGCGATGTCGTGGAAAAGCGTGAGCTGCGCGCCCAGCCCCTTCGCGATCTGCGCAGCCTTGTTGACGGCCGGCAGCGCGCGCGCCGCGGGATCCTTGACGGCGACGAGGATTCGCCGGATCGGTTGCATCGGGCGAGCGTTGCGCAAGAGCGGCGCGATGTCTGTCGGCGTCCGCCTAATCGCGTTGTTGCGGCGCGGCCTTGGCGCTCTCCTCGAGAAACGTGCGTAGCTCGGCCGATTCCTCGACGAGTTGATGCGCGGCACGGCGCAGGCGGATCGTCTGCTCCGACGATATCGTGAATGCCGTCGGAACCCGGTCGAGATACTCGCGTTCCCCCGGATCCTTCACGCGATCGAAGCTCACCCC
>CADEED010000001.1:0-9631 GCA_902826225.1 uncultured Pseudomonadota bacterium | reverse complement strand
TCGCAGTCCGGGATCGCGAGGGCCAGTTTGCAACGAGTGCTGCGCACGTCGCGTTCCCAGCTCTTCACGCGCTGGCGGATCAGGTTCATGGTCTCGAAGCTGTAGCGGTTGAAGGCGGCGCTGACCACCGCGTCCATGACTTTCTTGATGCCGAGCGGCTTCGGATCCAGCGCATTGCGCTTGTCGAACCCGGTGCGCGAGTCGACCACGATGAAGAGCATGCGGCGGGCCCGCGCGAAGCCGTTCCGCCGCAAGGCGTCCGTCACCGTTTCGCCGAGCGCGACTTCATCGAGAATGGCGCGGGCGCCGAGATTGTCCGCGAACGCGCCATCGGCGAGATGCAGGTACGGATAATCCTTCCGGTCCAGGTAGGAGATCAATCGCTCGGCGCGCTCGCGGCGATACGCGTCCTCGATCGATTCGACGGCGGCCATGGTCTCGGGCGGCTGGTAGCCGCAATCGCCCGCGAAGCTGCGCATGACCAGCGGCGCGAAGTAGATGGGCGTCGCCGCCGAGGCGAACACCGCGCGTGCGACGGGTACGCTCTGCGGATCGACGCACACGCCGTTCATCTGCTCGCGGGTGAACGAGAACGGCGAAGAGCGCACGAGATCCGTCGCGGTGATGATGACGCGCGGGGAGCGCGTCAAGAGGTCGTTGACCGTCGCGCCGCGGAACAGCTCCTCGTCGAAGTATTCCGCTTCGAGATCGCTGCGGCTCACGCGCGGCTTCGCCAGTCGCGACCAGTTCGCCGGCGCGAGCACCTTGAGCCAGAGGTCCTTCTCGGTGTCGTGATTGAGGAATCGCGGCGCGTAGCTCTCGAAAGCCTCGTGGCCATTGAGCGCGTAGTACGCCGCCGTGAACGCACCGCCGGAGACCGCCGAGATGAGGTCGATTTCGTCGACCAGTTCGCGCTGGTCGCCATCGGGAGTCGTGACCTTGACGTCGCGCAGCGCTTCGAGCACCCCGTACGAGAACGCCGCGGCGCGTTTGCCGCCACCCGAGAATGTGACGACGACGAACAGCTTGTCGGAGTTCGCCTCGACGCCGGGCGCGAGGACCGGGGCGGTGAGCGGTATGACCTGCTCGAGAGCGCGCTCGCGCTTGGGGATCGCACCGCAGCCCGCGAGCAGGAGCGCGATGCTGCCAAGGACGACTCGCGCTGGGCTTACAGTGATCATGCGCGGCAGTATACGGCGCTCAGACGCGGCGGTAGATTTCCGGCCGGACGATCTCCATGAGATTGGTGTTGCCCACGCACTCGGTGAAACCCGATTGCCGGTAGAGGCCGTGCGCGTCGCGAGTCGCGAGCATCACGCGGCGCGCACCGGCGAGGGCGGGGTGCGCCATGGCTTCACGCATCATCCACTTGGACAACCCTCGGCCGCGATGCGCTTCGAGGACATACACGTCGCAGAGGTAGGCGAAGGTCGCGCAGTCGGTGACGACGCGCGCGAAGCCGACCTGCGCACCCTGCGTGTAGACACCGAAACACAGCGAGTTCCTCGCGGCGCGCTCCACGATCTCGAGCGGGATGCCGGGGGACCAGTACGAGCGCGTGAGATAGGCATGGATCGCCTGCAGATCGAGCCGCGCGAAATCCGTCGAGAGTTCGTAGTTTTCCATGTCAGTCGACGATGAACAGCCTGGCGCCCGTTGGCGAGGAGGAACGATGCGGCTCGGCGCCGTCGGCCACGTGGTAGCTCATGCCGGGGCCGAGGCGGAAACGTCGCCCGTCGCCGAGCTCCGTTTGCAGCGTGCCGTCGAGACACAGCAGGAAATGGCCCTTGGTGCACCAGTGATCTGCCAGGTAGTCCGGAGAGTACTCGACCATTCGCACGCGCACGTCGCCGAATCTGCGAGTGCGCCAGAGCGCCTCGCCGCGCAATCCGGGGTGCTTCGTGACTTCGACCGCCTTCCAGTCCACCGTGCCGAACGGCAGATCGCCGATGTTCATCAGCGCAGGCCGCCGAGCACGCCGGCGAACACGGGAGCATCGACGTTGCCGCCCGTGACGGTGAGGCCGACACGCTTGCCGGCGAGGGAGTCGCGCTCGCGCCATGCCGCCGCGTACGCTGCGGCGCCGGCGCCCTCGACCACGTTGTGGGTCATGCGGAAGAGGGCGCGCATCGCATCGGCGAGCTCCGCATCCGTCACTTCGACGATGCGCTCCACGTTCGCGACCATGATCGCGATCGATTCGGCGTCGAGCCTTCGGCAGGCCATGCCGTCGCCGAGCTTCGTCGAGACGGGCGCTTCGACGACGCGCTGCGCCGCGAAAGAACGCGCGGAGGCCGGCGCGTGCGCCGAGCACACGCCGACGATCTTCGTGCGCGGCGAGAAGAGATTGCGCGCCGCGGCGGCGGCGCAGATGCCCGAGCCCATGCCGATCGGCACGTACACGACGTCGAGTGCCGGCGCGGCGCGGAAGAACTCGGCCCAGTACGTCGCGACGCCCTTCACGATGTCCATGTGATACGACGGCACGAGGTGCAGCCCGTCGCGCGCGGCGTGGCGGATCGCCTCCTCGCGGGATTCCTGGAAATCCTCGCCGTGTTCGACGAGCGTGGCGCCGAGCGCGCGCATGGCGGCGTTCTTCTCGGTACTGTTGCCGCGCGGCACGTAGATGGTAGCCGGTAGTTTGAACAGGCGCGCGGCGAGTCCGACGGCCTGCCCATGATTGCCGCGCGTCGCCGTGACGACGCCACGGATCCCCGGCTCGCGCGCGAGCAACTCGCGGAAGTACACGGCGACACTGCGCGCCTTGAACGCGCCGATGGGCGTGTGGTTCTCGTGCTTCAGCCAGACCTCGGCGCCGAAGGCTGCCGCAATCTGCGGCCAGACGAACTGCGGCGTCGGCGGCACGAGCGCGCGCAGGAACTCCGCGGCGTCGTCGATCGACGCCGCATCGGGAAGCGAGGGCGCCGGTAATCCGGGCTGCACATGGACGGAGTGGGCGTTCATGGGCGCAGAAGCGTACTCGCTTCAACCAGTACAGTTACAGTACAGTTGGCCGCCCAACTACAGCCGACTGGCCCGCTCTTACATATGCCGCTCGAACCCAAACAGGATCACCGGCTGCCCGCGCAGCTCGCGGCGCAACTCGCGCAGCGCATAGAGACGCACGCGCTGCGGCCCGGAACGCGGCTGCCTTCGATCCGCCATTGCGCGGTGGAATCGCGCGTGAGCCGCTCGACGGTCGTCGAGGCGTACGACCGCCTCATCGCTGCCGGACTGATCGAATCCCGCCGTGGCTCCGGTTTCTACGTGCGTCTGCGACAGACCGCGAAGCAGGCGCGACGCCTGGCCGCCTCTCCGTCGCTTCCGGGATCGCCGCTCGACGTCAACTGGCTGTTGCGAGCGCAGCGCCGCCAATCGCCCGGCAGCGAGCAGCCCGGTGCGGGGCTGCTGCCGGAGAGCTGGCTCGATCACGAGATGGTTGCAGCCGCAGTGCGCGGCGTGGGCCGCAGCCGCGGCTCGTGGCTGCTGAAATACGGCTCCATCGAGGGCTATCTACCGCTGCGCGAGGCGCTGTCGACGCGTCTCGCGCAGGTGGGCATCGATGCCGCACCCGACCAGATCGTCACGACGAGTGGCGCCACCTCGGCGATGGACATCGTCGCACGGCGCTTCCTCGCGCCGGGCGATCTCGTGTTCGTCGAGGATCCGGCGTGGTTCGTGATGTTCGCGCGCTTCGCGGCATTCGGCGCGCGCATCGTCGGCGTGCCGCGGGGTCCCGACGGCCCCGACATTGCCGCGCTCGAGAGCCTGCTCGCGCACGAGAAACCGAAGTTGTTCATCATGAGTTCGGTCCTGCACAACCCCACCGGGTCTTCGCTGAGCGCACTCAATGCCACGCGCCTTCTGCAGCTCGCGGGCCAGCACGACTTCATGATCCTCGAGGACGACATCTACGGCGACCTGCATGGCCGGCACGGCGTGCGGCTCGCCGGCCTGGATGATGGCCGGCGTGTCATCTACGTCGGCGGCTTCTCGAAGTCTCTCGCGGCCAACCTGCGTGTCGGGTTCGTCGCCGCGCACCCGGCGCTGGTCCGCGAACTGCGTGACATCAAGGCATTGACGGGCCTCGCGACACCGGAACTGTCGGAGCGCGTGGTCGCGCGCATCATCGTGGACCGTGCCTACGAGCGGATGCTCGAGCGCGTGCGCGACCGCCTGGACGAATGCCGCGAACGCACCGCGCGCGCCATTTTGGACATGGGCGCACGGATCGCGGGACCGCCCACGGGCGGCATGTATCTCTGGGCGGACTTCGGTCGCGATACCAACGAGCTGGCGGCGGCCGGCAGCCGCGAGGGCATACTGCTAGCACCCGGCAGCCTGTTCTCGCCGACGCAGTTGCCGAGCACGTGGATGCGCGTGGCGGCGGCGACGTGCCTGAACGAGCAGGCGATGAGCTTCCTGCGTCGCGCCATGTTCCGGAGTTAGGCCTGCAATGCGCCACGCGCAAACAACGAAGGCGTTCAACATGTTCTCCCCTTCCGCGAAGAGGTCTCTGTGTGTTCTCGCCGCCTGTGCCGCGCTTACGGTCGCCGCGTGCTCGAAGCAGGAAGAGGATGCCCCCACCGCCAAGCCCACGGCCGAAGAGATGAAGATGACGGCGCTCGAAGGCCAGCTGAACATCCTCACGTGGCCGGGCTACATCGAACGTGGCGAATCCGACAAGGTGTACGACTGGGTCAGCCAGTTCGAAGCGGACACCGGCTGCCAGGTCGAGGTGAAGACCGCGGCGACGTCCGACGAGATGATCGCGCTGATGACGTCCGGCGCGCCGCAGGAGAGCCCGCCGGGCGACGCTTCCTGGCCGCCGCCGGGCAATGCGCCGTACGATCTCGTGACCGCTTCCGGCGACGCCTCGCTGCGTCTCATCCGCGGCGGCACGGTCCAGCCTGTCGCGCTCGAGCGCATACCGAGCTACGGCACGGTCGATCCGCGCCTGCAGGATGCGGCCTGGCACACGGTCGACGGCCAGCACTACGGCGTGCCGTACCAGTGGGGCCCAAACGTGCTGCTGTACAGCACGGAGGCGTTCAAGACCGCGCCCACGTCCTGGTCGGTCGTGTTCGAGGCGCAGAAGCTGCCCGACGGCAAGGCCAACAAGGGCCGCATCCAGGCGTACGACGGGCCTATCTACATTGCGGACGCCGCGCTCTATCTCGCGGCGAAGAATCCCGGCCTCGGCATCAAGGATCCGTACGAGCTCTCCGCGGCGCAGTACGCGGCGGTGCTGGATGTGTTGCGCGGCCAGCATCCGCTCATCCAGCGCTACTGGCACGACGCGAACGTGCAGGTTCGGGACTTCACGACCGAGGGCATCGTCGCCTCGGGCTCGTGGCCCCTCCAGGCGAACACGTTGCTCGCGAACAAGGCGAAAGTCGCGACCACCGTTCCCGTCGAAGGCGCGACCGGCTGGGCGGACACGACGATGCTCGCCACGGGCGCGCGACATCCGAACTGCGCGTACAAATGGCTCGAATGGTCCATCTCGCCGAAGGTGCAAGGCGACGTCGCCGCGTGGTTCGGCTCGAATCCGGCCGTACCGAAGGCCTGCGAGGGCAATGAGTTGCTCGGCGCCGAGGGCTGCAAGACCAACGGGTTCGAGAACCTGGAGAAGATCAAGTTCTGGCGCACGCCCGAGGCGAAGTGCGCGTCGCACGCGGAAGGCTGCGTGCCGTACTCGACGTGGGTGACCGACTACGCGGCGGTGAAGTTGGGTAGGTAGGCAACTGCGAACACAGAGCGGCAACCTCCGCGCATCACGAACACCTCCTCATCGATCCAGCGTGCCACATCAGAGGCGAGTTACCACCCGGACGGTGGTCTCGAGGTAGTCGCGGAAGCCCAGCTTCTTGTAGAGCGCGCGCGCGCCGCCGTTGTGGGCCATGACGTGCAGGTACGTCGTCTCGCCGCGCTGCATCTGCCGGCGGACGAGCTTCAAGGTGAGCTTGCGGGCCAGTCCGCGCCCCTGAAAATCCGGATGCGTGCAGATGCCGCTGACTTCGTGGAAGTCGGCGATGCGCGTGCGCTCGCCCGCGAGTGCGATGAGGCGGCCCCCCTCGAAGTATCCGAAATACTCGCCGAGCTCGGGCGTGCGCGGCCCGAACGGTCCGGGGTTCGTGAGGCGCGCGAGCTCGACCGCGTCCCGGAACTTCCCGGGCTCGAGCCGCACCGCATCCGGTGCGGCGTCCTCGGCGGGCATCGGCGCGTCCCAGACCATCTTGAACACCCGCGCTTCCTTGTCGACGCGCCAACCGGCAGGCGCAACGCCGTCCCAGATGTCGATATAGAAAGTCTCGCCCGGAGCGACATGGTGCTCGAGGGTCGCGAAGTCGGGCTGCCGGGGCTCGGCACAACCGACGATGGGGGAAAACCCGCGTGCATAGCGCCGCACCGGGCCAGCACCCGTCGCGTACTGCGCGTGCGGCCCCGAGAGGCAATTCCAGAAGACGTTGTCGAGCGGGCTGCTCATGGCCGGATTCTGCACGTTGACGATCGTGGGGACGATCCGGAAATTGCTATGGCCGGGACGCGCCATCAACAAGATTTGCTACACACCCATCGCGGTTTTCTACCGGTGGTAGCCCTTCGCACCCACCGCGACGGCGAGCGGGCTGCGGTAGTCGCGGCCCGCGCCCACGTCCGTCACCGCGCGCGCGAAGTCGTAGCGCGGCTGCCAGCCGAGCAGACGGCGGGCCTTGTCGTTGACATAAACGCGGTCGAGCGTCGGCAGCATCGTCCAGTTGCGCGCGCGGAAGACGTCCGGGAACTCCGGCACGTAACGGGCGACGACCGCGGGCGCGTCGACGCCGAGTTGCGCGGCATCTTCCCGCCGGAACGGCGTGGTCGCCGTGATGATGAACTTCTCGAAGCCCAGCGACGGCGCCTTCTCCATCGCGCAGACCAGAGAACTCACCACGTCATCGATGTCGACGCGGCGATACAGCAGCTCGATCACCTTGAGGTTGTCCTCGAGGTACGCGGCGCGGCGCTCGGCGACGTCGTCCTCTTCGGGGAAGAACCGCGACGTGCGCAGCACCAGCACGGGAAGCCGTTCGTTGCGATTGAAGAGCTGGCACAGATCCTCGGCCGCGGTTTTCGTGACGCCGTAGATGTTCTTCGGTTGCGCGACGACGTCCTCCGTGATCCAGGCCGCGGGTGCGCCATGCGGCGGGGTCAGCGCGTCGCCGAACGTGCTGGTCGTGCTCGTGAAGACGAAGGCGCGCACGCGGTTCACGACGGCTGCTTCCAGCAGATTCAGCGTACCAGTGACGTTCGTATCGACGAACACCTGGCGCGAGTGAGTCGCGACGTGCGGCTTGTGCAACGTCGCGACGTGCAGCACCGCGTCGATGCCGCGCATGCATCGATCCACGATGGCGCGATCCGCGATCGAGCCGACGACGTGCGTGAACGGGGAGGCGAGGACGTCGAGCCCGAGAGGCTCGTGGCCGAGGTCAGGGAGGGCGCGCATGAGTGCTTCGCCCAGGTGTCCGGCGCTGCCGGTGACGAGGATTTTCATGGCACGTTCATCGAGAAATAGTTGGCCTCGATGGTCATGCCCTTGCGCAGATAGAAGCGGTGCGCATCCAGACGACGCACGTTCGAGACCAGGCGCACCTGCCGGCACTGCTCACGCGCGGCAACGGCGACGAGCCAGTCGAAGAGGGCGCCGCCATAGCCCCTGGATCGCACACCTTCCGCGGTGACGAGATCCTCGATCTCGAGATAGCGCCCGCCGGCGAGCCAGTCGCCGAGGCGGTAACCGGCGACGGCGCGGATGCCTCCGTCGTCTAGATAGGCGAGCTGCAGCCGCTGCGTCGCCGCGAGGCGCGTCACGATCCCGAGGAATTCCTGCTCCACGATCTTCGGGCGCAACTGGGACATCACCGGCCAGCACGCGATGATTTCGGCATCCGTCGTGGCTTCGGCGATCCGGTACGTTCCCGTCAACCGACCACCTCGTAATGACGCACGCGTCCGTCGAATTCGATCAGCATGCTCTGGATCTTCTGCGGCACCACGGCCACTTCCGGATCGACGCCCGCGAACTTGCGCAACGAGTCGATCGACTCCCAGCGGGTGACGATCACGAACTCGGTGCCGCGCGTGAGGTCGCGCCGATGGATCGTCCCGTCGATGAAGCCGGGTATGGCACCCAGCCCCGGCCAGGTTTCGGATTGGAGGTGGCGAATGTAGTCGTCGGCGTTCTCCCGCCGCGCGATGCAATGCCAGTGCCTTGAAATCATGACGCGCTCCACACGCGTTCGGGGGGCGGGACTAGATCACGGTCACATTCCCGCCGTCAATGCGCGACGCCGGCGCGTCCCGCGCGTATCGTTCCGCGCGGGAGGTCGCCATGAAAAAGCCCGGTTGGATCACGTGGTTGTTCGCCGGAATCGGGGTGGCGCTGCTGGTCGGCGCGCTGGCGCTTGCGTTGAGCACCCGCAGGTTCATCGCTTCAGCCGATCGCTCGACGGGCACCGTGGTCGAGCTGATCCAGGTGCGGGACAAGGACGACGGCTCGGTCACGTACAAGCCGGTCGTCGAGTACACCTCGAAGCGTGGCCAGAGGATCACGTTCACGTCGTCCTTCAGCAGCAACCCACCGTCGTATTCGGTAGGAGAATCCGTCGACGTGCTCTACGCGCCGGACGAGCCCAACGACGCGCGCATCGACGGTTTCGGATCACTGTGGCTCGGGCCGTTGATCCTCTCGCTCATCGGCGCCGTGTTCGCTGCGATCGGGCTCGCCATCGTGCTGACCTCGCGGGCGCGCCAGAAGCGCAGCGAATGGCTCATGGCGTATGGCGACGCCGTGCAGACCGAGTTCCAGGCCGTCGAGCGCAACACGTCGCTCAAGGTGAACGGCCGCAGTCCCTGGCGAATCTCCTCGCAATGGCTGAATCCCGAGACGTCGCAGCTGCACATCTTCCACAGCGACAACCTGTGGTTCGATCCCGCGCCATACGTCAAGACGAAGCAATTGACGGTGCTGCTCGATCCGAAGGATCCGAAGCGCTACCACATGGACATCTCTTTCCTGCCCAAGCTCGCCGACTGACGCCGGCGATCGGCGAGGGAGTGTTCTACGTTCGCGCCCGGGGCAGGGCGCCTTCACTCCCTCGCCGATCCATTGAGGCTACTCGAGTCCCAGGCAGCTCGCGTAGTAGCTGACCGTCGCCGGCCAGTCCGAGAACACGCCGATCACCTCGACGTCGCGCGCCAGCGCATCGAGCGCGAGATACATGTCGCTGTCGGTCTGCACCACCTGGCCGGCGGGGTCGTACGCCGCGTAGAAGCCGCCGAACGCCGCGCCGCGCCGCAGATCGGCGCGCTCGAAGCTCCAGGTGATGATGTCGAGACCCGCCGCCTTGATGTCCAGCGCGTACTGCGAGGGCACGAGCTTGTTGTTCGCCGCGTCGACGGCGAGCAGCGCGGGGATCGGCGGCGCGAAGATCTTCACGCCGTCGTTGGCGAGGTTGCGGAGTTCCGCGACCGAGAGCGGCGGGACTGCGGCGCCCGGATCGACGTCCTCCAGGTAGACCGCCTGCTTGCCGAATCTCGGCGCGGCCTTGTTCTAGTAGAGCACGTCCTCTGCATTGAACGACTG